>NZ_CP156079.1:4095550-4401556 GCF_040892545.1 Paracidovorax avenae
GCAACCCGAGGAGCGCACCATGGTCCCGGGCGAACTGCTGGTCGATGACGGCGAGCACCCACTCAACCCCTGCCGGCGCACCACCACCCTGGTGGTGCGCAACAGTGCCGACCGGCCCATCCAGGTCGGCTCGCACTACCACTTCGCCGAAACCAACGGCGCACTCGATTTCGACCGCGCGGCCGCGCGCGGCATGCGGCTGAACATCACCTCGGGCACCGCCGTACGCTTCGAGCCCGGCCAGCAGCGCACCGTCGAACTGGTGGACTACGCCGGCAGCCGCACCGTGTACGGCTTCCGCGGCGACATCCAGGGCCCGCTGGACACCGCCCCCGATCTGCCGCAGCAGCCCTGACCCGCCCCGCCCCTTCACGCACCAAGCCACGCCCCCGGAAAGGCAAGACAGCACCATGGCCACCGTATCCCGCCGCGCCTATGCGGAAATGTTCGGCCCCACCGTGGGCGATCGCGTGCGGCTGGCCGACACCGGCCTCGTCGCCGAAGTCGAGCAGGACTTCACCCTGCGCGCCGGTGGCTACGGCGAAGAGGTCAAGTTCGGCGGCGGCAAGACCATCCGCGACGGCATGGCCCAGAGCCAGCGCACCCGCGCAGAAGGGGCGATGGACACCGTGCTCACCAACGCCCTCGTCATCGACCACTGGGGCATCGTCAAGGCCGACATCGGCCTGAAGGACGGCCGCGTCGCCGCCATCGGCAAGGCCGGCAACCCGGACACCCAGCCGGGCGTGGACATCGTCATCGGCCCCGGCACCGAGATCATCAGCTGCGAAGGCAACATCGTCACCGCGGGCGGCATCGACAGCCACATCCACTTCATCTGCCCCCAGCAGATCGAGGAGGCGCTGGCCTCCGGCGTCACCACCATGCTCGGCGGCGGCACCGGCCCGGCCACCGGCACCCTGGCCACGACCTCCACTCCCGGCCCCTGGCACATCGAGCGCATGCTGCAGGCGGCCGACGCCTTCCCGATGAACATCGGCTTCCTGGGCAAGGGCAACGCCAGCCTGCCCGCCGCGCTGCACGAGCAGATCGAGGCCGGCGTGATCGGCCTGAAACTCCACGAAGACTGGGGCACCACGCCCTCGGCCATCAGCAACTGCCTGGACGTGGCCGATGCCACCGACACGCAGGTGGCCATCCACTCCGACACCCTCAACGAGAGCGGCTTCGTCGAGAACACCATCGCCGCCGTGGGCGGGCGCGGCATCTGCGCCTTCCACACCGAGGGCGCGGGCGGGGGCCATGCGCCGGACATCCTGCGCGTGGTGGGCGAGGACAACTTCCTGCCCTCCTCCACCAACCCCACCATGCCGTACACGCGCAACACGCTGGACGAGCACGTGGACATGCTCATGGTGTGCCACCACCTGGACGCGTCCATCGCCGAAGACCTCGCCTTCGCCGAAAGCCGCATCCGCAAGGAAACCATCGCCGCCGAGGACATCCTGCACGACCTGGGCGCCATCAGCATGATGAGCAGCGACAGCCAGGCCATGGGCCGCGTCGGCGAAGTCATCCTGCGCACCTGGCAGACCGCCGACAAGATGAAGCAGCAGCGCGGCGCCCTGCCCGAGGACGGCCCCCGCAACGACAACCACCGCATCAAGCGCTACGTCGCCAAATACACCATCAACCCCGCGATCGCCCACGGCATCTCCCACGACGTGGGCAGCCTGGAGGTCGGCAAGTGGGCCGACATCGTGGTCTGGAAGCCGGCCTTCTTCGGCGTGAAGCCCGCGATGATCCTCAAGGGCGGCAGCATCGCGATGGCCGCCATGGGCGACCCCAACGCCTCCATCCCCACGCCGCAGCCCGTGCACTACCGCCCCATGTTCGGCGCCTTCGGCGGCTCCCTGGCCCGCTCCTCGCTCACCTTCGTCTCGCAGGCGGGCCTGGCGGCCGGCGTGGGCGAACGCTACGGCCTCGCCAAGCAACTGAGCGCCGTGCGGGGCGTGCGCAGCGTGCGCAAGCAGCACATGGTGCACAACAGCTACACCCCGCGCATGGAGATCGACGCGCAGACCTACACCGTGCGCGCCGACGGCCAGTTGCTCACCTGCGAGCCCGCCACCCGGCTGCCGCTGGCGCAGCGCTACTTCCTTTTCTGAGCCGCCGATGGACGCACGCCCCGACGCGGCCGTGGCCGCCCTGCGCATCCGCCTGGACGACCTGAGCGATCCGCGCATCGCCGTCTTCTTGCAGGAGCACCTGGCCGACATGCGCCGCGTCTCGCCCCCCGAGAGCGTGCACGCGCTCGACCTGGACGGCCTGCGCCGCCCGGAGATCCGCTTCTGGAGCGCCTGGCTCGGCACGCCGGACGGCGACCATCTGGTCGGCACCGTCGCGCTCAAGCGGCTGGACGCCGGCCATGCGGAACTCAAGTCGATGCGCACGGCCGCCGCCCTGCGCGGCCAGGGCATCGCCGCCCGCATGCTGGCCCACGCCCTTGCCGAAGCCCGCGCCGCCGGCCACGCGCGCATCAGCCTGGAGACGGGCAGCCAGCCCTTCTTCGCACCGGCCCGCGCGCTGTATGCACGCCATGGCTTCGAAGACTGCGCGCCGTTCGGCAGCTACGGCCCCGACCCGGCCAGCCACTTCATGACACGCGCGCTCTGACGAACGCGCATCCGCCAGGCACCCGCCCACCGGCCCCAGGCGCCCGGACAGGGGCGCGAAGCCGCAGAATGGCGTTTTCGCCGCCCAGGACCCCGACATGCTGACCGCCAACAAACTCCTTCCCCAGGGCCACGGCCTCGCCCCCGTCCTGCTCAAGCGCGCCGCCACCGTCGAACTCGACTGGGACGTGCGCCAGAAAAGCCGCTTCGCCGCCACCGACTCCACCGGGCGCGAACTGGGCGTCTTCCTGCCCCGCGGCACCGTCGTGCGCGGCGGCGACGTGCTCGTGGCCGAGGACGGCAGCATGGTCCGCGTGCTCGCCGCGCCCCAGGCCGTGCTGCGCATCACCCACTGCACGCAGCACGGAACGCCCTTCGACCTCATCCGCGCCGCCTACCACCTCGGCAACCGCCACGTGCCGATCGAACTGCGCCCGGACCACCTGCAGATCGAACCCGACCACGTGCTCGCCGACATGCTGCGCGCCATGCACCTCATCGTCACCGAGCAGCAGGCCCCCTTCGAGCCCGAAGGCGGCGCGTATGCGGCAGGTGGGCACGGACATGGCCATGCGCACGGACACGATCACGGCCACGACCATGGGCATGGGCATGGCCACGCGCACAGCCACGGCCACGGCACGCATGCACCAGGCCATGACCACGGCCACGAAGCCGAGGGCTGCGATCACGACCATGACCACGACCACGACTGCGGTCACCACCACGATCACGGCCAGGACCATGGCCACGCCCATCCGCATTCCCTCGCCCGCTGAAGCGCGCATGGCGCCTGCATCCGATCCCGACCTCTCCGGTCCCGTGGCGCACGGCCCGGCAGCGATGCCGCCAGCCCTGCCCGCGGCCAGCCTGCTGCAGCTCATCTGGCTCGCCTCGCCCGCCCTGCCCGTGGGCGGCTTCTCGTACTCCGAAGGGCTGGAGATCGCCGTCGAATGCGCAGGCGTCACCACCGAAGCCACGGCCGCCGCCTGGCTGCAGGAACAGCTCATGCTCACCCAGGCCCGCGGCGACCTCGCCGTCGTCCACCAGGCCCTCGCCGCCTGGCGCACGGGCGACGCGGAGCGCGTGCGCGCCCTCAACGACTGGGTGCTGCACACCCGCGAGACGAGCGAGTTGCGCCTGCAGACCGAGCAGATGGGCCGCTCCCTGGCCGACTGGCTGCGCAACCAGCATGCGGGCGATGCGGAGGCCCTGGCCGACGTCGCCCGCCTCGCCGCCCTGCCACCCACCTACCCCGTGGCCTTCGCCCTCGCCGCCGCGCGCACCCAGGCGCGCGCCGAAGACGTGCTGCTCGCCTGCGCCTTCGGCTGGGCCGAGAACATGGTCCAGGCCGCCATCAAGGCCGTGCCCCTGGGCCAGAGCGCCGGACAGCGCATCCTCGCACGGCTCGCCGCCGCCATCCCCGGCGCCGTGGCCCATGCCATGCAACTGGGCGACGCGCAGCGCCAGGCCTTCTCCCCCATGCTGGCCGTGCTCTCGGCACGCCACGAAACGCAGTATTCCCGCCTTTTCCGCTCATGACCGCCATGACCATGAACACGAACACGACCACCTCCTCGCCCCTGCACCACGTCCCGAACCGCACCAAGCCCCTGCCACCGCTGCGCGTGGGCATCGGCGGCCCCGTCGGCTCCGGCAAGACCACCATCCTGGAGATGCTCTGCAAGGCCATGCGCGACCGATACGACCTGGTCGCCATCACCAACGACATCTACACCAAGGAAGACCAGCGCCTGCTCACCGTCAGCGGCGCCCTGCCCGCCGAACGCATCATGGGCGTGGAAACCGGCGGCTGCCCGCACACCGCCATCCGCGAGGACTGCTCCATCAACCTCGAGGCCATCGACCGCATGCTGGCCCAGTACCCCGATGCCGACATCGTCTTCGTCGAAAGCGGCGGCGACAACCTGGCCGCCACCTTCAGCCCCGAGCTGAGCGACCTCACCATCTACGTCATCGACGTCGCCGCCGGCGAGAAGATCCCCCGCAAGGGCGGCCCCGGCATCACCAAGAGCGACCTCTTCGTCATCAACAAGACCGACCTGGCACCGCACGTGGGCGCGAACCTGGACGTGATGGAGGCCGACACGCGCCGCATGCGCACCACCGCCCAGGGACTCAAGCCGTTCGTGATGACCAACCTCAAGACCCAGCAGGGGCTGGACCAGGTGATCGAGTTCATCGAGAAGAAGGGGTTGCTGCAGACAATCCGAACCTGAAAAACGCCATACCAATTATTCAATTAACCAAAAACTTTCAAGCCGTCATCAAGGCCCCTTTAAAAAATGTCAGCGAAATTAAAATATCACTTCGCGATTTTCACTTTTGCATTTTTAATTTCCGGCTGCGCTGCCCCAGCATTCACCAACATTGACAAAACAAAAATTACGCCATTCGACGGAACGGTTAGGACGATTGAAATCATCGAGCCGATAGAATCCCCTATTGGAAAGATTGCAGCAATCGTTATGCCGGGAAAATACACTTCGAAGCTACAAGACAGCGAAGGAATTTATTTCATCGGAACCGTAAAAGCAATCGCCGTCCGCACAGTGAGGGATGATTATTTCGTTGACTTGGGTGGAGTCTGGGTACCGAATGATGAAAAAGTCGCACCACGGGTATTTATTATGGAACAAGGGAATACAAGGCGAGGAAAAACCCTGGATGAGGCAATGAATGCAAATGTCAACAACGACTTCTCTGCGCCGATAGGAATAGCACTGCTATCGCAATATCTTTTGAAGCAGTCGATGGGTGATGCCATCCTATTCCACCCTTCAACAGATATTGAGGCAACTAAAAAATTGCGCAATGCATTTTTCAAACCTTAAATCAGATTTAGTCAATCACTTTCAAATATACCTATAGCCGACATCAATCAGATCATCTTAAACGCCAGCAAAAAATTTTGGCAACTTTTGATCCAAAAACCAAATCTTATGCAGCCTTGAGAATTCCTATTACGCATTCGTCCAGACACACAAGAAAAATCAAATAACACCAGTAAAAGCGCGACACCCCTGATATCCAACAGAGCGCGAGAGACCGACTCCAGAGATTAGACCAGCATCACTTAAGCCCTAGCCTACCCCGAAGAATTTCCTTCGTTGTTTGCAAAACGGTTTCATAGGCCGAGCAAATATCGTTGTCACCGGCAACACCGGTGTGCACAATTCTCCCTCGAAGATCATAGGCACGCACAACGTCACGCGCTAGCTGTTCGCGATCGGCATCTTTCAATCCTACGCTGGTCATGACCAATTCGCGGACACGCCTACGTATTGAGGTTTCTTTACGGAAGTCTAATTCTCTCTGGAGTGACTCCAAAGCAAAGCGTTCATCTTCATTGAGCTCTTCACAGATACGCATATCGATCTCCAACTTCATCCTTTTCAACATAGAGACGGCAGATTTGTGTTTCGGCATATCTGGTGCAAGGATTTCCAACACCATCATCAATGTAAGCAATCGCGCCCGCATTGATGCCTCCAGGAGTTGCCCCAAATATAGCGACATCGCTGTTATCGTCTTTGTTTCCGTAATAACTCCATCCTCGCAAGTCGTTACCGCTTCAACAAACAGTGGAGCCAATGCATCAAAAGCCGTAGATACATTACCCGACATCCCTCCGAATATGAGGAATTTTATATTCTAACCCGTTCTGAATACCGTATATCCTCCGGAATTCCCTAGACCATGGACTGGGCTATCGTCAGCCAAGGAAAAACTACTAGCCAAGTTTTTTCCCGCCTGAATTGGATTATTTGCAAAGGTAATGCTTCCTCGCTCATGTTCAAGGATAAGCGGAGCATTGCGAACCAAAGCCACGTTCCACAGCGCGGCTCGGAAACGCGGAACAAAGGCTTCCGCGTCAGACTCAGTTGCAAAGCCCACGATTCGTACGATCATGTTCTTATCTTGCGACTCGAACGTTGCTCGCTTATCTCCTAGGCTCATTTCAAAAGGGGTATCGATCCCGGTTATGCTCCATTCGGGCGGCGCCTTTACCAAGAAACGCAGGGTATATGTCATGCGCGGACCTCCTCTCACTAGCTTACCCTTTTTCAGCTCCTAGCTCCAACGCCTATATGGGTGCCAACTTAGATTCAGTTAACGTCGCTGCCATGAGCAAGCGCGCCAACGCCCCCGGTCTCAATCCCTTCGTGATGGGTAGCCGTTGAAGCAGACTGATCAAAGTGGGGACGCTGATCGGACGCCGCGGCTTGCTGCGGTTCGATGTAGAGGGTGCAGCCACGTACTGATGACCCATGGGCTAGAATCTGAGAGTTCCCCTGGAGACTTGGGTGAGCGGTTTAAACCAGCAGTCTTGAAAACTGCCGACGGGCAACCGTCCGTGAGTTCGAATCTCACAGTCTCCGCCAGTTCAGCCCCCCAGCGGGTGCCGCAACGGTTGTGCTGCTGCGGCGGAAGCAAAAAATTTCCACAACAGTGGAAGCATGGGCGCCGCACGCGGCAGCCCCTCTCCTCCAGCTCATGCAAGCTGCGCTTCAATCGCCAACTTGTCGATGACAGACCAGACCCGGGCGATCTTGCCGTCGCGAAGTTCGTAGAACACGTTCTCCGAAAACGCGACCCTCCTGCCGTTCACGGGCAGGCCCAGGAACGCGCCTCGCGGCGAGCAGTTGAACCCCAGCCGGCTCCCCACGCAGTCCGCATCGGCGACCAGCAACTCCACTGCGTAGCGAAGGTCCGGAATCGTGGCGAAGTCGTTTTCCAGCATCGCCCGATAGCCCGACAGGCCGAGCGGGCGGTCGTTGTGGTGCACGTCGGCGTGAACGAAGTCGCCCAGCCGGGACCAGTCCTGCGCGTTGAGGCAGGCGATGTATGCGAGGTAGAAGTCTTTGATGCTGGTCGCCTGCAATTGCGTTCTCCACAGCGTTCCCGTTCATCCCACCGATCCATCTTCGCACCGGATCGCATGGCGTTCCGACCGGCTCAAGTCAAGATGAGTCGGGCAAACGCCTCTACATCCTCAACTCTGCCAGCAAATCGCTGGTCGTCGCCGCCTCCAGCAGTGCGCGCGTGTAGGGCTGCTGCGGCCGGTCGAAGATGTCGGCCACGCTGCCTTCTTCGATGATGCGGCCGTTCGCCATCACGACGATGCGGTCGGCGATCTCGGACACCACGGCCAGGTTGTGCGAGATGAACAGGCAGCCGAAGCCGCGCTCGGCCTGCAGGCGCCTGAAAAGCTCCAGCACCTGCTTCTGGATGGTCATGTCCAGGGCCGACACAGGCTCGTCGGCCACCACGAAGGAGGGCTTGCGCACCAGGGCGCGCGCGATCGCCACGCGCTGGCGCTGGCCGCCCGAGAGCGCATGCGGAAAGCGCTCGCCAAAACCCGCCAGGCCCACCTCGGCCAGCATGGCGTCCACGGTGGCCTGCAGCGCGTCGCGCGTGAGCGGCGGGCCGTGGCGCAGCGGCTCGGCCACGATGTCGCGCACGCGCTGCCGTGGATCCAGCGAAGAATACGGGTCCTGGAACACCAGCTGGCAGGCCAGGCGGAATTCGCGCCGGCCCGCGGCAGGGGCCCCGCCCGGCGGCGTGCCACGAAAGTACACTTCGCCGCCCGCGATGGGCAGCAGGCCGATCATCGCGCGGCCCAGCGTGGTCTTGCCCGAGCCCGATCCGCCCACCACCGCCACCACCTCGCCCGGCTGGATGGCCAGCGACACCCCGCGCACCGCCAGCTGGGGCACGGACTTGGACAGCCAGCCCTGGCGAGTGCCCGGAAAGCTCACCTGCACATCCTTCGCCTCGATCAGCGGCGCCTGCGCCGGCCGTGCAGGGCGCGGGGCGCTGCGCCGGGGCAAGGCATCGATCAGGCTCTTCGTGTAGGCCTGGCGCGGTGCAGTGAGCACGCTGCGCACGGGGCCGGCCTCGACAAGGCGGCCCTTTTCCAGCACCACCACGGACTGCGCATAGCGGGCCACCAGCCCCAGGTCGTGCGTGATGAGCAACACGGCCGTGCCCTCCGTGCGCGTGAGTTCGGCCATGATCTCCATGACCTCGCGCTGGCTCAGCGAATCGAGCGCCGTGGTGGGCTCGTCGGCGATCAGCAGGCGCGGCTTGAGCAGCATGACCGAGGCCAGCATGATGCGCTGGCGCATGCCACCCGAGAATTGGTGCGGGTACGAGGCCAGGCAGCGCTCGGGATCGGCGATCTGCACGCGGCGCAGCATGGCGATGGCGCGCTCGCGTGCCTGGGCCGTGGTCACCTTCTCGTGCAGGCGCAGGCCCTCGAACAACTGCTCGGCAATGGTCATGGCCGGGTTGAGCGATACCATGGGCTCCTGGAACACCATGCCGACATCGCAGCCGCGCAGCGCACGCAGCGACCGGGCCGGCAGCGTGCCCACGTCGCGGCCCTGCAGCAGCACGCGGCCGCCGCTCTGGCGCACCTGGGGCGGCAGCAGGCCGAGCACGGCACGCCCCGCCATGGTCTTGCCGCTGCCCGATTCGCCCACCAGGGCCACCACGCCGCCGGCAGGCACATCGAAGGAGACGGCATCGAGCAGCGGGCGCTCCAGCGGGCCGTGCACGGTGAGTTCGCGCACGGACAGCAGCGGCGGCGGGTTCTTCTCGGTCGTCGTCATGTCGTTTCTTTCCGCCACGGTAGGAATGGACGGGCGCATCAGTGGTGCTCCATGCGCGGGTCGAGCCAGTCGCGCAGCGCATCGCCCAGCAGGTTCACGCCGAGCAGGGTGATGGCGATGCAGGCACCGGGCGCAATGCCCAGCCAGGCGGCGGTCTCGATGTAGGGCCGGCCCGAGGCCAGCATGTTGCCCCAGGTGGGCGCTGGCGGCGGAACGCCCAGGCCCAGGAAGCTGAGCGCGCTCTCGGCCAGGATGACCCAGCCGAACATCGACGTGGCGAGCACCACCAGGGGCGCCACGCAGTTGGGCAGAATGTGCGCGAACACCGTGCGCAGGCCCGAGTTGCCGATCACCTCCGAGGCCTCGATGTACTCCTTCTCGCGCAGCGAGAGTACCGAGCCGCGCACCACGCGCACCGCCGTGGGCGCATAGGCCAGGCCCAGCGCGACGATGATGCCCCACTGGTTGGCGCCCACGATGACCATCACCCCCAAGGCCAGCAAAATGCCGGGAAAGGCCAGCAGGGCATCGTTGAAGACCATCAGCACCCGGTCGAGCCAGCCGCGGAAGTAGCCGGCCACCAGGCCGATCACCACGCCCAGCACCAGGGCCAGGGCCACCGTGAGCGCGGCCACCACCAGGCTGGTGCCCGCTCCGGCCATCAGGCGCGAAAGGATGTCGCGGCCGAACTCGTCGGTGCCCAGCAGGTAGGCGCCCGAGGGTGGCTGCAGACGCTGGCGCAAGGCCACCCGCATGGGGTTGTAGGGCGTCCAGACGATGGACAGCAGCGCCATGGCACCGACCAGGCCGACCAGCAGGCCGCCGGCCAGGGCATTGGCGCGCAGGCGTTTCATCAAGCGCTGGATCATCATGATGCGGACACCCGGGGATCGAACAAGGGGTAGCACAGGTCCACCACGAGGTTGACCAGCACGTAGATGGCGGCCATGAACAGCAGGCAGCCCTGCACGACGGGGTAGTCGCGCGCGAAGATCGCATCCACCAGCAGGCGGCCCAGGCCGGGCAGCGTGAACACCGTCTCCAGCACGGCGATGCCGCCCAGCAGGTTGCCCAGCACCAGGCCGATCATGGTCCAGGTGGGAGCGAAGGCGTTGGGCAGCACATGGCGCAGCAGCACGCGGCGCTCGGCCAGGCCCTTGGCACGCGCATGCGTCACGTACTCCAGGCGCAGCACCTCCACGGCGCTGGCGCGCGCCATGCGGGTGAGGATGCCCAGCTCGATCAGCGCCAGCGTGATGGTCGGCAGGATGAGGAAGCTGAGCGCCGAGCGCCAGTCCTCGCTGAAGGGCACGTAGCCCACCACCGGCACCAGCCCGAGCTTGAGCCCGACGAAGAGCAGCAGCAGCAATCCCAGCCAGAAGCTCGGCATGGACAGGAAGAAGGTGGCGGCGGCCACCACCATGGTGTCGAGCACGCTGTTCTGCTTCCACGCGGCCAGCAGGCCCGCGGGCACGGCCAGCAGCGCGGCCAGGGCCACGGCCACGAGCACGATGGCAGCGCTCACCTGGAAGCGCTCGAGCAGCAGCGGCAGCACGGCCTCCCCGCTGGTGATGGAATGGCCCAGGTCGCCCTGCAGCACCCGGCCGAGCCAGAGCGTGAACTGCACGGGGATGGGCCGGTCGAGACCGAACTGCGCATGCAGGTCGGCCAGTTGCCCGGGCGTGGCGCTGTCCCCCAGGATGAGCAGCGCCGGATCGCCCGGCACCAGGCGCATGAGCACGAAGACCATCAGGCTCACGAGGAACAGGGTGGGCAGCGTCCACAGCAGGCGCCGGCCCAGATAGGCAGGAAAGGAAGAACCCATGGCGGTCGTCATTGGATCGTCGGTTCAGCTACGCCATGCCCGTCACGGCGCACGCAGCGACACACCCCATGCACGCGGCGTGCCCAGTGCCCAGCCCTTGTAGCCCTTGGCATACGAACGGGCAGCGCTGGTGTTCACGGCCGAATACATGAAGACCGCGGGCACGTCTTCGCGCATGCGGGCTTCGAGCTTGTCGAACAGCGCCTGGCGCTGGGCCGTGTCGGTGATTTCCATGCTCCTGGCGATCAGTTCATAGGCCTGCGGGTCGTCCCACACCTTGCGCGGCTGCCTGTCCTTGGGGCCCGTGACCATCTCGTACGACAGGGCGGGGTCCATCCGTGCCGAGAAGGTGAACGCCATGGCCTGGTAGTTGCCCTTGTTGTAGCGATCCAGCAGCGTGGCCCAGTCGAGCACCTCGACCTCGGCCTTGATGCCGGCTTCCTGCACCATGGCCTGGGTCAGCACGGCGATGTTGAAGACGCTGTTGTAGCGCTTGGTGGCCAGGATCTTGATGGTTTCACCCTTGTAGCCGGCCTCGGCCAGCAGCTTCCTGGACTGCGCCAGGTTGCGCGCGGGCACCGCGGCCTGCGGCTGCTTGTAGAAGGCACTGGGCGTGGGCACGATCGAACGACTCGGTGGCGCATTGCCCGAGGTGACGGTGGCCACCAGCTCGGGCATGTCCAGCGCCAGCGCAATGGCGCGGCGGATGCGCGCGTCCTTGAGCAGCGGGTCGCGCGTCTGGAACAGCAGGCCCTGCACGTTCATGGAAGCCTGGGTTTCCATGAGGATGTCCTTGCGGCCCTTGTACTCAGCCATGTCCTCGTCGTTGATGTCGTAGTTCAGGTCGATGCCGCCCGAGAACAGCGCGGCCTTGGCCGCCGAGGCATCGGGGATGACGATGAAGCGCACCTTGGGCGTCTCGGCGATCCTGGCGCCGGTGTTGCCGTCGCGCGGGCCGGGCAGCGCGGCGTAGGCGTCGTTGCGCAAGAGCTCGATGTACTGGCCGCGCTTCCACTCGCCCAGCTTGTAGGGACCGGTGGCCACGGGCTCGCGCCACTTGCCATCGGCGTCGAGCGAACTGCGGTGGTAGATGCCGGTGCCACCGCAGTCCACGCGCGCCAGCGTGACCAGGAACAGGGCCGAGGGCTTGTCCAGCGTATAGACCACGGTGGCCGCGTCGGGCGCCTCCACCTTGACCACCTTGGCCAGGCCGCGCCCGTCGAACTCGGCCAGGCAGCGCCAGTTGTTGGCCGGTGCCATGTAGCGGTTCCAGGCGAAGAGGACGTCGTCGGCCGTCAGCGGCGCGCCGTTGTGGAACTTGACGCCCTGGCGCAGCTTGAAGGTGTAGGTCTTGCCGTCGGCCGAGGTGCTGACCGACTGGGCCAGCAGCGGCGCCACGGAGGCATCCTCGCGGTAGGCCACCAGGCCTTCGACCACGTGCATCATCACCGCGTCGGTATTGTTGTCGCGGTTGATGCCGGGATCGGTGGAGCGGATGTCGGCATTCAGGCGGATGCGCAGCGTATCGGGCTGCGGCTGGGCCTGGGCGACGGAGCACAGGCCGGCCAGCAAGGCCAGCCCGCTGGACAGCCAGCGCGAGGGGGCGACAGTCATCTCGGGGTCCTTTCTTCGTGGGGCAGGCAGGTACGGGGTAGCGTCAGGCCGGCGCCAGCTCACGCTCCAGGTCCAGGCTGTAGGCCTGGAAGCTGCGGCTGAGCGCGGGCAGCATGGCCACTTCCATCTCGCCCAGGGCGGGCTCCATCACCACCATGGCCACGGTGGCCGACAGGTTGCTGCTGCTGTTGGGGCGCGGCGGGCGGCACACCGACCAGGGCGACTGGAAGTCGTCGAACAGCGCGGCCTTGATGTGCTCGCACGTCAGCGCGCCGATGTGCGGCTCCACCAGCGCGCGCACGCGCAGGTCGCGGTACAGCGAGTCGGGGGTGTTCACGACGCCCATGTCCCGGACCTTGCCCAGCGCGACAGGGCTCTGGAAGTGGTTGGCATGCACGATGACGCCACGCTCGGGGTGGATTTGGAAGGTCTCGTCGGGCGCGCACTCGAAGTCGATGGCAACGCCGGTCGCGTGCGAGACCATCACGTTGTTGGAGGCCGACTTGGGTGTGCAGTAGACGATGCGCATGGCCAGGGCCAGTTGCACCTGCTCCAGGGCCTTGCGGCGAAGCAACGCGAGGGGGACGCCGAGCTGGCGGTAGTCACGGTCGGACTCCAGGTAGTTGGCGGTGATGGAAATGCCCGCAGCATTCATGCCCGAACGGGCCAGGCCACCGGCCTCGGTGAAGGTCAGGATGTCGGGGCCGTCCTCGCGCAGCACGCGCAGCACGATGGCCGTTTCGGCGCACTCGGCCTTCCAGTCCCAGTTCTGGGCATGGATCACGCGTCCCGAGGCGGTTGCCCCGGGCATGGCGACCACGCCGGTGCAGCCATCGGGATCGATCTGCGCGGGCTGGCCCTTGCGGCGGCGGTCGGCGAGCTTCAGGATCTCGGTACGGGCATTGAGCATCACCACGGCTTCATACGAGACCCCGGCGCCTTCGGCGATGCCACGCATCTCATCGAGGTAGGCCGCCTCGAAGGCCTCGATGGTGGGCTCGAAGGTCTTTACCAGCGTGCCGATCTCGGGCCAGCCGAGTTTGCTGGCTTCGAGCTGGGAGGAGTAATGTGCGATGCCCCGCAGGATGCGGGCCTTGGCCTGTTCGCCATACTGGCGGCCCCGCTCGCGCGGTGCGCCGCTGATCTCGATCAGGGGGCAGAAGGGAATGGGCTGGTCGGTGCCCCAGGGGAAGGTCTGGTCCATGGCGGTGAGTGGAGTGAGCGATCGGGCGATCGATGAGCAAATTGTATTTTGTAGAATAAAAAACATCAATATTTTCCAACCATGGTTTCTACCCCCCTGCATCTCGAGCTGGCAGACCGCATCAGCCGCCTCATCCACGAGGACGGCCTGACGGTGGGCGCGCGGCTCAATGAGAACCAGCTCGCCGAGCGCCTGGGCGTCTCGCGCACTCCCGTGCGCGCCGCGCTCGACCACCTGGCGCAACAGGGCTTCACCGAGCGCAAGCCGCACCGCGGCGTGGAGCTGCTGCGCGTGCCGCCCCTGCCCTCGGCCGCACGCGAGCCGGCCGAAGACAGCGACCAGTTGCTGCGCCGCATCGCCTTCGACCGCCAGCGCGGCAACCTGGGCGAGTACGTGTCGGAAAAGGAACTGATGGAGGCCTACGGCCTGGCCCGCCCCGCCATCCGCAACGCACTGGAACGCCTGGCCGACCTGGGCGCCATCGAGCCCAAGCTGGGCTACGGCTGGCGCTTCTCCACCGGGGCCTGGGACGCCAGCGTGCGCCATGAAAGCTACCGCTACCGCATGGTGATCGAGCCCGCGGCCATCCGGGAGCCCGGCTTTGCGCTGCCGCAGGCCTGGGCGGAGGACATGCGCCACCAGCACGAGGAGTTCCTGCGCCATCTGACGGAGGACTCGTCGAGCATCGCCTTCTTCGAGATGAATGCGGCCTTCCACGAAGGGGTTGCCGCCGCTTCGGGCAACCGCTTCTTCCACATGGACATCCAGCGCCAGAACCGGCTGCGCCGCCTGTCCAACTACGACTGGAAGTACGGCCGCGAGCGCATGGAGGTGAACTGCCGGGAGCACCTGGAGATGCTGGACCGCATGCAGGCCGGCGACCAGGAACTGGCTGCCTTGCTGATGCTGCGCCACCTCGACGTGGCCAGCCGCCTGAGGCCACCGGCAAAGACCTGAGGGCGGGAACCCCCATGTCGTGTGCCGCGTTGTGAATTGATTTTTGTTTTAACAAAAAACATAATAACGGGGATCGCAACTTTTACCGGAAGCCCCCATGAGCTCTGCCCCGCACTCCTGCGCACCCGACGACACCGCCTTCTGGCTTCCCTTCACCGCCCAGCGCCAGTTCCAGCAGCAGCCCATGCTGTTCACCGCTGCACACGGCATGCACTACACCGCCAGCGACGGCCGCCAGGTGCTGGACGCCATGGCGGGCCTGTGGTGCTGCAATGCGGGCCACGGGCAGCCGCGCATCACCGAGGCGATCCGCGAGGCGGCGGGCCGCATGGACTTCGTGTCGTCGTTCAAGATGAGCCACCCGGCCGCCTTCACGCTGGCCCGGCGCATTGCCGATCTGGCGCCCGAGGGCATGGACCATGTCTTCTTCACCAACTCGGGTTCGGAGGCGGTGGACACGGCGCTCAAGATCGCCCGCGCATACCACCAGGCGCGCGGCGACGCGCGCCGCACCCTGCTGGTGGGCCGCGCCAAGGGCTACCACGGCATGGGATTCGGCGGCCTCTCGGTGGCAGGCCTCGGGCGCCACAAGCGCGATTTCGGCCCGCTGCTGCCCGACACCGCCCACCTGCCCCTGCCCTACGATGCCGACGCCCGCTTCTCGCGCGGCCTGCCCGCCACGGGCGCGCACTACGCCGATGCACTGGAGCAGCTGTTCGTGGTGCACGACCCGGCCACCATCGCGGCGGTGATCGTCGAGCCCGTCACCGGCTCGGGCGGCGTGTACCCGCCGCCCGTGGGTTACCTGCAGCGCCTGCGCGAGCTGTGCACGCAGCACGGCATCCTGCTGATCTTCGACGAGGTGATCACCGGCTTCTCGCGCGTGGGCGCGCCGTTCGCGGCCCAGGCCTTCGGCGTCACGCCCGACCTGATGTCCTGCGCCAAGGGCATGACCAACGGGGCCGTGCCCATGGGCGGGGTGATCGTGGGCAACAGCGTGTACGAGGCCTTCATGCAGGGGTCGGCCAATGGAATCGAGCTGTTCCACGGCTACACCTACTCGGCCCACCCGCTGGCCTGCGCAGCCGGCCTGGCCACGCTGGACGTGCACGAAGAGCTGGGCCTGGCCGCGCGCGTGCATGCCATCGCCCCGGTATGGCAGGCCGCGTTGCATGGCCTGCGCGATGCCCCGCACGTGGTGGACGTGCGCAACATCGGCCTGCTGGGCGCCGTGGAACTGGCGCCGCGTGCGGATGCCGCAGGCGCGCGCGGCCAGGCCGTGCACCTGGCCTGCTTCGAGGCCGGCGTGCTGTTGCGCAACTCGGGCGATACGCTGGTGCTTTCGCCTCCGCTGGTGATCAGCGAGGCGCAGATCGGCGAGATGGCCGGCAGCATCCGCACGGCCCTGCAGAGCATCTCCTGAGCACCATGCAGGTACATGGCACGACATGCCGCAGACATCGCGCAGAAAGTGTCAGCGACTGTAGGCAGTCACGGACTTGCAAAGTCGTGCGCGTTGGGTCTTCAGGCCTTCGGCAGGACGCGCGATGAATCCGCCGGGCTACAGCGTGAAACAAAAACCATGCTCTGGTGGGGTGAGTGCCGCTCGGCCCTGGTGCAAATAATTTTCTTTTGTACCCAGCGTGCGGTCCGATGCGTTGCAACGAACGATGCAACAGGACGGATTGCCGCCGCCCCCTTCACTCAGCTACCCAAGGATTTCCATGAATGCTCTTGCCATGACCCGCCGCGCCGCGGCCCTTGCCCTGACCGCCTGCCTGGCCGCCTGCGGAGGCGGCGGCGGCGGCGGAGACGTCTTTGGAGGCGGCGGAAATGGCGGCGGCGGAGGCGTGGACGGTGGTGGCAATGGTGGCGGCGGTGGAAACGGCGGCGGGGGCGGCAATGGCGGTGGCGGCACCACGCCTCCCCCCCTGGTCACCGGCCAGTACATCGCCCAGCCCGCAGCCTCCGGCGCTGCGCTGCTGGCCGCCATGAACGATCAGGGCTCGCGCGGCTATGCCTACCTGTCGGCCATGGTGACGGGCAGCGCGCAGAACGACTTCTATGTGACCGACACCGCGCACGGCAGCTCGCGGCTGACCTATGAAACGGTGGCGCAGGCCGACTCGGGCGATGGGCTGGTGGCCCAGCTCAACCAGCAGGGCGCACGCGGCTTCGCCTTCAAGGGGCCCTACATGTCCGGCGACGGCCCGGGCATCAGCCTGCTCACGGTGCGCGACGCGGCGCGCGGCGCCACCTATTCCTACGAGCGGCAGGCCATCTCCGGCAGCCTGGGCAGCGATGCCTTCCAGGCCCAGTTGAACGCCGAGGGCGCACGGGGCTACCGGCTGGTCGGCCCGATCGGCGCGGGCCAGGACAGCTTCAACCTCTACGCCAAGGACTCCAGCGCCACCACCTATTCCTACACCGTGATCCCCGTGTCCGGCTCCGGCGGCATGGCCAGCGGCGACGCGTTGCGCCAGCGGCTGAACGAACAGGGCGCGCAGGGTGGGTTCTACCTGGGCGCGTTCTCGCTGCAGGGTGGCGCCATCGGGCAGGTCTTCGAGAAGAGCTCGGCGCAGAGCGGCGCCGTCGAATACGACCTGAGCGCGGTCAGCCTGCAGCAGACGGCGGACCAGAAGCTGGCCGCGATGAACCAGCGTGCCGCGCAAGGCTTCTTCTTCGTGAGCGACCTCTCGACCGACGACAGCAGCACCTACACCCTCTCGGCGCGCAACGCGGCCAGCCTGCGCAGTCCGCTGGTCGGCGTCGCCTTCCCGAATTGAGGCAACGCTGAACAAACCCTCGCGCGCGGCGCATCTCTGCGCCGCATCGCGGGGGCTTGTCCACCGCAGACCTTCCCTACCCCACCACTCCATCGGCGACTTCGTTGGCCACTTCGATCAAGTTCTCATCGGGGTCGTAGAAGTAGATCGACCGCAGCCGGGCGCAGGCGCCTGTGGCGTTCACCGGGCCTTCCACGATGCCCACTCCCACATGGGTCAAATGGGCAATGACTTCGTCGAGCGGGGATGTGGTCAGAAAGCACAGGTCAGCCGATCCGGGAGTTGCATGGCGTACGTTCGGGTCCACCACCGTACCCACCTCATGCAGATTGATCTTTTGTCGTCCGAAGTGCAGCGCATACCTGCCATGCTTGAACTCCCGAGACTCGAAGCCGAGAGCCTGCTGGTAGAACGCGATGGTGCGCGGGATGCTCGCGACCGTAAGCACAACATGGTCGAGACCGGTGATCAGGGGCGTTTTGGGCATGGCACGACTGTATATGCGATGCAGAGCGAAGATGGTCAGGGCGAGTTCCTGGGACCGCCACCTGCGCCTTGCGGCGCGAACGCGTTGCGACCCCGTTCACGCGCCGTGGCGATGTGGGATGCAGCGCTCGCGCTGTCGATGCCATACAGGATCGTGGAAGTGACCACCCTGGCTCCGCAGTAATCGAAGATGCCGTGGTCGATCTGGGTGCGCAGCGCCTTGTCGTAGCCGTGCCGCGCATACGTTCCCTCGTCGGCGGCGCCGATCCCGAGCAGGTGGACCGCAAGGCGCCCGAGCCGCTTCTCGATGGAGCCTTCCGGCGTTTCCAAGTAGGCCCATCCGTTGGAGAAAACCCGGTCGATCCAACCCTTGAGCTGCCCTGGGAACGACCACCAGTAGACCGGGTAGACCAGCACCAGCGCATCGGACCGGTCGATGCGCTCCTGTTCGCGCTGCACGTCGGGCGGAACGGAGTCCTTCGACAGGAACGCAGCCCGGTCCGCCGGATTGAATGCGGGCTGGAACCCCTCTGCCGCCAGGTCTGCCAGCTCCGTGGTGTGCTGGCCAGTCTCTTCAACGCCTTGCGCGAACGCGTGCGCGACAGCGTGGGTGAGCGAACGGGGATCGGGGTGACTGGCGACGATGAGGGCGTGCATGGGGCATCCTTGTGTCGGGGTTAAACTACCATTCGTATGTTATCACTGTAAATTACTTTTGGTAGGTTATCGATGCCAAGCCATCCGATCACGCCGGACACGGGCCGTGCGATCAAGCGGCGCCTGCCCAAGGAAGCCCGGCAGCGCCAGTTGCTGGATGTCGCGTGGTCCATTGTTCGCAGCGAGGGCAGCGATGCGCTCACGCTGGGCTATCTGGCCGAGCGCGCGGGCGTGACCAAGCCCGTCGTCTATGACCATTTCGGGACGCGCAACGGTTTGCTGGCCGCGCTCTACGAGGAGTACGACGGCAGGCAACACGCACTGCTGGACGAGGCCCTCGCGGCCTGCGCCAGGACACTTCCCGCGGTCGCCCAGGTCATCGCCGCGAGCTACGTCGGCTGCGTCATGACCATGGGCCGGGAGATGCCGGGAGTGAGCGCGGCGCTGACGGGCTCACCGGAACTGGAGGCCTTGAAGAAGGAGCATGAAACCCTCTTCATGGACAAGTGCCGCCGCGCGCTCGCGCCTTTTGCGAAGAAGCCCCTGAAGCCGGCAGCCATGCGCGCCATGCTGGGGGTGGCCGAAGCGGTGTCCTTCGCGGCGCTGGAGGGGGAGGTGGACCCGGCGGACGCGCAGAACGAGATCTACGACGCGATCGAGCGGATCACGCGCAGGGGTTGATGCGGGGTTTCCATTCCTGCAACCCACCAGGGGAATCCCGCCTCAACCTGATGGACGTTGCGCTTCGATCACCGGCGCATAGTGCAGCGACCGCCTACCGTCCCCCGGCAGGCGCCTGCTTCATGCGGTCTTCATTGGTCGAGCTGCGCGCGCCCTTGAGGTGCATTTCGACATCGGCGCCCTTCGTGCCCACCTGGGCGACGGCATCTTTCAACTGGCTCTCGGTCGTGTCCAGTTCCCGGACCCATCGCGCGACGGAATCGGGATCATCGAGGTTCACAAGGTCGGGCTTGCCTGCGGATGACTGCATATTCACTCCTGGTCTGGTTGGCGACATAGACGAGACTCAAGAGTAAGTGGCCAGGTGTATGACCGATGTAGGCCGACGCACCGACGTGGTCTAAGTCTTCCCTACTATCTGGAATAGCTACTGCCCCGTCGAGGAACATCATGGAACGCTGGGAAATCATGGAGCGCAGAATTCTTGTTGCCGCAGGCATTGCCCTGATGGCGCTAGCTGTCTGGCTGGTGGTGGATGGGGAAAGGGCCTTCTTCGCAATACTGCTGGCGCCGATCGTTTTCTGGCTCTTCTGGCAGGCATTCTTTGAAGACAAGCTTGGCTCCGATGAGCCGGCCTCCTGCGCAGAACGGCTCTTGTACGGAACGCTCATTTGGGCACGGCGCCTGGTCATCGGCGGCATCGCACTGGCCCTTTCATCAGTGGCAGTCATGCTGGCAGTCGATGGCATGACAATCGCAGCGCTTGTTCCTGCCGGGCTGTCCCTGTTTGCTGGATGGACGGCCATCTTCGGAGCGGGAAAGGAAGCATCCATGGTCGACGACCGTCAAAGGCACCGTGAGCGGCGAAAGCGCTATCAGAAGCCCTAGTCTTGGCCCTTTGCCGCTCTGGCCACGCCATCGAAAGCCGGCCTGCCTACAGCGTCAAGCCCTACCGGTGCCATGACCGCATCGTGCCCTCACCCTGCCGCCGCCTGCACCTCCAGCCATTCCGCGAATGTCTCCAGGGCCGGGAATGGCGGGCCGTCACGCTTCGAGCACAGGAAGTAGCCACGCCCGCAGGACACCTCGATGTCGAACGGCATCACCAGCTCGCCGCCCGACAGTTCGCGCTCCACCAGGCACGCCGGCACGACGGCAACCCCCATCCCGGCCTTCGCCGCGATGATCAGGTGCATCGTCAGGTCGAACCCCGGCCCGAGCCGCGGCGTGCACGGCACCCCCGCCCTGGCGAACCAGCGCTCCCAATTGTCGGGAAAGTTGGTGTGGTGGAGCAAGGTGGCGGCCTGCAGGTCCTGCGGATCGCGGTACCGCTGGCGCAGGCCGGGCGCGCACACCGCGACGAACT
The DNA here is from genome assembly GCF_040892545.1 of Paracidovorax avenae. Taxonomy (NCBI): domain Bacteria; kingdom Pseudomonadati; phylum Pseudomonadota; class Betaproteobacteria; order Burkholderiales; family Comamonadaceae; genus Paracidovorax; species Paracidovorax avenae. The sequence continues at coordinate 4,116,401 of NZ_CP156079.1, forward strand.
CCCGGCCCAGCAGGTAGCGGGTCCGGACATGCGCGGGCCATCTGCGCTGGGGCCGCTTCACCTCGATCCACAGGTCCACGTCGTCCCGCGTGAAATCCTCGTCGTGCTTGAACTGGCGCAGTTCGATCTCGATACCCGGGTGGTCCGCCCTGAACGCGGGCATCCTGGGCATGAGCCACTGGATGCCCAGCGTGGGGATCACGCTCAGCCGCACGCGTTGCGGCGAAGCCGAGCGCCCCATCGTCTCCGCGGCGGACTCCAGCGCGAGCACATGCCGCTCCGTGAGCTTGCGCAGCTCCGCCCCTCTCGCCGTCAGGTTGACGCCCGTCGCGTAGCGTTCGAAGAGTCGCTCTCCCTGCAGATGTTCCTCCAGGCGCTGCACTGCGCGGCTCACGGCCGCGGGCGTCACGCACAGCGCATCGGCTGCGCGGCGGAAGCTGCCGTGCCGGCAGACGGCCAGGAAGGCATGCAGCTCCACCAGCGACGGAGAATGGATCTTCATGGCGAGCGATTACACCATGTCAACACCCCGGGCGAATTTGTCGTTTGTCCCCCGTGCCCGGTTTTCTTAACCTCGCGGCTTATTCACCGAGGTACCACATGCAGATCAAGCGACGCGATTTCATGGGCATGGCAGCAGCAGCGACGGCAGCGGGGAGCATGGCGCCGCTGTCTTCCGCGCATGCGCAGTCCACCTATCCCCACAAGCCCATCACGCTCGTGGTGCCGTTCGCGCCCGGTGGATCCGTGGACAATTCGGGCCGGCTGATGGCGGACCGCCTGAGCCGCGAACTGGGCGTGCCGGTCGTCGTGGACAACAAGGGCGGCGCGGGCGGCACGATGGGCTCCGTCTATGTGGCGAGGGCCAGGCCCGACGGCTACACGCTGATCGTGACGTCGCAGAGCACGCACGTGGTCAACCCGGCCGTCAACGCCAGCCTGCCCTACGACGCGGTGAAAGACTTCGCACCCATCACGCTGATCGACCGGCTCGCCAACGTGCTGCTGGTGAATGCCGACCTGCCGGTGCGCTCGTTCGCCGACCTGGTGAAGTACGCGCAGGCCCACCCGGGATCGCTGAACTACGCGAGTGCCGGCACCGGCTCGGTTTCCCACCTGAGCATGGAGCTCCTGAAGAGCCAGGCGAAGATGCCGATGACGCACATCCCGTACCGCGGCGCCGGTGTCGCGGTGACCGACCTCATCGCCGGCCAGGTGCAGGTCACCTGGAACAACCTGTCGTCCAACCTGGCGAACATCCGCGCCGGCAAGCTGCGCGCCCTGGCCGTGGCCTCTCCGCAGCGGGTGCCGCAGCTTCCCGACGTGCCGACCTTCTCCGAACTGAAGCTGCCGGACCTGAACCTGACGTCCTGGACGGGGCTGGCCGCGCCCGCCAGGACTCCGGACTCGATCATCCAGAAGCTCTACCAGACCATGCGGAAGGTGCTGCAGGACCCCGCGACCCGCCGCGTATGGGAGGACAAGGGCATGATGGTGCCGGAGGATGTGAAGCCGCAGGCCTACCAGGCCGAAATCGCCGAGCGCATCCAGTTCTACCAGCGCATCGCCAAAGCCAACAACATCGTTCTCGAATGACCCGATCCCCAGACCCACGCGCCTACACGCGCATCGACCAGCTGCTGCCCTATGAACAGGAACTGGTCGCCGTGCGGCGGCACCTGCACCAGCACCCGGAGCTCGCGTTCGCGGAGCATGCGACATCCGACTTCATCGCAGGCAAGCTCACCGAGTGGGGATACGAGGTCACCCGGGGCATCGGCGGTACGGGCCTGGTCGGCAGCCTCCGCCTTGGCGAGGGCACGAAGACGCTCGGCATCCGGGCGGACATGGATGCCCTGCCGATCCAGGAGGCGACGGGCGCTCCGCATGCCAGCTGCATCCCCGGGCGGATGCACGCCTGCGGCCACGACGGCCACATGACCATGCTGCTGGGCGCGGCGAAGTACCTGGCCCGGCACCGCAACTTCTCGGGCACGCTGCACCTGATCTTCCAGCCCGCCGAGGAGCGCGGCTTCGACAGCGGCGGCAAGGCGATGGTCGAGGACGGGCTGTTCGAGCGGTTTCCCTGCGACGCGGTGTATGCCATCCACAACCATCCGGGCGCGGCGCCGGGGCGCTTCCTCGTGCGCAAGGGGCCGTTCATGGCGGCAGGCGACCGGGTGTTCATCCAGGTGATCGGCCTCGGCGGGCACGCGGCCAGGCCGCACCTGGCGGTCGATCCGGTGGTGGCGGCGTCCGCCATCGTCATGGGCCTGCAGACGGTGGTGGCACGCAATGTCGATCCGTCGGAGCCCGCGGTGGTCACCGTGGGCCGCCTGCGTGCGGGGGACGCGCTGAACGTCATCCCTGCGGAGGCGGAGATCGGCATCAGCGTGCGGTCGTTCTCGACGGAGGTGCGCGCGCTGCTCAGGGAACGCATCACCGCGCTCGTCACGGGCACGGCAGAGGCGCACGGGTGCCGGGCGGAAATCGATTATGTCGAAGGCTACCCGGTGGTCGAAAACGATGCCGGGGCCGTCGATCTCGCCGCGCAGGTGGCCACGGACCTGGTCGGGCCGGAGGCGGTGGACGCAGAGTTCCCGCGACTCATGGGCAGCGAGGATTTCGCGTACATGCTGCAGCGCTGCCCGGGCGCGCTCGTGCGCATCGGCAACGGCCCTGCGGAGGGCGGGCGCGGCCTGCACAACCCCGGGTATGACTTCAACGACGGCATCCTGCCCTATGGGGCGGCCTTCTGGTGCCAGTTGGCGGAGCGGTTCCTGCAATGAGCCCGGGCGCCATCACGCGCCCGGAGTCCCGGCCTACTTCAGCCGCGGCTGCACGATGATCTTCACCGCCGATTCATTGTTGTGGATCAGCGTGTCGAACCCCTTCGCCACAAGATCTTCCAGCTGGATGCGCTGGGTAATGAAGGGCTCCAGGTTGATCTTCCCCTGCTCGACGAGTTTGATGGTTTCCTGGTGATCGTTGCAGTAGGCGATGGTGCCGCGCACGTCCAGTTCCTTCATCACCACGCTGTGCACATTGATGGTGGCCGGATGGCTCCAGATGGAAACGATCACCACCACGCCCGTGGGCCTGGTCACGGCCACGAGGGTGTCGAGCACCTTGTTGACGCTGGAGCATTCGAACGCCACGTCCACGCCCTTGTCGCCGGTGAGCCTCATCACCTCGGCCGTCACATCCACTTCGGAGGGGTCCAGGATGTGATCGGCCACGCCGGATTCGCGGGCCTTCTGCTTGCGCTTGGCGCTCAGCTCGGTGACGATGACCTTGAGCCCCTTGGCCTTCAGGATGGCTGACAGCAGCAGGCCGATGGGGCCCGCGCCGCCGACCAGCGCCACGTCGCCCGCCTGGGCGCCGCTGCGGGTGTAGGCGTGGTGGCCCACGGACAGCGGCTCGATCAATGCGGCCTGGTCCAGTGGAATGGCGTCGGAGATCGGGTGCACCCAGCGGCGCTTGACGGCAATCCGCTCGGAGAGCCCGCCCCCACGGCCCCCCAGGCCGATGAAGTTCATGTTCTTGGACAGGTGGTAGTTGTCGCCCGGCCCCGTGGGCACGTCGTCGGCCACGATGTAGGGCTCCACCACGACGTGCTGGCCGACTTCGATGTCATCGACGCCCTCGCCCACGGCATAGACCACGCCGGAGAATTCATGCCCCATGGTGATGGGTGCGGACTCGCCCGAGATGGGATGCGGGTGGCCGCAGGGCGGGATGAAGATCGGCCCTTCCATGAACTCGTGCAGGTCGGTGCCGCAGATGCCGCACCAGGCCACGTCGATGCCGACGGTGCCGGGCTCCACCACGGGTTCGGGAATGTCTTCGATACGGATATCGCCACGGTTGTGGAAACGTGCTGCTTTCATGATTCGACTTTCTGTTCTGTGAGGTTGGATCGGTGGGACGGCCCCCTGCCGCCCATCTTGATTCCGCGGGCGCCATCGGCCCTTGCTCTAGCGCAAGTGATGTACCTGCTGCAGGCCATAGACCTGCACGGGCAGGCCTTCCTGGCGCGCCTTGAGCTGCAGCGCCAGGTAGAGCGAGTAATGGCGCGACTGATGCAGGTTGCCGCCGTGGAACCACAGCGCCTCCTGCTGCGTGGGCTTCCACATGTTGCGCTGCTCACCTTCCCAGGGCCCGGGGTCCTTGGTCGTATCCGAGCCTAGGCCCCAGACCTTGCCCACCTTGTCCGCCACCTCCTGGCTGATCAGGTCGGCCACCCAGCCGTTCATGGAACCGTAGCCGGTCGCATAGACCACCAGGTCCGCAGGCAGCTCGGTGCCGTCATCCAGCACCACGGCGTTCTCCGACAGGTGGCTGATCCCCTTGCCCGCCTGCAGCTGGATGCTGCCGTCGATCACCAGATCGCAGGCCCCCACGTCGATGTAGTAGCCCGATGCACGGCGCAGGTACTTCATGAACAGGCCCGAGTCGTCGTCGCCGAAGTCCAGCATGAAGCCGGTCGCTTCGAGTTGGCGGTAGAACTCCGCGTCGCGCTCGCGGATGCGGTCGTACACCGGCACCTGGAAGTCGGCCATGATGCGGTAGGGCAGCGAGGCGAAGGTGAGGTCCGCCTTCCTGGTCGTCATGCCGCTGGCCACGGCGCGCTCCGAATACAGGTCGCCCAGGCCGATTTCCATCAGCGAATCGGAGCGCACGATGTGCGTGGACGAGCGCTGCACCATGGTCACGTCGGCGCCGTGCTCCCACAGGGCCGCGCAGATGTCGTGCGCGGAATTGTTGGCACCGATCACCACCACCTTCTTGCCCGCGTAGGCGTCCGGGCCGGGGTGCTGGGACGAGTGCTGCTGCTCGCCCTGGAAGACGTCCTGGCCCCGGATCCTGGGCACGTTGGCCTTGCCCGACATGCCGGTGGCGAACACCAGGTGCTTCGGGCGCAGCACCAGCGTCTCGCCATCGCGCTCCACGGTGACTTCCCACTCCTGGGTGTCTTCGTCGAAACGGGCGTTCAGGCAGGTGGTGGACGGCCAGTAGTTCACCTCCATCACCCGGGTGTACATCTCCAGCCAGTCGCCGATCTTGTCCTTGGGCGCGAAAACGGGCCAGTTGTCCGGGAAGGGCAGGTACGGCAGGTGGTCGTACCAGACGGGATCGTGCAGGCACAGCGACTTGTAGCGATTGCGCCATTGGTCGCCCGGTCGCGCATGGCGGTCGATGACGATGTGCGACACCCCCAGCTGGCGCAGCCGCGCGCCCAGCGCGATGCCGCCCTGCCCCCCGCCGATGACCAGCACGAAGGGCTGCTTCTCGCGGCCCAGTTCCTCGGCCTCCTGCCGGCGGCGCTCCAGCCAGGTCTGGCGGCCGCGCCGGATGCCGTGCTCGGCCCCCATCGGGCGGCGCGTGCCCATGGGTTCCTCATGCCCCTTCAGTTCCTGGGCGGCCGTGAGCAGCGTCCAGATGCGCCCGTCGCGGATGCGCACGTGGCCGCCACCGCGCGCATGCCGCGTGTCGATCACGATCCAGGCGGACACCACGCCATCGGCCTCCTCCACGGTCTCGCGCCCGTCCAGCGACAGGCGCACGGGCGCGGCGGCATCCAGCTGCGCGGCCAGCATGTCGGCGATCTGGCCCTGCCCTTCCAGGGTCTTGATGTTCCAGGTGAGCAGCACGAGGTCGCGCCAGTAGCACTCCTCGGCGAACAGGCGGCTCGCGGCCGCGAAGTCGCGGTCCGCCAGAGCGCGGTTGAGTCGGTCGAGCAGCGCCTGGGCGCGGGCTGCAGCCGTCGTATCGGTCATCGTTGTCTCCTTGGTGGGTGGTCATGCCCGCTGGTTTTTTGTCCGGGCGGTACGGCTCAAGGCAACCGCCATGCCAGCGGTGCCGGGCCCTGCCGGACTGCACCGGATGCCAGGCAAATCAACGGGTTGGCAGCGCACCCCTGGTACAAACCCCTTGCGCCCTGTCCTGCCGGCGGTGGCTGCCGCACGCGACAGGCGGCGCACCGTGCGACACCTGTCGCACCCCGCATGCTGCAGCGCAGCAGGTGCAATGGGTAAATCTCGATGGGCGCAGCACGGCCCCGGGCACACAATCCCCCACGGCACGTTCCAAGACCGCATCGACTCCACGCCATGCCTCTGCAGTCCTACGCCTCGCACGTCCAGGAAATCGAAGCCTTCGGCTCGGGCTACCCCACGGGCAGCCAGGACCGCGACCGCGCCGTGCTGCGCAGCTGGCGCCGCTGCATCGACCACCACCGGCTCGACCCGGCGCAGACCAGCGAAGCCCACATCATTCCCGATGGCGAGCTGCGCGCGCACCGCGAAGAATCCGGGCCGCTGATCCACATCGCCCGCCATGGCCTGGAGCGCCTGTACCAGCAGCTCAAGGGCCTGGACTACGTGCTGCTGCTGGCGGACCGGCACGGCGTGGCGGTGGACTTCCTCGGGCACGAGGCCGACACCGGCGACCTGCGCCGCGCAGGCCTGTACCTGGGCGCGCAATGGCGCGAGGAACACTCGGGCACTTCGGCCGTGGGCGCCTGCCTGGAAACGGGCGAGGCACTGACCGTGCACCAGAGCGACCATTTCGACTTCACCCACACCCGCCTGTCCTGCACCGCCGCGCCCATCTACGACCTGCGCGGCGAACTGGCGGCGGTGCTCGACCTGTCGCTGCTGCGCTCCCCCGCCGAGCGGGCCAGCCAGAACCTGGCGCTCAACCTCGTCGTGGCCGCGGCGCGGCGCGTGGAGAACGCCAACCTGATGGCGCAATCCGGCCAGGACTGGGTGGTGCGGCTCGCCCAGTCGCCCGATTTTCTCGATGTCGATCCCGACGCCTCCATCAGCGTGGATGCGCGCGGCCGCATCCGCGCCATGACCCATGCGGGCGCCCGCCTGCTCACGGCCGCCGCGCAGCTGGACTGGCGCCAGCGCCGCACGCTCATCGGGCAGCCGCTGGAGCGATTTTTCGACGTGGACCTGCGCCACCTGCCCGAGCTGCGCCGCCACCGCCCGGCGCAGGAACGCATCGTCCGCGCCCGGGACGGCAGCATCCTCTTCGCCCATGCCATGGAGCCGCAGCGCCGCACGCGCCACCTGAGCGCGCAGGCCACGCAGGCCGATCCTCCGCTGCCTGCAGCGCTGCAGGCGCTGGACACGGGCGATGCGGCACTGCAGGCGCTGCTGCGCAAGGCGGCCCGGCTCGCGCCGCAAACGCTGCCCATCCTGCTGCAGGGGGAGACCGGCGCGGGCAAGGAATACCTGGCCCGCGCGCTGCATGCCGCCAGCGGCCGCAGCGGCGCCTTCGTCGCCATCAACTGCGCGGCCATTCCCGAGGCACTGCTGGAAAGCGAACTGTTCGGCTACCTGCCCGGCACCTGGACCGGCGCAACCGCCAGGGGCCGCGAGGGCCTGATCGCCGCGGCGCACGAGGGCACGCTGTTCCTCGACGAGATCGGCGACATGCCGCCGGCCCTGCAGGCCAAATTGCTGCGGGTGCTGTCCGAATCCGAAATCACCCCCCTGGGTGCCCGCGCGCCGCGGACGGTGTCCGTGCGCTGCATCTCGGCCTCCCACCGGCCACTGGCCGAACTGGTGCGGCGCGGCAGCTTCCGCGAGGACCTGCTCTACCGCCTCAACGCCGCCGAACTGCAGCTGCCTGCGCTGCGCCAGCGCAGCGACCTGCAGGTGATCGCCGACCGGATGCTGGCCGCGCTGGGCGGCCACCTGCACCTGGGCGACGCGGCCCGCGCCGCGCTGGCCGCGCACGCCTGGCCCGGCAACCTGCGCGAACTGCACAACGCGCTGCGCTACGCCGCAGCCCTGTGCGGGGAGGATGGCGACGGCACCATCGGGCCCGAACACCTGCCCGATGCGCTGCGCGGCGCGCCGCCCGGCACCGCCCTGGCGGACGGCGCCGCCGGCGAACCCGCTGCACAGGCGCTGGAGCAACTGCTGGCGCAATGCCAGGGCAACGTCTCCGAGGCCGCGCGCCGGCTCGGCGTCAGCCGCTCCACCATCCACCGCCGCATCCAGCAGCTGCAGCTGGGCGTGCGGCAAGCCCGCTGGCGCTGAGCTGCAGCGAAGCCGTTCTGGCGAGGCGTCGCATCGGGCAGTGCGCGTGGTTGTGGTCGTGCCAGGCGCGCTCAGGGCTTCCAGTCGCGGAGGTTGCAGACCGTCCTGGTGCCCGGCCCCATGTCCTTGACCGCGCCAGCGCCAGGGGCCGGTTGGCAAGCCCGGGTCGATTGCTCGTTGTCCATGGCCGTGGAGCGCGCCCACACGGCAACCAGGCCGGAGTTCTCTATGGTCTGGTTGCACCCCTCGAGTGCATGGAAGGCATGAATGGCGTTGCGCTCGAAGTAGGTCAGCCATTCGGCGTTCGGATCGGTATCGGCGAACCACTTCTTCCACCGCTCCGCCGAGCCGTCGATCTCGACGGTCCAGCCCGCGTCGCCGCGTTTCTGGTGGAACTGGTCGCTGTCCCAGTGCATCACCATGTACTTGTTCTGGTCGATGCATTGCGGCTTGGTCAGCGTCGCGTAGATCTCCTGGGGATGGTGATAGTGGTAGGGGTACGTCGTATTGAACAACTGGACCGTCATGCCGATCTCTGCACCCACGGTTTCCCCATCGATCTGTTTGATGCGCAGGTTGCCCCAGGGGCCCATGACCTCCGCGTAGAGATAGCCGCCGCGGAAGCGGTCGCTTCCCGCCGCCTTGTTGTCCGCATAGAACGGAATCCAGCCCACCGATGACCACAGGGTCGGCAGTCCCTTGATGCTGACGTCCCTGGCCCAGTGGACGGTCGTGTCCGTGCGGGACGTGATGGCGACGAAGTTCTCGTTGAGCTCCAGACCGGCCTTGCCCACTTCGCCGCCCATCTTCCTGTAGAAGTCCGTGAGCAAGGGGCGGTCGAGCCACCTGGCGGTGGCCGACAGGTTCCTCGTCTGCTCGCTGGGCGTGTACAAGGGGAATTCCTTGTAGTTCTTCTGCGTGTCGAAGCACGCCCTGGCCTTCTCCGGCTCCGCCAGCACGGCCTTCAGGTGCTTGGCCATCAGCTCCATGTCGCGATACTTGAGCACGCACCGCGTCTGCGCTTTGCCGGTCCGCGAGTCATAGGTCTGCACGGTCGCCTGCGCGGAGTCCTTGCATTGGCCGGTCGGCGTCTCGATGGTCTTCAGGAACTGGCCCAGGTAGGTGAGCGACTCGTTCCAGAACTGGTCCACCAGCCGCTGCTCTTCGGGCGTGTACTTCAGGGGCACCACGTCGTCCTGGCACTTGAAGTCGGCCGCGAAGGCCTGGGTGGATGCGAATACGCTGCCCACGACGCAGCACACGATGCTTTTTTTGTTCATGTTGTCTCCTCGGAAACCTACAAGGAAGGCAGAAGGCGGTCACGCCTCTCCGCTGAACGGATACTCCGTCCGGAATCAGGAATCGACGTTGACGATGACCCGGCCACGCACCCTTCCGTCCAGCAGCGCGGGCGCGGTGGCGATGACCTCGGAAAGGCCGATCTCCCTGGCGATGTGCGGGATCTTGCCGAGATCCAGGTCGGTCGCCAGACGGTTCCATGCCGCGATCCGCTCCTCGCGGGGGCACATGACGCTGTCGATTCCTGCCAGCGTCACGCCGCGCAGGATGAACGGGGCGACCGATGCCGGCAGGTCCATGCCCCCGGCCAGGCCGCACGCGGTCACCACGCCGCGGTACCTGGTAGCCGCACAGACATTGGCGAGCGTGTGGGAGCCCACGACATCGACGGCCCCTGCCCAGCGCTCCTTCTGCAGCGGGCGCCCGGGTGCCGTGAATTCGGCCCGATCCAGTACGGTGCTCGCCCCGAGTTCCATGATGTACGGGGCCTCGCCCATGCGGCCGGTCACGCCGGCCACCTGGTAGCCGAGCCTGGCGAGTATGGCGACGGCGAAGCTGCCGACCCCGCCAGCCGCGCCGGTCACCACGATCTCGCCTCTGTCAGGTGTCACGCCGTGGCGTTCCAGCGCCATGACGCAGAGCATGGCCGTGTAGCCCGCCGTGCCGACGGCCATGGCGTCGCGCGCAGAGAAAGCCGTGGGCAGCGGCACGAGCCAGTCGGCATCGACGCGGGCGCGCTGCGCCAGGCCGCCCCAGTGGCGTTCGCCCACGCCCCAGCCATTCAGGAGCACGGCATCTCCGGGCTGGTACATTGGGCTCCCGGATTCCTCGACCACGCCCACCAGGTCGATGCCCGGCACCATGGGGAAGGAACGGGCGATGGGAGCACGCCCGGTGATGGCCAGCGCGTCCTTGTAGTTGAGCGTGGAATGGCTCACGCGGACAGTCACGTTTGCACGCGGTAGCTGGCTGTCGTCGAGCTGCTTCACGCTTGCGCGATCAGGACCGGGGCCGTCTTCTATGACGACAGCGGAGAAATGTGGTGGCATGGTACTGGGCCCCATCGTTGGCGAAAGGTCGGAGAAAAACCGGATGCCGATGCATCAGCGGTGACGGAACACTGGGGCGCGCTTGGCCAGGAAAGCGTTCATGCCCTCCTTCTGGCCGTCGGTGGCGAAGGCGGCCTGGAACAGGCGGCGCTCGTGGAGCATGCCTTCGGTCAGGCCGACCTCCAGCGCGCGGTTGACGGCTTCCTTGGCCATGCGAACGGCCGGTGCGTTGTAGCCGGCGATGGTGTGGGCGGCCTCCAGCGCCGTCTGCAGCAGTTCGCCGGCCGGCACGATGCGCGCGACCATGCCGGCGGCCTTCGCTTCGGGTGCCGTCAGGCTGCGCCCCGTAAGAACCAGGTCCATGGCCAGGGCCTTGCCCACCGACTTCGTGAGACGCTGGGAGCCGCCGATGCCCGGCAGGATGCCGAGCTTGATCTCGGGCTGGCCGAAGTGCGCGTCCTCGGAGGCGATGATGAAGTCGCACATCATGGCGAGCTCGCAGCCGCCCCCCAGGGCATAGCCGCTCACCGCCGCGATGATCGGCTTGGAGACGCCGAGCAGCTCGTTCCACGCCGCGAAGATGTCGCGCGCCTGGAGTTCGGCGAGCGTCTTGTCGGCCATCTCCTCGATGTCGGCGCCCGCGGCGAAGGCGCGGGGGCTTCCGGTGATGACGATGGCGCCGATGTTGTCGTCCGCGTCGAAAGCCTTCAGGGCATGGACCACTTCGCGGGACATGCGCACGTTCAGCGCGTTGAGCGACTTCGGGCGGTTCAGGGTGATCAGGCCCACCCGATCGCGGCGTTCGACGAGGATGGTCTCGTACCGTGCAGCTGGCGCTTCCTGGAGTGCTGGAACGGCATCGGCGTGGGCATTGACGGCCGCGGCGGGAGCGCTCCTGGCGGGCGCTTGGGCGGAGGCCTTGGACAGAGTGGCGGTATTGGACATGCGGAGGTTCCTTCAGCGAATGGTTCGGATGGGTCGGCTCAGGCCGTCAGGTCGAGGCTCTCGGTGCCGGCTGCGGGCGCGTAGTCTCCGGTGCCGGACATCAGTTCGGCCAGGATGCTTTCGCGGTGCTCGTCCAGGCCGGGCGCGCGCAGGGGCGTGCGCGCATCGATGTCGGCGAACGCGCTCATCTTGATGGGGTTGCCTGCGGTGCGGACGGGTTTCTTTCCGGCCCCTTCGACCTGGATGATCATGTTCCGCGCCTGCAGCTGCGGATGGTCGAACAGCTTGTCGATCGTGTTGATCGGTGCGCACGGAACACCGGCCTCGTTGAGGCGTTCGATCCAGTGCGCGATGGGTTCGTTGCGCGTAATGGCTTCGATGGCCTGGACCAGGGCGGGGCGATTCTTGCAGCGCAGGTCGTTGGTGAAGAACTGCACGTCCAGCGCCAGTTGGGGGTGGCCCAGGGCGTCCGCCATCAGCATGAAGAGCTGGTCGTTGCCCGCCGCGATGACGAATCGCCCATCCTTGGCGGCGAAGGTCTCGAACGGGGCGAGCGACGGGTGGCAGTCGCCCGTGCGCATCGGCACCTTCTTCTCCACGTCGAAGCGGGCGAGGGCTGTTTCCATGAGCGCGGCCTGGCAGTCCAGCATGCCGATGTCCACGCGGGTGCCCTGGGCATCGCGCGTCCGCTTGTACAGCGCCGAGACGATGCCGACGGCGGCGAACAGTGCGGCGCTGAGGTCGCCGAAGCTGGTGCCGACCCGCGCCGGAGGGGCGTCCGGCCAGCCGGTCAGGCTCATCACGCCGCCCATGGCCTGCACCACCATGTCGTAGCCGGGAAGGTCGCTGAACGGGCCGGTGTGCCCGAAGCCAGAAATGGAGGTGTAGACGAGATGCGGATGCGTGCGGGCCAGGCGTTCCGCGCCGTAGCCGAGGCGATCCATCACGCCCGGGCGGAAGTTCTCCACCAGCACGTCCGCCTCGGACAGCATGCGCTCGAGCAGGTCGCGGTCGCGCGGGCTCTTGATGTCCAGCGCGATGCTTTCCTTGCCGCGGTTGAAGCACATGAAGTAGGCCGACTCCTGGTCCACGAAGGGGCCGAACGCCCGGGTGTCGTCACCCGTCGCGATGCGCTCGATCTTGATGACCCGCGCTCCCAGATCCGCCAGCACCATCGTGCAATAGGGACCGGCCAGCACACGCGAGAAGTCGAGGACGGTGATGCCATCCAGTGGCCCTTTTTTGGGGGGCGAACCCGTGGTGGTATCCATGATGAACGTCTCCTTGGTTGTACTGATTCAGTTGCCCGCGAGAATCCAGCGCGCCGCCTTCTCGGCGATCATGAGCGTCGGGCTGTTGGTGTTGCCGCTGGTGATGGTGGGCATGACGCCGGCATCGACCACCCGCAGGTTCCGGACGCCATGGACCCGCAAGTGGCTGTCGACCACGGAAAGAGGATCCTGGGCAGGGCCCATGGCGGTGGTCCCGACCGGGTGGAAGATGGTCGTTCCGATGTCGCCAGCCAGCCGGGCCAGCTGCTCGTCGGTCTCGTACTGGGGGCCGGGCTTGTACTCCACGGGCTTGTATGGGGCCATGGCCGGTTGGGCGGCGATGCGCCGCGTCACGCGCAGCGAATCCGCGGCGACCTGACGGTCTTCGGAGGTGCTCAGGTAGTTCGGCGCGATGCGCGGCGCCTTGTCGAAATCGCGGCTCGCCAGCGTGACCTTGCCGCGGCTGGTCGGGTTCAGGTTGCAGACGCTCGCCGTGATGGCCGGGAAGGTGTGCAGCGGCTGGCCGAACGCTTCCAGGCTCAGGGGCTGGACGTGGTACTGGATGTTGGGGTGGACGTAAGCCGCGCTGCTGCGCGTGAAGATGCCGAGTTGGGACGGTGCCATGCTCATCGGCCCGCTGCGCTTGAGGAAATACTCCAGCCCGATGCCCGCCTTGCCCCACAGCGTCGAGGCCTGGGTGTTCAAGGTCTTGACGCCCTCCACCTTGTAGACCGAACGGATCTGCAGGTGGTCCTGGAGGTTGGCGCCGACGCCGGGCAGGTCACGCACCACGGGAATCTGCAGCTCGGCGAGGGCGTCCGCGTCACCGATGCCGGAGAGCTGCAACAGGTGCGGCGAGCCGATGGCACCGGAACTCAGGATGACTTCGCGGGTGGCGAAAGCCGTCTGGAGATGGCCGTTCATCACGAGTTCGACACCATCGCAGACCGGTTGGCCGTCCGAACCCTCCCTGAACAGGAGGCGGCTGGCTTGCGCGCCCGTCCACACGGTCAGGTTGGGGCGGCTCTTGCGCACGGGTCGCAGGAAGGCCTTCGCGGCATTCCAGCGCCATCCGTCGCGCTGGTTGACCTCGAAGTAGCTGACGCCGTCGTTGTCGCCGCGGTTGAAGTCGTCGGTGGCAGGGATGCCGGCTTGCCTGGCCGCCTCCGCGAAGGCATCCAGCACGTCCCACTTCAGGCGCTGCTTCTCGACACGCCACTCTCCACCCGAGCCGTGAAGGGCCTTGAAGTCTTCGCCGCGCCCGTTCAGCGCGCCCGCGTTCCGCGCATCCAGGCGGTAGTGGTCTTCATGGGCCTTGAAGTCCTTCAGGCAGCTTTCCCAGCGCCAGGCGTCGTCGCCGGTGAGGTCCGCCCAGTGGTCGTAGTCCCGCGCCTGCCCGCGCATGTAAATCATGCCGTTGATGCTGGAGCAGCCGCCCAGGGTCTTGCCCCGTGGGTACAGCAGCGTGCGCCCGTTCAGGCCGGGCGATGCCTCGGTGCGGAAGCGCCAGTCGGTGCGCGGGTTGTCGATGCAGTAGAGGTAGCCGACCGGAATGTGGATCCAAGGGTAGTTGTCGGGCCCGCCGGATTCCAGCAGAAGGACCTTCCTGGACGGGTCCGAGCTGAGCCGGTTGGCCAGCAGGCATCCGGCCGTGCCCGCGCCGATCACGATGTAGTCGAAGGACGGAGACGTCATGGACGGCCTCCCGTCGAAGCAGTCAGCAGGAAGGTCTTCATTAAATAGACCGATCGTTTATTAAAAGGCAAAAAAAAGAGGCACCAGGCTTGCGAGAAGTGCGGCACGGCGGCGGCCCTGGCCACCCGCCGAGCGCCACACTTCTACGAGCATGCTGTGATCTCGGCAACGGATATATATTAGACCGATTGGTTTGTTAAATATCTAGGGTTTGCCCGAAGCGATGGTCATTTGGCGGTCGGCATGGCGAACTCGGCGCCGCGGCCGATGCTCTCGGGCCAGCGCTGCATGATGGACTTCTGCCTGGTGTAGAAGCGAACGCCCTCCTCGCCGTAGGCGTGCATGTCGCCGAACAGGCTCTTCTTCCAGCCGCCGAAGCCATGCCAGGCCATCGGAACCGGGATGGGCACGTTGATGCCGACCATGCCGACCTGGATGCGGCGGGCGAACTCGCGGGCTACGTTGCCGTCGCGCGTGAAGCAGGCCACGCCGTTGCCGAACTCATGGTCGTTGATGAGGCCGACGGCGGTGGCAAAGTCGGGAGCGCGCACGCAGGCGAGCACCGGGCCGAAGATTTCTTCCTTGTAGATGCGCATGTCGGGCGTCACGTGGTCGAACAGGCTGCCGCCGAGCCAGAAGCCGTCAGCACAGCCTTCGCCAGCATCAGCTCCCTTGAAGTTGCGTCCGTCGGCCAGGAGGGTCGCGCCTTCGTTGACGCCTTGTTCGATGTAGCCGCAGATGCGGGCGCGGGCCGCTGCGGTCACGATGGGACCCATTTCAGCTTCGAGGTTGCTGCCATTCAGAACCTTTAGCGTCCTGGTGCGTTCCAGCAGCTTGGGAATGAGCCTGTCGGCCACGTCGCCCACCAGCACGGCGACGCTGATGGCCATGCAACGCTCGCCGGCCGAGCCGTAGCCCGCGCCGATCAGGGCATCCACCGCCTGGTCGATGTCCGCATCGGGCATGACGACCATGTGGTTCTTCGCGCCGCCCAGGGCTTGTACGCGCTTGCCGTGGCGGGCGCCGGTCTCGTAGATGTAGTTCGCGATCGGGGTCGAGCCCACGAAGGAAATGGCGGCCACGTCCGGGTGGACCAGCAGGGCGTCCACCACTTCCTTGTTGCCTTGGACGACGTTGAATACGCCGTCCGGCAGGCCCGCCTGCTTGAGCAGGTCCGCGATGAACAGGCTGGGGCTGGGGTCCGTGGGGCTGGGTTTCAGGATGAAGGTGTTGCCCGCGGCAATGGCCACCGGGAACATCCACATGGGCACCATGACGGGGAAATTGAACGGCGTCACGCCGGCAACGACGCCCAGGGGCTGGCGCATCGTCCAGTTGTCGATGCCGGTGGACACCTGGTCGGTGAAGTCCCCCTTGAGCAGTTGAGGAATGCCGCACGCGAATTCGACGATGTCGATGCCGCGAGCCACTTCGCCCTGGGCGTCGGTGAACACCTTGCCGTGTTCCGACGTGATGAGGCGGGCCAGATCGTCCTTGTGCTGGTTCAGCAGCTCCAGGAACTTGAACAGCACGCGGGCGCGGCGAATCGGGGGGGTGTTGGACCAGGCGGGGAAGGCGGCCTTGGCCGATGCGACTGCCGCATCGACGTCGTCTGCGGTGCCGATGCGCACCGTGCGTGCCGCAGCGCCCGTGGCGGGGTTGTAGATCGGCTGCGTCTGGGTGCCGGTGCCCTGGTTTCTGGCGCCACGGATGTACTGGGCGATTTCGGTGTCGGCGAAGGTATAGCTCATGGTGTGTCTCGCGGTGGTCGATGAAAAGGGGGGCCGGACGGGACTCTAGGCAGCCGCAGACCCGCGCGCAACGCAACGGGCTTGAAATGACTGTTCGCCACAGTGAACAATGGAGACATGGAAGCGAAAAAAGTCGAACTCCTCTGGAGCAACATCCACTGGCTCGTTGTCCTTGCGCAGCAGGGCAGCTATACGGCGGCGGCGGCGCGCCTGGGGGTCAGCAAGGCAGCGATGAGCCAGCACATCGCCGAGCTGGAGCGTGCCGTGGGCGTGCCCCTGGTGCGCCGCACCACACGGAGCGTGCGGCTGACCGAGGCGGGTCAGCACCTGGTCGACGAGACCAAGTCCTCGTTCGAACACATCGCCGACAGTTATGCCGGCATCAGGGACCTGGCTGGCGTTCCGCGGGGGCTGCTGCGGGTGACCGCTCCCGTGGCTTTGTCGCGCCAGCAACTCGTCCCCCAACTGGCCGGTTTCCTCAGGTCGCATCCTCAAGTGCGTCTCGAACTCGAGCTTTCGGACCGTTTGAACTCCCTGGCCGTGGAGGGCTTCGACCTGGCGATACGCCATTCCAGCACCGTGCCGGACACGCATGTGGCCTGGAAAATCTGCGAAACCCGGTCTGTCCTGGTGGCCAGCCGCGCTTACCTGCGGCGGCGCCCGGCGCCCGAGGCTCCGGCGGACCTGGCCGGGCACGATTGCCTCCACTACCCGCGCCTCCAGGAAACGCCGGCCTGGACATTCGAGGCGATCCGAGGCTCGAGGCGCGAGCGTCAACGCGTTACCGTGGCCGTCGCAGGCCCCTTCTCCGCCAACAACAGCGAGGCACTTCGCGATGCGGCCATGGCAGGATTGGGTATCGCGCTGGTTCCCGATTTCAGCGCCCAGGCCGCGCTGGAGTCGGGAAAGCTGGTGGAGGTGCTGCCGTCATGGAGCCCGGTCGGGTCGTTCGCCGATGCCCTGTATGCCATTCGACCCTATGCGAGCCACGTGCCGATGGCCGTCTCTGCATTTGTGGGCTTTCTCAGGCAAGCGTGGGCCAATGGCTTCGTCGCGACGGTTCGCACCGAGTCGCGGCAGCCATGAGCCGGGGGAGGCGCTTCATCTGTCCGTGCACCACGCGCAAAACCCTATGGACATATCGAGCCGATGGGTCTAATACTTGTGACATGTCACCCCACACCACGATGCCCCGCCGAAGAGGGCGACCGCCCAAGACGGCTGGTGACCACCGCGAAACCCGCGAGCAGTTGCTCCGGGCAGGTGTGGCGGCACTGACCGAGAAGGGCTTCTCATCGACCGGCATCGACGAAGTGCTGAAGGCGGTCGGTGTTCCCAAGGGCTCGTTCTATCATTTCTTTCCCAGCAAGGAAGCCTTCGGCGCGGAGCTCATCAAGCTCTACGCCGAGTACTTCGTCCGCAAGCTCGACCAGGCGCTGCTCGACACCAGCCTGACCCCGCTGCAGCGCATCGATGCATTTTGCAAGGACGCCGAGCGAGGGATGGGCCGGTTCGACTTCAAGCGAGGCTGCCTCATCGGCAACCTGGGCCAGGAAATGGGCGCCCTCCCCGAGGCGTTCCGGGGACTGCTCAGCGATGTGCTCATCGACTGGCAGGCAAGGGTCGAGCGCTGCCTCGAGGAGGCCAGGCGCCTCGGCGAGATTCCGAAGACGGCGGACTGCCCGCGGCTGTCCGTCTTTTTCTGGATCGGCTGGGAAGGCGCCGTGCTGCGTGCCAAACTGGAGCGCAAGAGCGAACCCCTGCGGATATTCGCCGAAGCCTTTCAAGCCTGCGTCAGGAACTGAGAGGCGCACCACCTGCGCTTTCGGCCACGCCGCCGGGCTCGGCCATCCGTACGGAAAAAGCCATGCGGCAAATCATTCCGACCCCCGTGAGCCTCCCGGGCTTGGGGTCGCATCGCGACCGCCGGCCTGCGGGCCCTGCGCGCATGCCGGCCCTGGCGCCGCCACGGAACCGGCGACGCCCGGCTCCTGGTCCGCTCCGGGGGCGCGGGTGGCAGCCTGGGCCGCCGCACGGACGAGCGACGGGCCCGTGCCGGTCCAGCGCTGCACGGCGCGGCGCAGGCTGCGCGCGCTGGAGTAGCCCGTCTTCACCGCCACGTCTTCCATCGATTGGCTGGAGCGGCACACCATCGTGAGCGTGCGGCGCCGGCGCTCCTCGCTCACCAGGCCGCGGTAGGTCAGTCCTTCCTCGGCCAGCCTGCGGCGCAGGGTGCGCTCTCCGAGATTCAGCGCGGCCGCGATGTCCGATAGCGGCGGCGCGAGCGTCTGGCTGCGCCGGAGCACCTGCACGACGGCGGCACCGAGGTCTGTCCACGGCCCCGGCGGCCAGGCCTCCAGCAGCATCGACCGCATCCGCGCCGCCACGCTGGGTTCGGCCGTCCTGAGCGCCACGGCCTGCGGCGGCAGGCTCAGCCGGTGGTCGCCTGTTTCGAAATCGACCCGGCAGCCGAAGGCCTGCTCGAACTCCGCCAGGTCCACCGGCTGCGGCAGCGCGAACTGCACGCGCAGGGGGTGGAATTCTGCGCCGAGCACCTGCTGCACCATGGCGTGGATCGATGCCAGCGTGTACGCCGCCAGGAAGGGCTCGACCTCCGGGTCATCGAAACGGGGCCGCAGCACGACGTGGAAATGCTGCTCGGTCCGTTCGCTGTACACGTTCAGCAGGCAGCCCCCGGCACGCTGGAACTCGATGAGGAACTGCAGCATGTCGTGGACGTTCGCGCACGCCATCATGCCCAGCCCCAGAGCCCCCAGCGCGACGATGTTCGCCTGGCCACCGAATCGCAACCCCTGCTCGATACCGGGCGCCGCATTCCAGAAGCGGCGGGCGACCTCCAGGGTCTGCCGGTACGACACCTGCAGCCCCGAGGCGTCGAGATCGTGCGGCTCCAGGCCCAGCCCGCGCGTCAGCCCCTCGGCCGTCATGCCGCGGGTCCAGGCCCTGGACACCAGCAGGCGTATCAACAACGGAGAGATGTCCGCGCGATGCCCGCCCCGGGAAACGATAGGTGTTGTTGTCTTGGTTTGCATGCGTACTCAATTTTCACACTTTCCGCACATAAATAAACTTTTTCAACCTTATCTACTAAATTTATCAAATCTGCTTACAATTGGCCGAATGGGTACCGCAACTTTGTCAATTCGGTCCCCATGCTCGCGCAGCCTGAGATTTAAGGTTGTCCTATCGACAGAGCGAGGTCCATTGGCCTTGGCTGTCTTCACAGAGGGGCATCGCCATATGAACGGAGATAGGGAGAAGGCCTGGAAAAGCCTGGCCGCGCCATGCACCGGATTGCTCGGTGCGGCCGCCGCGCTCGGGTTGTCCGGCGCGAGCCTGGCGGGCGTGTCGTGTGCCGTGGCGCTCGTGGCATGCGGCGCATTGGGGGGCTGGATGGCCTGGCGGCCCCGGCGCACCGCCCCCGACGAACTCCTCGGACTGCTCGCGGAGTTCGAGGCCTTCAGCGCCGCCATGGCGCCCGTCTGGTCGGCACAGATCGAATCGTCGCGCGGCCAGATGGAAGAGGCGATCGCGCAGCTCAGCGCCCGGTTCGCCAACATCGTGCAGCAGCTGTCGCGAACGCTGGACCAGTCGGCGCGCGATGGAGCGGGCCCGGGGGATGCCGAAGCCGTGTACGCCCGCAGCCAGGCGCAACTGCAGGAACTGGTGGGATCGCTGCGCGACGCCATGCAGGGCAAGGCACAGATGCTGGCCAAGATAGAAGACCTGCAACGCTTCGTGGGAGAGCTGCAGGACATGGCCGAAGCGGTCTCCCGCATCGCGCAGCAAACCAACTTGCTCGCAATCAACGCGACGATCGAAGCAGCCCACGCAGGAGAACGCGGCCGCGGCTTCGCGCAAGTGGCGCAGGAAGTCCGCTCGCTGTCGCAGATGTCCGGGGACACCGGTCGCCGGATCATCGCGGCCATCAATGCGATCCATTCCGCGATCGACGAGACCCGTGCCGCGGCGCTGCTGTCCCGCAACCAGGAGCACCGCGTCATGTCCGATTCCGAGAGCCGCATCTCGCAGGTGCTGGAGCAGTTCCGGCACCTGACGGACCACCTCGCGCAGTCGGCGGACCTGCTGCGCCACGACAGCCGCCAGATCCAGGAAGAGGTGAACGATTCGCTCGTGCAGCTGCAGTTCCAGGACCGGGTGAGCCAGGTGCTCAGCCACGTGCGCGACAACATCGGCCGCATGCCCTCGGTCGTCCAGAACCACCACGCCCTGTGCGCCAGCGAGGGGGCCCTGCGGCCCCTGGATGCCGGCCCGCTGCTGCAGGAACTCGAGGCGACCTATGCGATGGCCAGCGAGCGCGCCGTACACCGAGCCGGTTCGTCGAAGGCAAGCGCCCCTGCGCCCGCGCAGCACGAAGAAATCACATTTTTCTGAAGGACCTCTTTTATGGCAAAGACCATTCTGATCGTGGACGACTCCGCTTCCGTGCGGTCGGTCGTGGGCATCGCGCTCAGGGGCGCAGGCTACGACGTCATCGAAGGCTGCGACGGCAGCGACGCGCTGCGCCGGCTCACCGGCCAGAAGGTGCACCTGATCATCAGCGACGTGAACATGCCGAACATGGACGGCATCACCTTCCTCAAGACCGTGAAGGCCATGCCGGCCTACCGCTTCACCCCCGTGATCATGCTCACCACGGAGAGCCAGGAGGCGAAGAAGCGCGAGGGCCAGCTGGCCGGCGCCAAGGCCTGGGTGACCAAGCCGTTCCAGCCGCCCACCCTGCTGTTGGCCGTGGAAAAGCTGGTGCTGCCATGACCTCCATCACCACGCTGGCCCTCGACGGCGAGCTCACCATCTACCGGGCCGCGGAAACGCGCACGGGCCTGCTCGCCGCCCTTTCCGACAGCCCCGAAGGCCTGGAAATCGATCTGGCGGGCGTGACCGAAATCGACAGTGCGGGCGTGCAACTGCTCATGGCCGCCCGCCGCGATGCGCAGGCCAGGGGCCAGTGGCTGCGCTTCACCGGATGCAATGCGCCGGTGTCGGATGTCTTCGCGCTGTTCGACCTGTCCGCATTCTTCGGCGAGACCCTCTCCGCCGGCACACCGTCCGAGGGAGACGCTCCATGAACATGGAACAGGCACTGCAGGCCTTCATCGCCGAGAGCGGCGAGTTGCTGGAGGATATGGAGCAGGCCCTCCTGGGGGTGCTGCAGGAGGACGATCCCTCCGACTCGGTGAACGCGATCTTCCGCGCGGCGCACACCATCAAGGGATCCGCGGGCCTGTTCGGCCTGGACTTCATCGTGGATTTCACCCATGTCGCGGAAAGCGTGCTCGACAAGGTGCGCGACGGCGCCATCGCCCTCGATGAATCGGTCGTGTCCCTGCTGCTGGCCTGCGGCGACCACACCGGCCGCCTCGTGGCGGCCGCGGCGGCCGGCCACACCCAGGCCGACGCGCAGCTGCAGGCCGATGCGCAGCCATTGCTGGAAGGCCTGAACCGGCTGCTGGAGCATGCCGGCGCCGCGCCCCGCACCGAGCAGCCCGCGCGCCCGGCCGAAGAAGGTCTGGCAGCCTCGGTGCCGGCCGCGGCCGGAAGCCGCGCGCCGGACCACTGGCACATCTCCCTGCGCTTCGGCCGGGACGTGCTGCGCAACGGGATGGATCCCCTGTCGTTCCTGCGCTACCTCAACAAGCTCGGCACGATCACGGGCATCGCCACGCTGCCCGACGATCTGCCCGCGCTGGCGGACATGGATGCGGAATCCTGCTATCTCGGCTTCGAGATCGCCCTGCGCAGCAGCGCCAGCAAGGCCGACATCGAAGGTGCCTTCGAGTTCGTGCTCGATGACTGCGTGGTCCACATCCTTCCGCCGGACAGCGAGATCTCCCGCTACATCGACCTGATCGGCTCCATGGGAGCACAGGGGCAGGATGCCTCCCTGCGCCTGGGCGAGATCCTCGTGCATTGCGGCAGCCTGACGCGCCGGGAGCTCGACGAGGCCCTGCAGCTGCAGCACCACGGCGCGACCGAGCCGCTCGGCCAGCTGCTGGTGGAGCAGCGCCGCGTGCAGCAGCCGATCGTGGAAGCGGCACTGGTGCGCCAGAAGCAGATCAAGGAAAACCGCTCCGCCGAGCACCAGTCGGTGCGGGTCGATGCGGAAAAGCTCGACCGGCTGGTGGACCTGGTGGGAGAGCTCATCACCGCCACGGCCACGGCGACGCAGGCGGGCCGCCACGTGCAGAACGTGGCCCTGCACGAGGCGCATTCCACGCTCAACGGACTGGTCCAGGAGATCCGCGACAGCGCACTGCAACTGCGCATGGTCCGCATCGGCGCGACCTTCAACCGGTTCCAGCGCATGGTGCACGACGTATCGCGCGAAATCGGCAAGGACATCGTCCTGCAGGTGCGCGGCGAAGACACCGAACTGGACAAGACCGTGGTCGAGAAGATCGCCGACCCGCTGACGCACCTCGTGCGCAACAGCATGGACCACGGCATCGAACCGGTCGCCCTGCGCACGGAGCGCGGCAAGCCCGCGTGGGGAACCGTATCGCTCAATGCCTACCACGACTCCGGAAGCATCGTGATCGAGGTGGGCGACGACGGGGGCGGCCTGTCGCGCGACCGCATCCTGGCCAAGGCCGTCGAGCGCGGCCTGGTCGATGCGGGCAAGGCGCTCTCCGACGAGGACATCTACAACCTGATCTTCGAGCCCGGCTTCTCGACGGCCGACCAGGTCACGAACCTCTCGGGCCGGGGCGTCGGCATGGACGTGGTCAAGCGCAACATCGCGGCGCTGCGGGGTACGGTGTCACTCGACAGCCGCCCGGGCCTGGGCACCAAGACCACCGTGCGGCTGCCGCTGACGCTGGCCATCATCAACGGCTTCCAGGTCGCCGTGGGGCGCTCCGTGTTCGTGCTGCCGCTCGAGTCCATCGAGGAATGCATCGAGTTCCGCGAGGACAGCGGCCACGACTACACCGAACTGCGCGGGCGCGTGCTGCCGTTCATCCGGCTGCGCACGCTCTTCCACGTGCCGGACCCGGCCGGTTCCCGCCAGAGCATCGTGGTGGTCCGGGAAGGCTCGCAGCGCTTCGGCCTGATCGTGGACCGCCTCCTGGGCGAGGCCCAGGCCGTGATCAAGCCGCTGGCGCAGATGTTCTCCCACCTCCAGGGCATCAGCGGCTCCAGCATCCTGGGCACCGGCGAGGTCGCGCTGATCCTGGACGTTCCTGCGCTCGCGGCGAAAGCCATGGCAGGGCAACGCACCGCATCCGACGCCGTGGGCGCCGCGCCGCAATGACGGCCATCGCACCCCTCCAGAAATCCCACCGCCCTGAAGGCTCCCCCATGTTCAAAAATCTCAAGGTCGCAACCAGGCTCTATCTGGGCTTCGGGACCATCCTCGCCATCCTGCTCATCCTCACGGGCGTGGCGTACGTCAATTTCGGGGCGCTCACGGAAGCGAACCGCTGGAACGTCCACACCTACGAGGTGATGTCCGAGATGGACAACGTGCTGGACGCCCTGGTCAACGTGGAAACCGGCGAACGGGGCTTCGCCCTCACCGGGGAGGACGCGTTCCTCGATCCGTACAAGGCAGGCCTGGCCAGCCTCAGGCAGCACCTGGACAAGGCCAGGGCCCTGACGCAGGACAACCCCAAGCAGCAGGAGCGGCTCGCGAGCATCCAGTCCTCCAGCGAGGAATGGATCACGAAGGTCCTGGAGCCGGAGATCGCCCTGCGCCGCACCGTGAAGGACGGCAAGGCATCCATGGACGCCGTGGTGGCCAGCGTGACCGCCGCCAAGGGCAAGCAGCACATGGACCGCATGCGTGAACTGCTCGCCCAGGCGCGCAGCGCCGAAAGCGAACTGCTGGCCGTGCGCACCCGGGAAGCGGAATCCAGGCACGCCACGACCAATGCCGTGCTGATTTTCGGCAGCCTGCTGGCCGCGGCGCTGGCCGCCATCATCGCCATGGTGATCGTGCGCGGACTGCAGAACGTGCTCGGTGGCGAGCCGGCGTATGCCGCCGAGGTGATGCGCCAGGTGGCCAAGGGCGACTTCACCGTGCAGGTCGCC
Organism: Paracidovorax avenae; assembly: GCF_040892545.1. Lineage (NCBI taxonomy): Bacteria > Pseudomonadati > Pseudomonadota > Betaproteobacteria > Burkholderiales > Comamonadaceae > Paracidovorax > Paracidovorax avenae. Next base: position 4,140,541 of record NZ_CP156079.1, read on the forward strand.
ACCCGGCCGGGCGACCAGAGCAGCCTGCTGAACACCGTGAAGGACATGGTGCGCATGTCGGGCGAGAGCATCGACGACGTGGTGCGCGTGATGGGGGCGGTCGCCCAGGGCGACCTGACGCAGACCATCACGGCCGAATACCAGGGTGCCTTCGGGCAGATGAAGGAATACGTCAACAAGACGGTGGCCAGCCTGTCGGACATCGTGACCGAGGTGAATGCCGGCGCGGAAGCCCTGGCGGGCGCCTCCGAAGAGGTGAGCGCCACGGCCCAGTCACTCAGCCAGGCCGCCAGCGAGCAGGCCGCCGGCGTCGAGGAAACCAGCGCATCGCTCGAGCAGATGACCGCCTCCATCTCCCAGAACACCGAGAACGCCAAGCTCACCGACAGCATGGCCACCAAGGCCGCCTCCGAGGCCACCGAAGGCGGCGAGGCCGTCAAGGCCACCGTCGCCGCCATGAAGCAGATCGCCCAGAAGATCAACATCATCGACGACATCGCCTACCAGACCAACCTGCTCGCCCTGAACGCCGCCATCGAGGCCGCACGGGCCGGCGAGCACGGCAAGGGCTTCGCGGTCGTCGCCGCCGAGGTGCGCAAGCTCGCCGAGCGCAGCCAGGTCGCCGCCCAGGAAATCGGCGACGTGGCCAGCTCCAGCGTCGAACTGGCCGAGCGCGCCGGCACCCTGCTGGGCGAGATGGTGCCCAGCATCCGCAAGACCTCCGACCTCGTGCAGGAGATCACCGCCGCGAGCGAGGAACAGTCGTCCGGCGTCGGCCAGATCAACGCCGCCGTCGGCCAGCTGAGCCAGACCACGCAGCAGAACGCCTCCAGCTCCGAGGAACTCGCCGCCACCGCCGAGGAAATGAGCAGCCAGGCCGAGCAGCTGCAGCAGACCATGGGCTTCTTCCAGCTGGCCTGCAGCGCGCCGGCCAAGGTCGCAGCACCCGCGGCCCGGAGCCGGCAGGTCCGCAAGCCGCTGGCGGCCCGCAAGCCCAAGCCGAACCTGGCCCTGGCCGATGCCGCCTTCGCCGAGGGTGTGGACGAATCCCAGTTCGCCCGCTACTGACCCGTCCATCCCCCCATCCATCCCACACACGAGGACATCCCCATGTTCGGCCCATTGAAACTATCGACCAAGCTCTTCGGAGCCTTCCTCATCGTGCTGGCCCTGATGGTCGGGCTGGGCGCCTACGCCATCAACCAGCTCGCCACGGTGAACCAGTCCACCGAAGACATCGCCACCAACTGGCTGCCCAGCGTCCGGACCATCATGCTGTCCAAGTCGAACATCAACCGCCTGCGGGTGCTGGAGATGCGCACGCTCATGGACACCAATCCTGCCGAAGTGCGGGAGTCCGTCAAGGAAGGGGTGGAACGCATCGCGGCCACCCGCAAGCTCTGGGCAGATTACGCCAAGCTGGTGAGCTCTCCGGAAGAGCAGCGCCTCTATGACCAGAGCAAGGAGGCCATGGAAACCATGTTCGCCGAGCACGAGAAACTGGGCGCCCTGATCCAGCAAGGCAATATGGCCGAAGCCCGTGCCGTGCTGGACGGCGAGGCACGCAAGGCCTACAACACGGTCCGTGCCCTGTCCGACAAGCTGTCCGACCTGAACGTCGCCGGCAGCGACAAGGCCGCAGCGGATGCAGCGGCCACCTATGCCCATGCGCGCACGCTCACCATCTCCATCCTGGCCGCCTGCGCGGCGCTGGCACTGGTCCTGGCCTTCCTGATCACCCGCTCGCTGGTGAAGCAATTGGGGGGCGAGCCTGCCTATGTCGCAGAGATCGCCAACGCCGTCTCCAACGGCGACCTGACGCTGCAGATCTCCACCCGCCAGGGCGACACCAGCAGCGTGCTGGCCGCGATGAAGAACATGGTGGACAAGCTCTCGCGCGTGGTGACCGACGTCAATTCGGGCGCGGAAGCCCTGGCGGGCGCCTCCGAAGAGGTGAGCGCCACGGCCCAGTCGCTCAGCCAGGCCGCCAGCGAGCAGGCCGCCGGTGTCGAGGAAACCAGCGCATCGCTCGAGCAGATGACCGCCTCCATCTCCCAGAACACCGAGAACGCCAAGCTCACCGACAGCATGGCCACCAAGGCCGCCTCCGAGGCCACCGAAGGCGGCGAGGCCGTCAAGGCCACCGTCGCCGCCATGAAGCAGATCGCCCAGAAGATCAACATCATCGACGACATCGCCTACCAGACCAACCTGCTCGCCCTGAACGCCGCCATCGAGGCCGCACGGGCCGGCGAGCACGGCAAGGGCTTCGCGGTCGTCGCCGCCGAGGTGCGCAAGCTCGCCGAGCGCAGCCAGGTCGCCGCCCAGGAAATCGGCGACGTGGCCAGCTCCAGCGTCGAACTGGCCGAGCGCGCCGGCACCCTGCTGGGCGAGATGGTGCCCAGCATCCGCAAGACCTCCGACCTCGTGCAGGAGATCACCGCCGCGAGCGAGGAGCAGTCGTCCGGCGTCGGCCAGATCAACGCCGCCGTCGGCCAGCTGAGCCAGACCACGCAGCAGAACGCCTCCAGCTCCGAGGAGCTCGCCGCCACCGCCGAGGAAATGAGCAGCCAGGCCGAGCAGCTGCAGCAGGCCATGGGCTTCTTCAAGCTATCCGGAGGTACGCCGGCCCGGGCGTCTTCGGGCTCGGCCCGGATCGCTGCGGCGAGAAAACCCGCGCAGTCCCGCAAGCACGGCCCCAGCCTCGCCTTCGCGGGTGCCGCGGGCGCGGACGGGATCGACGAATCCCAATTCACCCGCTATTGAAGACTGCCGAGGACGCCCGCATGCCCAACGCCAAGCATTCCTCCGCCGCCACGGACCCGTCCGAGGCGGCCGCCGCCGAAGCGGCACAGTACCTCACGTTCCAGCTGGGGCGCGAAATGTTCGCCATCGGCATCCTTGCGATCAAGGAAATCATCGAGTATGGCGATCCGACCACGGTGCCGATGATGCCGCGCTCCGTGCGGGGGGTCATCAACCTCCGGGGGGCCGTGGTGCCCGTCATCGACCTGCAGGCGCACTTCGGCGGCGAGCCCGCGACCGTGGGCAAGCGCACCTGCATCGTGATCGTCGAAGTCGGTGCGGACCAGGAACGCCAGGTGATCGGCGTCGTGGTGGATGCCGTCAACGAGGTCATCGACATCAGCCCTGCCGACATCGAGCCCCCGCCCCCCTTCGGCGCCCGCATCCAGGCGGACTTCATCCAGGGCATGGGCAAGGTGCGCGACCGCCTCGTGGTCCTGCTGAACCTGGACCGCGCCTTTTCCACGCAGGCGCTGGCCGAGCTGGCCCGCGTGCCGGCCGATACGGCCTAGCCCGTTGAGACGCCCCCTAGCCCGCTGCGCCCGACCCCGCCTGCCAACGAATGAACGCACCTGACCCGTCCCTGCCCGGCGCGGCCGCCTGCTCGGTCCTCATCGTCGATGACAGCGCAACGCAGCGGCAACATGCCGTGCGGCTCTGCCACGACCTGGGCATCGGGCGGGTGCTGGAGGCCTGCCATGGCCGCCAGGCCCTGGAGGTGATCGCGGTGACGCACCCGCTTCCCAGCCTGGCCGTCGTGGACCTCGAGATGCCCGAAATGGACGGCATCGAACTCATCGAAGCCCTGCAGCAGCAAGGCCTGCGCATTCCGATCCTGCTGCTGTCGGCGCACGGGGACGCATTGCTGGATTCGGTCCAGTCGCTGGGCACGTCGGTCGTGCGCGGGCTGCACAAGCCGCTGGCCCGCGGCGACCTGCAGGCGGTGCTGGAGGAAGTCCTGTCGCCATCCGTGCCCGTCGCCGACCGGCGCCGCGCTCCCCGCATGCCGATCGATGCAGCGATGCTCGAACAGGCCATCCGGGAGGGAGGCATCACCCCCCACTTCCAGCCCAAGGCGGACACCCGGACCGGCATGCTCCGGGGGGTCGAGGCCCTGGCACGCTGGAACCATCCGGTCCTGGGCATGGTGCCGCCGGACGAATTCATCCCGCTGGCCGAGCACGCGGGGCTCATCCACGCACTGACGCTGTCCATGCTGGAGCGCAGCTTCCTGCAGTGCGCCGCCTGGCAATCGCGTGGCATGCGGCTCACGCTGTCCATCAATTTGTCGCCGCAACTGCTGGCCTCGCCGGACATCGTGAACGAGATCTGCGCGCGGCAGATGCGGTACGGCCTGGTGCCTTCTCAACTGATGCTGGAGGTCACCGAAGGATCGATGGTGGAAACCTCCAGCGCCGCGCACTCGGCACTGGTGCGCCTGCGGCTCAAGGGGTTCGGCCTGTCCATCGACGACTACGGCACCGGGTTTTCCTCGCTGCAGCAGCTCTCGCGCCTTCCCTTCTCCGAGCTCAAGATAGACCGCTCGTTCGTGCACGGCGCCCATCGCCGCAAGAGCCTGCGCTTGATCCTCGAATCGGCGCTCGACCTGGCGCGCCGGCTCAACCTCTCCACGGTGGCAGAAGGGGTGGAACACCTGGAGGACTGGCGCCTGCTCCAGGACTTCGGCTGCACCAGTGCCCAGGGATGGCTGATCGCCAAGGCGATGCCCGGGGAAGACCTGCCCACCTGGAACCGCTCCCACCGCACGCGCCTGGACGCCCTGCGGCTTCCCTGACCACTGCCACCCCATGCCATCCAGAACCATCTCCGATCGCGATTACGGGCATTTCCAGCGCTTCATCTTCGATGCGGCCGGCATCACCCTGTCACCGGCGAAGAAAGCCCTCGTCTGCGGGCGCCTGGCCAAGCGCCTGCACGCGACCCGGGTGGCAGGGTATGCGGAATACTTCGCGCTGCTGCAAAGCGGCCAGGATCCCGCCGAAGTGCAGATGGCGATCGATCTGCTCACCACCAACGAAACCTATTTCTTCCGCGAAGCGCGGCATTTCGAGCTGCTGCGCAGCGCCGCGCAACAGCCCGGCGCCACCTCGCCGTTCCGCGTGTGGAGCGCGGCCAGCTCCAGCGGCGAAGAGGCCTACAGCATCGCCATGGTCCTGGCGGACTGCCGTGGCAGCCAGGCCTTCGAGGTGGTGGGCACCGACATCAGCACGCGCATGCTGGACAAGGCCCGCACCGGCCACTACCCCGAGCAGCGCGCCCGCCAGATCCCCCCGCCCTACCTGCGGCGCTTCTGCCTGAAGGGCCAGGGGCCCCAGGCGGGCACGCTGCTGGTGGCGCGCGAACTGCGCCAGAAGGTCCGCTTCCTCCACGCCAACCTGAACACGAAGCTTCCCGACCTGGGCAGCTTCGACGTCGTGTTTCTGCGCAACGTGATGATCTACTTCAACGGCGACACCAAGCGCGACGTGGTGGCCCGCGTGATCTCGTTCATCCGCCCGGGCGGATACCTCTATATCGGCCACTCGGAGAGCCTGCACGGCATCGACGCCGCCATGGAGCAGGTCGCACCCTCGGTCTATCGCAAGCCATGACGTCCGGAGCCGCTCGTGCCGACGTCTTTCAGGCCCATGGACGTCTTCCTCCAGCCGGGGGAATACTTCGTGGGTGACGACACCATGCGGCTGCGCACCATGCTGGGCTCCTGCGTGGCGATCACGCTGTGGCACCCCGCGCGCCGGATCGGCGCCATGTCGCATTTCCTGCTGGCCGACCGCGGCCGCCCCGCCCGGCCCGGCGAACTGGACGGTCGCTACGGCGACGAGGCGCTGGAACTGATGGTGCGCGGGCTGCGGCGCCAGCGCGTGTCCATCGCCGAATGCGAGGCCAAGATCTTCGGCGGCGGCAACATGTTTCCCACCCGCCCACGGTCCGCGATGGACTCCGTCGGCACCCGCAACGGCCACGCCGCTCGGCAGCTGCTGGCCGGACGGGGCATCGGCGTCCGCAGCGAACACCTTTTCGGCGACGGCCACCGGCAGGTGGTGTTCGATGTCGCCAGCGGCGCGGTCTGGGTCCGCCAGGTCCCGCCGGCCGCGCTGCGGCAACCGTAGCCGGCCTCCCTCTTCCAGCGCTTCACAGCAGAGCCCACCACCCCATGAAACCCATCCAAGTCATCGTCGTGGACGATTCCGCCGTCGTGCGCCAGGTACTCACCGGCCTGCTCGGGGAGGCTCCCGGCATCGAGGTGCTGTACGCGGCAGCCGACCCGCTGCTGGCCATGGAACGCATGAAGCACCAGTGGCCGGACGTGATCCTGCTGGACGTCGAGATGCCCCGCATGGACGGCATCACCTTCCTGCGCAAGATCATGGCCGAGCGCCCCACGCCCGTCGTCATCTGCTCCACCCTCACGGAAAAAGGCGCCAGGACCACCATGGAAGCGCTCGCCGCCGGCGCGGTGGCCATCGTGACCAAACCCCGGCTGGGCCTCAAGAGCTTCCTGACCGAGACCGCGGACGAACTGGTCGCCACCGTGCGCGCCGCTGCGCGCGCCAACGTACGGCGCCTGGCCCGCCGGGCCGGTGACCCGGCCGCGCCGCCGGCCCCCACCGGCAAGAACACCGCCGACGCCATCCTGCCGCCCGGCGCGGGCCGCGCGATGACCCAGACCACGGAACGCGTGGTGGCCATCGGCACCTCCACGGGAGGCACCCAGGCGCTGGAAGAAGTGCTCACCGCCCTGCCCCGCGTATGCCCCGGTATCGTCATCGTGCAGCACATGCCGGAAAAATTCACCGCCGCCTTCGCCAGCCGCCTGGACGGGCTGTGCCGCATCGCCGTCAAGGAAGCGGAAAACAACGACCGCGTCGTCACCGGCCGCGCGCTCATCGCCCCGGGAGGCAAGCACATGCTGCTGCGCCGCAGCGGTGCCCAGTACCACGTCGAAGTGCTCGACGGCCCCCTGGTGAACCGCCACCGCCCCTCCGTGGATGTGCTCTTCCGCTCCGTGGCCAAGTGCGCGGGGTCCAATGCCCACGGCATCATCATGACCGGCATGGGCGACGACGGCGCCGCGGGCCTGCTGGAGATGCACCAGGCCGGCGCCCGCACCACCGCCCAGGACGAAGAGAGCTGCGTGGTCTTCGGCATGCCGAAGGAGGCGATCAAGCGGGGGGGCGTGGACAAGGTCCTGCCGCTGTCGGCGATCTGGCGGGAGATCGGGGGGGCTTAGGGAGGGGCCAGCCGCCGAAAGCCGGCCCGCAGACCGTCAACTGCCGCCGCTGGCACACGCAGCATCTGTCGCGGACGTCGGCTTGCAGACGCGCACGCGGCCCGTCTTGAAGATGATGACCCGGCGCGTCTGTTCCAGCAGCGCCGCATCGGAAAGATCGTTGCGCGCGATTTCCATGGTGACGTTGCCGAAGTCCTTCACATAGCCCGAAGAGTTGAAGAAGATGGTGGGGGTACTGCCTGTCGCAGTACCGGTACCGGTCACGGAAAAATACGATGCCAGCGCCGGCTGGGTGGACAGCACGAGGTCCTTGGTCGCATCGAAGGAACCATCGCCATCGACATCCACGAATGCAGTCCACCCCCCCGCCCAGGAACTGCCGGAGGCAGGAACTACTCCTGCATTCATGTTGCGCTTCATGGCCTCCGTACGGGCCGAGTTGACGCTCGAAAGCAGCCCGTTGGCGGCAGAGGTTAGTTCGGAATTGCGCTGAAAGCTCACGAAGCTCGGAATGCCGATGCGCAGGAGCACGGCCACCAGCACCATCGTCACCATGAGTTCGATCAGGGTGAAGCCCCGGGCATGCCTGGCGGCCAGGCGGCGCTGGCGGGCCTGAAGCCCGTGGCACAGGGGCATCTTCATGGCCAGCACAGCTTGGGATTGGTGCTGCTGGCCGTTCCGGTGCATGACTTGACTCCCGTGCTGGTCATGGAGAGATCTCCTACGGCGGGGTCAGCCTTGACCGGGCTGGCTACCACCTTCACGCAGTCTGACAGTGTCAAGGTGCTGCTACAGGTCGTGGCCGACAGCTGGTAGCTGGCCGAGCCGAGGCTTTCGCCTGCATACGTCTTGAAAGGCACCGTGAAGGAGGCAGCGATACCGCAGGCAGTATTCGCCGTGGCGGTCGCAGTACCTCCGCTATTGCTGAAACCGAGGTAGCAATTGCGCTGCGTGAGGAAACGCTCCTGCTGCTGCATGAGTTCCGCCAGCGCGGTGCGCGCCTGGGCCCGCCGGCCCTTGAGTACGGAATCGTTGTAGGCGGGATAGGCCACCGCCGCCAGGATACCGACGATCGCCACGACGATCATCAGCTCCAGCAGGGAAAAACCACGGATCGAACGATGGTGTGTCATGGGGTTGTCGCGTCCTTGCGCAGTTGCCGGTAATCGTAGATCTGCCGCCAGCTGAGCCGGCCGACCACCTCCTGCACTGTGGTGCTCTTGCCTTCGGTGACGCCCGAGGAGCCGGTCTGCAGGCTGCGCTTCATGATCGTGCGAATCGCCTGGCCAGTGCTATCGTAATTGGTCACCGTGGAACTGGCGGTGTCCTCGATCACCACGAATGCGCTCAGCAGGCCCACCCTGGATTCGGCAGTGGAGCCATTGCCGAGGGAGACATCCAGGGTGTATTGGCGGCCGGAGCCCGGATTGGCGTCACAGGCGCCCGCAGAGGCGACATCTCCGGGAATGACCGTGCTGAATGCCACCGTCAGCCCGCCCAGATCGGTGAAACCGCTGATGGATCGCTCCCCGGAAGTCGGCAGATCGATATACCAGCCGGCACGCTGGGTGGTGTCCCCGTCGCTCTGGGGCCTTCCCCATTTGAAGCTGGGAACCGTCACCGTTTGCGCCGAGGTGCTCACCGTGCCTGCAGTCATCCGGCTGCGCCCGGATATGGCAGACGTGGGGTTGGAAGAGTCCGCCGTGGTGGATCCGTTATCGTAGAGCGCATATACGCTCTGAGCCCGGGTGGAAGTCCGGTCCGATGATTCCAGGTACTTGCCCGTGCCCACCAGTACGTAGAACGTTTCCTTGCTGTTCACGATCGGGCCGGTGAAGAGCTGGGGCGCCGACGTGATCGGCTGCACATTGCCGGAAGCATCCTTGGCGATGAAGAACGGATAAGGTGTGCCTCCAGACCCGAAACTGCTCAGGCCGGCGACCGTCCAGTTGCTGGTGGCCTTGTAGCCATAAGACGTGCAGGACGTATCGGTGGAGCTGCTTCTGGTGCAGGTGAAATCCAGCTTCCAGACCTTGCCATGCAGGTCGCCGGCATAGATCTGCGTCACGTCGCCGGCAAGGGCGTAGAGCGGCGTGAAATTCGCCATACCCGTGGCTACCGTGGCCGCCACAGCCGTATCCACGGGGAAAATCAGCTTGAAATAGTTGGTCCCTTCGACCCAGGCATCCCCCGAGGCCTTGTCCAGCGCGAGCAGGAAGAGCGCCGGACGGCCACCGCCGCCACCGTTGTCGAAGGTGCTGGAGTAATTGTCCGCGCCGCTGGCCACAACGGCAAACCAGCGGTAGGTATCTGCGCCGGTCCGGAACTTGAGGATCTGCGGACGTCCGACCACGAAACCCATGTCTGCATCATCAGCGCCAGTGAACTCCCACAGCGCATTGCCGACTGCAAAGGTTTCCGGCTTGGAGACGTCGAGCGCGAACACACCCCGGCCACCGGCGCCGGTACCGGAAACGAGCACGGTCTTCCAGTCGGTGGCACTGCCAGCACCCGACGTAAATGCCACCTGAGCCTCTCCCACGGCCGAGGGTGCGTCGACATAGGCCTGGTGGTTGTTGACGTAGGTCGGCGAAGTCAGGGCCGAGAGCTTGGGGCCCATCCAGCTGGGAATATAGGCAAACAGTTCATCGCCTGCGGTGATTCCCTTGCCAGTGTCCGTCTGCGCTGCGAAGGCGTGCAGCATGCCATCGTTCGCACCTGCGAACACGACTGGAGAACGACCGGCATTCTCAGTTTTGAACAACGCATAGCTGTTACCCGTGAAGGCTGCTGCAGGCGGGCCGGAGAATGTGACTCCGGAGTTCACGATATCCCCCAGCAGCTCCGTACGTACCCGGAATTGCGCACCGGCGCCTTCATTGGTGCGTACACCACGCAGGTAATTCAACCGGTCCGGCCCCAGCGAATCCGCCGTAGCGCTCGGCGAAGCCTTGCTCAGGGAAGTCTGCATCGCTTTGCCGTTGATTGCGCTCCAGGTGAACTCCGTCGCAGCCAGCCGGCTGCCATGGCCGGCGAAAATCTTCCGATCGGCAGCATTTTTGATTTTCAGGCGGGCAGCGGCACTCCACACCGGATTGGACGACACGGAAAGGCCGACCGACGAACCGCTCCCGGAACGCGTGATCTGCTCGGCGATCACGTCGCCCGTCCATGAAGCGACGTCGAACTTCGCGGAATACAGGAAATTGTCGGTGCTGGCCTGCACGCGAGAAGCAGAGGAGCTGCCGGCGATGCTGCGCGCACTTCCGATCGAGTTCTCGAAGATCGCCCTGAACGCGGCAAGCACGCCACGCGCATCGCTCTGAAGATAGTAGCTGGATGCCTCACCGGGAGCACTTGGCTTTTGCCAGACATTGTTGTCGTTCGTATCGGTGATCTGGTTCCTGAAAGGATTGCCGTAAGTGTTGTACGGATCCGGCGAACCGCTCGATGACGACGAGGAAGTCGAATTGAAGCCACCGTATTTGGCGGCCATGAAGAACTGGTTGCGCGTCTGCCGGGTAGCGGCGTCGTTCTGGGTTGCGTATTCGTTCACGTCGAACAGGAACGTCTTCACACGCAGGCCCGGGCGCTGCTTGGCGGTCGCCGCAGTCCACCGGGTGCCGCGGATGTCCTGGGTATGCGCCCAATAGGCGTATCCCATGATCTGGCTGGTCTGGCTGTTGGAAGGAACGTTCGGATTGGCAGTGTTCGGATTGGACGTCGTGCGGTTCACGCCCTGGCCGTCCACGTAGGCCGTGGAAATGCCTTTCTCGAACGACTGCACCACCTGGTGCCACGTCCGGAAGTTCGTGGCATTGTTGGCCGGATCATCGGAGGTGGGGATGTTGCGCCAATTGCCATCGTGGGTGTTGATGTCCCCGATCACCACGATGTTGCTGCGCACGCACGAATAGTTCTCGGAGGAGGAACGCGTCCCCCCATAAGGATCGATGTTCGTCCAGTCGGTATAGACAGGATAGCCGTCGTACAGCGCGCTGCCGGTGGAAGGAGTGCCCAGGCCGGAAATCGCATCCGCGGTGGGCGGCAGGCCCTGCATGTAGCGCAGCGACTGATAATAGAGTTCACCGACCGGATCGTATTGCTTGTAGCGCCCGGGCACGGGCCCGGTCCGCCCGAACTGGTTCAGGTAATTGATCACCCCGCTGATGCCGAAGACGGTATCCGATTCGGGATTCTTGTTGAAGATGCCGGTGTTGATATTCCACTCGGCCTTCGCATTCGTCGCGGTCTCCTCACGCCCCTGCACATCGAAGGTCTTCTGACCGACGTATTTCATGGGTGCACGCAGAACGCCACCATAGCGGCCATTGTTGTAGCTCGCCGTCTGGTCCATCAGGTAGCCAAAAGCCGCCAGCCTGAGCTGGTCGGAATACTTCTGGATCACGCCCACGGGCTTGTAGTTGCCACTCGGGTATTGGGTGCACAGGCCGTAGTCACGGATATCCTGCAGCAGGTCGCCGGTCTTGTTGCAGACCTGCACGCGTGAATAGAAGAAACCGTCGGAATTGAGGGCCGTGGTTTGGGGGGGCTGCCACGTACCTGTGTAGGGGCGCGTATAGCAACTCTTGCCTTGACCAGGTGCGGGATCACCGATTACCTGGTAGTTGCAATTGATGCCATTCGAGGCGGGGACGATGGCCCAGTTCCCTCGCGGGGTCAGTCGGGTGGGGGAAACACCGAACCACACCTCGCGCACGCCGGAGAAGTTGCACATGGAATTTTCCGCAGTGCAAAGTACGGCATCGTTCGGCAAGGCTACGTTGTTCTGGTAGGTGGTCGTGCCACGGCTCTGCGTTGTGGTGGGAGCGCCGAGCGTATATCCGCTCGTGTCGGAGCAGGATCCCGCGGCGGACGACCCCGCCCGGAAGTACACCCGGTTCAGGGTGTTGGCCACCCAGATGTCGTTGCCGTTGGCGCCGGTCACCATGGCACTCGGCACGGCGCCCCAATAGGAGTTCGCCCCTCCCCCGTCCTTCGCCAGCCGCTTCGCCGGGAAGTTGTTCGAGTTCCACATGCAGATGGGATCGCCGTTCGGCAGCACGGCCCGCTGCAGGATGGTCAGCGTCGAGGTATCGACATAGCGGTCGCCACCGGAGAGCGCCAGGCGCAGCATGTCCACCGCCGAATTGGTGGCCCAGTTCAGGAAGTTTCCGCTGAAGGCATCGCTGCACTTGCGGTTCGTGGCTCTTCCTACGGGATCGAAGCGTTTGTAATCGGCGGCAGTCCTCCCGCTTTCAGGCGTCTCGGTCGGCGCGTCGTTGTATTGGTAGCAGCTTTCCGCGTCGTAATAGCCGAGGTATTCCTTGGTGTTGGCGTACGAATCATCGGTATTCGTATTGGGCACGTTGACATACTGGGCGCCCACGGTGGGAAACTCCACCGACAGGGCCAGGGCCATGGTGGGTTTGTCCTTCACGTTCACCGCGTACAGCGGGTCGCTGGACAGGTTGATCGGCGGCGTGGTGACGGGAGCACCCGTTCCCATCGCCAGGAACGATGTGCCAAACGCGAAAAGGCCCACGAGGACGGCCACGGCCCCCAGGAATGGCTTGTTGATGAAGCCCCGCTGACGCAGGGAGGGCCGGTGGGATGGACTCTGGGAGTTCATGGCGGGCTCAGTTTCTGTAGACGATCTGCAGGACGCCCTGGGTGGAGGCACTAGGGCCGAATCCCATGGCGGTCACGCGGTAGATGTATTTGCGGTCCTTGGGCGCCGTGGTGCGGGCGCCCTCGGGGTCTTCCACCAGTTCGATCACGTAACGCGGCGGCGCGGCCGGCTGCAAACCGGCCTGCCCCGACGGAAAAGCACGGCCGGTGAACGTGCCGAAGGCCACTGATTGGGGATTCGTGGACGAGGCCAGATCCACCGTCAACCATGCGGGCGCGACGCCGGGCAGGGTGTAGCAAAGACCCAGGTTCTTAGCGCTTTGATCTCCCCCGCAACCCGGGAGGAACTTCGTGACGTCCGTGCTGCCCCGCTTGAAGACTTCCCCACGCTTGGTAACGGTGGCGGCATCGGGTTTGCCGAGGATGTCCAGCTCCGCATCGATAAGCGCTGCCTCCGCGGACTGCCACGCCACCTGCTTGTCGCGGTCGTTGCGGGTCGAGCGTTCGCCCATCATCGAGATCTGGATTCCCGCCACGCCCAGGATGGAGACCACCACCAGTATCAGCAGGACGACGATCAGCGACATGCCAGCCTCCGAGCGGCCACAGGGCGCACCGCCTCGTGCGCGTATTTCAGGCTGATATCGGGACATCATCCAGGCTCCCGCTGGTTGTTGCGCAAATGCACGGTGAAAGTGACCACCTGCCGCAGCCGGCCGTCGGCCGCGGGAGTGAACACGGTGCCGGGATCGTTGGTGGTATCGGCGAACATGCTGCCGATGGACCCTCCGCTCGACCCTTTGGCAGTGCCCAGGGGGTAGAAGGTCTGGGAGGTGCGGTCCACGGCCGAGTTCGGTGCGGCTCGCAGCACCATGCCGATCCGGATGCTGCGCACACGGCGCCAGTTTGCGGCCGACACCAGCGAATCCGACACCGTGATCTGATCGGCGCGCAGGAAACGGTCCTGAACGCTGTCCACCGTCGACGCGGCGGGCATGGTGGCATTGTTGGCGGGAATGCCGTCCACGCCGTAGAGCACCTGGAAATCCTCGACGCCGGAGATCAGGGGAAGCGGGTCGGACCGCGAGAGATTTCCCGTCGCAGGATCGCGTGTCCAGGTCGTGCACATCAGTGCGGGCTCCCCGTCATTGCTGATCGCGACATGCAGCACGCTCGTCACCCGGTCATAGCGGTCTTTCGCACCCACCTGGGGGGTATTGCCGGAGCAGTCGATCATTCCCTTGTCCGTCTTGGTGGCATCGCTGTTGGATGTCGCCGGCTGGAACCGCAGCACGAGCACGTCGCTGCCGTATCCCAGACTGCCTGAAGTGCGGGCCGTACTGGCTTCGTACCAGTTGTCTGAAGATGCGCGCGCCTTGTTGTTGAAACCATAGACGAAGGTATTGGGCACCGCAGACGGATCAAGCCCGGTGGTGCTGGCGCTTTCATCGTAGGCTGCATGGAACAGATCGCGGTAGCCCGCCTGCACGCCCAGGCGCTGGACCATGTCTTCCACAAAACGGGCGTTGTCGCGCAGTTGCGATGCAGCGTCAACGTTGTTGAAGCCCTGCCGGGCGACCACGAGGCTCACGGCCGCGGCCAGCACGATCAGCAGGCTGATGACCATGGCGACCATCAGCTCTACGAGCGTCAGGCCGTTCTGCCGTAACCGGCGGGTCACGGGGTGGGAAAAGCGAGTCATAGCGAAGGGGCCCCCATCGGGTTGCCGCTCGTGACGGGAAACACCACGTAGGGATAGCTGCCGGTGGCCGTGGCGGTTTCCACGCCATCGCTGGTAGCAGACGCGCGCAGCGTGGATTTGCGGGTCCAGCCGATCTTGATCACCGCGACCTCATCCACGCCGGCAGTTCCAGCAGTGCAGTTCCATTGCGGCATGCCATTGCTGTCGTAGGGTGCCTTGTCGAAGCAGATGACCACCCGCGCGCCGGGCAGGGCAGCATCCAGCCGAGTAAGCCAATCGGTCAATTCCGCGCGCGCAACGGCCGTGCCATCAGCACAGGCGGACGACGACGCCACGCCCAGGCAGTAACTGGCGGTTGCCGGGGCCAACGGGCTTTGGAGACTGATGAGGTACGGGTTCAAGCTGGCATCACTTTTGATGCCGATCTGGTTGTTGCCGCGCATCATCTCCGCCATTTCGCGGGCCAGGTTGGCGGCCTGGGCCTGCAGGCGAGCCTCCCGCGTCGATTGCAGCGCGAAGGCCTGCACCCCGACCAGCCCCAGGATCCCGAACGAAAGCACCACGATGGACACCAGGACCTCGATCAGGGTAAACCCTGATTTCCGACGCCGCGGCGATGCCCTTTCCGCCCGCCTGCGCGAACGTAAGGAGTACAACAAACTGTTATCGGCCATGCCGGAATCTTAGGGCGGGTGCGTGCGCCTGGCGATGCCGTTCGGCAGGCCAACCCGACCAGTCGGCGCAAAATGCCGGGATGTCCACGCCTTTCTCCCCGGCCTCTCCCCCTACCGATTTCATGCAGCTTGCGCTCCGGCTGGCGGAAGAAGGGCTCTACAGGACCTCCCCCAATCCCCGCGTGGGCTGTGTACTGGTCGATGCCCGCCAGCAGATCATCGGCCAGGGATCGACCCAGCGCGCCGGAGGGCCCCATGCGGAGGTCATGGCCCTGCGCGATGCCCAGGCCCGGGGCCACGCCACCCGGGGAGCCACGGCATATGTCACCCTGGAGCCCTGCTCCCACCACGGCCGCACAGGCCCCTGCTGCGATGCGCTGGTCGAAGCTGGCATCGCCCGCGTGGTCGCCTCGCTGGGTGACCCCAACCCGCGCGTCGCTGGCCAGGGGTTCGAGCGCTTGCGCGCTGCAGGGGTCGAAGTGGAAGTGGGCCCGGGCGCGGAGGCCTCACGGGAGTTGAACATCGGATTTCTCAGCCGCATGGTGCGGCGCATGCCCTGGGTGAGGCTGAAGTCCGCCGCGTCCCTGGACGGAATCACGGCGCTGCCGGACGGGCAAAGCCAGTGGATCACCTCCGCCGCGGCGCGCGCCGACGTGCATGCCTGGCGCGCACGCGCCTGCGTGGTCCTCACCGGCGTGGGCACCGTGCTCGCGGACGATCCGCGGCTGGATGTGCGCGAGGTGCCTACCGAACGCCAGCCCTGGGTCGCGGTGCTCGACAGCCGGCTGCGCACCCCGCCGGATGCGGCACTACTGCGAGCACAGGAGCGCAGTGTGGTGGTCTATTGCGCGATCAGGGACGAATCGAAAGAGAGCGCGCTGCGCGCCTCGGGCGCGACGGTCGTTCACTTGCCCGGCCCCGACGGCCGGGTGGCGTTGCGCGACGTCATGGCAGACCTCGCGGCACGGGAAGCCAATGAGGTGCATGTGGAAGCAGGCGCCATCGCCAGCGGAGCGCTGTGCGCGGCCGGCCTGGTGGACGAGGTGCTGCTCTACCTCGCCCCCAAGCTCCTCGGACAAGGAAGAGGCATTGCGCCGTTCGGCCCGCTTCCGGACCTGGGACAGGCGCTCGGGCTCACCATCCGCTCGGTCGCCCAGGTGGGGCCGGATCTGCGGGTTTGTGCGAGGATGAACGACCGGGTATCCATAGCCTGAACCGCATCGCTTCTACCCCGCGGATCGGCACCAGACTACGGCTTGCGGGCGGCATCCACCTTGTCGCCGCTCACCCCCACCTCACCCGCCGCCTGCTGCGCCATCTCCAGATGCTGCTTCAGCTTCGGCAGGGTCTTCTGAGCGAAAGCCTTCACCTCCGGATCACGGGCATCCCGTGCACCCTTCTCGAAAAGCTCGATCGTGTCCCGGTGCGCCTGCAGGCCCATGGTTTCCATGTAGCGCTTGTCGAAGTCCGCGCCGTCGGCGATGCCCAGCAGCTTGAGCTTGCCTTCCTGCACGAGGGACGGCCCTTCGGGCACGCGCACGTTCTTGCCGGCCGCGAGGGCGGCCAGTTCCTGGTTGGCCTGGGTGTGGTCGTCCACCATCTGCTGCGCGAAGGCGCGTACCTTGGGGTTCCGGGCCTTCTGCAGCGCCAGCTGGCTGCTCTTGACCTCGGCGTGGCCGTTATGGGCGGCGTCGTCCAGAAAGGATTTGTCGGCCCGCGTCAGGCGCGATACCAGCCCTTCCGCACCGTCCACGGCCCGGGCGGCACCGGCCCGCGGCTGCTCGTGCGTGGGGGACTGGGCAGGTGGCTGGGATTGGGCGGCGGCTCCGGCCGCGTAGGCGACGCACGCCAGGGCGACGGACGCGGAAATCATCAGGTGGCGGTGGTTCATGGAGTGCTCCTTCTTGCTGTCATGAAAGGGAAAAGGAAAGGAAAGAAAAAGGAACACCCGCGCTCACGCGGAAGGCCCGGCATCGCGCGGGCCGGGCATGCCGGTCAATGCTGGCGACCGCGGTCGCGCGTCTCGCCGATCAGGGCTGCCCCCTGGCGGGACGATGGCATGGGACCTTCGGGCTGATCACCACCGTAGTCGAGGCCCAGGCCCCGTGCCGAGCCGGAGGAATCGACCGATGCGATCGGCCCGGTCTGCAGCCGGTCCGAATGCTGGTCGCCGGGGCGCTGGCGTTCGCGGTTGCCGTAGGTGCTCTCGTCGCCGCTGGCACCGAACCGGCGCGCGCCTTCGCCGGTGGCGAGGTTCTCCGCGCCGGCGGGGGTGGCGGCGGGACGGGGATCGTCGCGCATGCCGTACTGGTCGTAGTGGCCGGTGTCGCGCCGGCGCTCCTGCCCGGAAGCCGCGATGGCTTCCCGGGATGTGTCGGGCAGGGCTGGGGTGGAGGTGTCGTCAGGCTTCATGGGTGTTCTCCGGTGCGTTGGGCTGTCATTGCGTGCGCTCGCGGTTCTGTGCGAGATAGCTGCGCACGGCCTCCGCCGAATTGCCGACGGCCTGCACGGCCCTGCGCAGTTCGTACTCGTCGCAATTGAGCACGGAGGCCCAGTCGCGCACTTCGTAGTCTTCCGAGAGGTTGATGCGCCGCCGGTCCGCGCCGCCCACCTTGGTCTTGTCGTCTGCCATGAAAATCTCCTCAGCAATGCATGTGCGATGCATCCATGCTGGGCGGCTCGCCGCAGCCTGGGCGTAGGACAAGCCCCGCCGTCCATGCTGGAACTGTCACAGCAGGTTTCCGGGCCGCACATCGCACTGGAAGGCTTCTTCCAGTTGCCGCAGTGCGCTGCGCTTGCGCGTGGGGGTTTCGGCGGCGGTGCAGTCCCCGGGCACCCAGACGTCGTAGCCGAGCATCCGTGCATCGGTGGCGCTCAGCATCACGCACATGTCCGCGGCGAGGCCAGCGACGATGACGCGCCGCGTCCCCATCTGCCGCAGCAGGTGCAGCAGCGGCGTGGACTGGAAGGCGGAATGGCAGGGCTTGAGCAGGGTCAGGTCGCGCGGCCGGGGAGCCATGAGGCGGGCGAGTTCCCCACGCGCTCCGGGCAATTGCCGGCAGGCCGCGAGCAGGTCGCTGAATTCGCTGTGCCACGTGCCGTAGTTGTCATTCGCATAGATCACCGGTACGCGGCGGCTTTCCAGGCGCTCGCGCAGCCGCAGGGTGGCACGCGCAGCACGCAGGGCGCCCGGCAGGAGGTCGTCGGCACCGGGAAAGTTCAGCGGATTGACCACGTCCACGAGGAGCAGCACGTCCTGGTTGCGGGGCAGACGGGTTCGGCGCAGGGAGGCGGCGGAAGACACGGATGGGGGGACACGGGCAGTGAAGATGTCGCCAAGGATTCCCCGCCACAGCGCGCCGGCGCCGTAGGAAAGCGCCGAATCCACCGCGCATCTGTATGTCCGCAAGGACCGAGGCCGCCGGGTTGCGCGTACCCGGCCAGTTCACTCGGCCTGCGCGCCCTGCGTCTTCTGGATGACGATGCTGCCGTCCGCCTCCAGGAAAGCCAGCCGTATCTCGGACTCGTCGCAATCGGCCTCGCGCAGTGCCTTTTCCCAGTCGCTGCGCGATACCCGGTGCCGGCGCAGCGCGTCGCGGAAAACATGGCCGTCGCGCGCCACCAGCACGGCCTCGCCTTCCAGCACGGCCTCCACCGCGCGGCTGCGTGCGCTCAGGAATCCTGCGGCCGCGTTCAACGCCATCAGCACCGCGCACACCAGCAGGCCGCCGGGCAGGGAGTTGTCGCCCCCCCGTCATGGAATTGCTGGCGGCCTCGCTCAGCAGCATGATCACCAGCAGGTCGAACGGGGTGAACTGCCCCACCGTCCGCTTGCCCGAAACCCGGAGCATGCACAGCAGTGCGAGATAGACAAGCACTCTGCGCAGCACCAGTTCCAGCCAATCCACATCGAAATCCCACATGGAGCCGATCCTCCCTGGCCCCATCTTGGCAAGGAAACCGGCAGCCTTCATCCGTCGCTCGCGCCACGCCGCGTAGGACGCCGCCGCCAGCTGCGGTGGTCGGCGCCTGCGCCTACAGGCCGGCCGGACCGGGGCAAATGGGCAGGGCCGCGGTTTGTCCGTATAGTCCGCCGGATGAGCAGCGAGAAGCCCCCCATCACCGGCCAGGCGCGCCCCTTCGTCGCGGAAGGCGCCCCCTCCGAAGTCGCCGAACACAAGGACGACATCTTTTTCGCGGCCATCGAAACCACGCGGATGCCGATGCTGGTCACCGATCCGCGGCAGCCCGACAACCCCATCGTGTTCTGCAACCGCGCCTTCGTCGCGATGACGGGCTACCAGCCGCAGGACATCCTCGGGCACAACTGCCGGTTCCTCCAGGGCCCCGCCACCGACCGCAACACCGTCGCGGCCCTGCGCGAGGCCATCGAGCAGCGGCGCGAGATCTCGCTGGAACTGCTCAACTACCGCAAGGACGGCTCCACGTTCTGGAATGCGCTGTTCATCTCGCCGGTCTACAACGCGCGCGGCGAGCTGGTCTATTTCTTCGCTTCCCAGCTCGACGTGAGCCGGCGCCGCGACGCCGAGGAAGCGCTGTCGCAGGCACAGAAGATGGAGGCGCTCGGCCAGCTGACCGGCGGCATCTCGCACGATTTCAACAACCTGCTGCAGGTCATGTCCGGCCACCTGGACGTGATGCGCGTGCGCAACCGCAGCCAGAAGCTCACCCGCGAGGACATCGACCGCTCCATCGACAGCATCCGCAGTGCCGTCGGCAAGGCGTCCACGCTTACGCAGCAGCTGCTGGCGTTCTCGCGCAAGCAGAAGCTCCAGGGCCGGGTCGTCAGCCTGAACGCGCTGGCCACGGGCATGGCCTCGCTGGCCGAACGCACCCTGGGCGAAGCCATCCAGATCGACTACGTGCTCGGCGACGACGTGCCCAATTGCGAACTGGACACCACGCAGCTGGAAGTGGCGGTGCTCAACCTGCTGCTCAACTCCCGCGACGCCATGCCCAACGGCGGCCACATCCGGGTCGAGACGCGCGGCATCGAACTGCACGCCCAGGACGGCCACGCCTTCTCCGGCCTGCCGCCGGGCCCCTATGCCACCCTGTCGGTGACCGACACCGGTGCGGGCATCCCGGCCGACATGGTGCCGCGCGTGATGGACCCGTTCTTCACCACCAAGGAAGAAGGCAAGGGCACCGGCCTGGGGCTGTCCATGGTGTACGGTTTCGCCAAGCAGTCGGGCGGAGCCGTCACGATCTATTCCGAAGTCGGCGTGGGTACCACGGTGCGCATGTACTTCCCCGCCGTGCACGGGCGCACGCACCCCGAACTGGTGGAGACGCTCGCCCCCCATGCGCGCGGCGGCACGGAAACCGTGCTGGTCGTGGACGACCGCGTCGAAGTGGCCGACCTCGCCCAGGCCATGCTGGAGGGCCTGGGGTACACGGTCCACGTGGCGCACAGCGCGCACGCGGCCCTCAAGCTCGTGCGCTCCCTGGAGCCGTCCGCGCTGCCTCACCTGCTCTTCACCGACGTGGTGATGCCCGGTGGCCTGAACGGCTACGAACTGGCCCGCGAGATGCGCAAGACGGTGGCGGGCATCCATATCCTGCTGACCACGGGATTCGACCGCGACATGGGCAGCCTCGCCAACGTCGCGCCCACCGAATTCGAGATCCTGAAGAAGCCCTACCGCCTGGCGGATCTCGCCCGGCGCGTGCGCATGGTGCTCGACGGCGCCACCGGCACCAAGACCTGAACCCGCGGTGGCAGCCGCGGGACGCCGGCGCGCCGGTGTCCTGCAATCCAAATGGGAGGCCGCCGCGTACAGGCCGGAACCAGGCGGGCCACCCGGCACGCCGCACGCCGGAGCCCCTCGCATGCTGCAGAACACCGCCACCGCCATCCGCCTCGTCGAACGGGGCCTGCTCCCCGACCGGCTCGTACGGCACGGCATCCGCCGGCTGCTGAAAGACCGGCTCGCCGAACTGCGCAGCGGCGACGGGGTATCCGCGGCGGAACAGACCCAGGCCTTCCTGGAGCGCATCCGCTCGGCGCCGCTCGCGCTGGTTCCCGAGAAAGCCAACGAGCAGCATTACGAGGTGCCTGCGGAATTCTTCGGCAAGGTGCTTGGGCCCCACCGCAAGTACAGCTGCTGCCTCTGGGCGGCCGGCACCACGACCCTGGAGCAGGCCGAGGAAGCCGCCCTCGCCGAGACTTGCGAGCATGCCGGCCTGCAGGACGGGCAGCGCATCCTCGAACTGGGCTGCGGCTGGGGCTCGCTGACGCTGTGGATGGCGGCGCGCTACCCGGCCAGCACGATCACGGCCATTTCCAATTCGCACTCCCAGCGCCAGTACATCGAGGCCGAAGCCGCGCGGCGGGGACTGAGCAATGTGCGCGTGCAGACCTGCGACTTCAACGTCTTCGACACCGCGGAGCGCTTCGACCGGATCGTGTCGGTGGAAATGTTCGAGCACCTGCGCAACTGGCCCCGCGCCTTCTCGCACGTGGCACGCTGGCTGGCCGACGACGGCCGCTTCTTCATGCACGTGTTCACCCACCGGGAGGCGCCCTACCCGTTCGTCGCCCGCGATGCCAGCGACTGGATGAGCGAGCATTTCTTTTCGGGCGGCATGATGCCCAGCGACGACCTGGCCCTGCACTGCCAGGACGACCTGCGCGTTGCGCGGCGCTGGCGATGGGACGGCACACACTACGCGAAGACATCGCGGGCGTGGCTGGACAACATGGACGCGCACCACGCGGAGCTCCAGCCGCTGTTCCTGCAGGTGTACGGCCCCGACGCGGATACCTGGTGGACGCGCTGGCGGCTCTTTTTCCTGGCCGTCGAAGAACTCTTCGCCTACGGCGACGGGCAGCAGTGGTGGGTCAGCCACTACCTGTTCGACAAGCGGCCCGCGCACGGCGCGGCCTGACGAAAACGGGAGGCCGGCATGGCGGACTTCTTTGGCACAGACGCCTCCTGGCAAGCCGCGCTGGGCGGCCTGGCATGGACCGTCGCCGTGGCGCTGGCCACCTGGGCCGTCAGCCTGGCACGCCGCGATGCGAGCCTGGTAGACCGGGTCTGGGGCCCGATGATCGCCGGGGCCGGCGTGGTGTATGCCCTGCGGCTGAACCCCGCCTCGGAGGGCGGTGCGGCGTGGTGGGTCGTCGGCGTGGCGGCCGCCTGGGCGGCCCGGCTCGCCGTCTTCATCACGCTGCGCAACTGGGGCCACGGCGAGGACCGCCGCTACCAGGCCATGCGGGAACGCCACGGCGAGCGCTTCGGGCTCAGGAGCCTGTACCTGGTCTTCGGCCTGCAGGCGGTGCTGGCATGGGTGGTATCCGCCCCGCTTTTCGCCGCGGCGGCGTTCCTCCGCCCGGGGCCTGCCTGGCAGGCCCTGCCCGGCCTGGCCGTGGCCGTTTTCGGCCTGGTGTTCGAGGCCGTGGGGGACGCACAGATGGCCCGGTTCAAGCGCCAGGGCGGGCGTGGGGATCGGGTGATGGACCAGGGCCTGTGGCGCTACACCCGGCACCCCAACTACTTCGGCGAGGCCTGCGTGTGGTGGGGCCTCTGGCTGGCGGCCCTGGGGCTGGCCGGCCTGCCGGCGTTCTGGAGCATCGTCTCCCCCCTGCTCATGACCACCCTGCTCCTGCGGGTCTCCGGGGTGGCACTGCTCGAAAAGGACATGCACTCGCGCAGGCCGGCCTACCGCGAGTACCAGCGCCGCACGAGCGCCTTCATACCGATGCCGCCGCGGTCCGGGAGGCCCTCGTGAACGGGCCCGCGCGCTCCCGGCGCCCGCGGGCCGCCGCGCTGGCCTGGAGGCTGGTGCCCGGTCTGCTGCTGGCAGCAGCCACGGCGGGCGCCCATGCGCAGGGTTCGACGGAGCAGCAATGGAACTTCACCGTGTCGCTGGACGGCAGCCCGATCGGCGAGCACCGGTTCCGGCTCGGCGCCCTGGAGGGCGGCAGCCGCCAGCTGGAAAGCTCGGCACGCTTCACGGTGAAAATGCTGGGCATCGCGGTATACCGGTACCGGCATGAAGCCCGGGAGCAGTGGCGTGGCAACTGCCTGAGGCGCATCGCGGCCGACACCGACGACGACGGAGAACGCAGCACGGTGCGCCAGGAATTCGCGCCGGACGGCCCCTGCACGCGCAGCTTCGCCTACTGGAATCCGGCCATCCTGGACTCCCGGCAACTGCTGGACCCGCAGAGCGGGAAGCTCGAGCCGGTGCAGGTATCCCGCGAGGAAGACGGCTCCATCACCGTGCGCGGCCAGCCCCGCGCGGCAACGCGCTGGCGCATCGCCGGGCCCCGCAACCCCATCGACGTCTGGTACGCCGCCGACACCGGCGAATGGGTGGGGCTGGATTCCACCGTGCGCGGCGGACGCAAGCTCAGCTACCGGCTTCCATGACGATATCCGCCCCCCGCCGCACCACCGCATTCCCCTCCATCCCCATCTTCCGAAAGCCGACCATGCCACGCACCTATGCCATCGCCTACGCCGCCACCGCCCTCGCCTTCCTCGCGCTGGATTCCGTGTGGCTCGGCACCATGGCCCAGCGCCTGTACCGCCCCAACATCGGTCACCTCATGCAGGAAGGCGTCTCCATCACCCCCGCGGTGGTGTTCTACCTGCTGTACGTGGCGGGCATGGTCTTTTTCGCCGTCGTGCCGGGCGTGGAAAAGCAGAGCTGGCAGCAGGCCCTGGGCCTGGGCGCTGCGCTCGGGCTGGTGGCCTATGCCACCTTCGGGCTGACCAACCAGGCCGTGCTGCGCGACTGGCCCTGGCAGGTCACCGCGATGGACATGGCCTGGGGCACGGTCGCCACCGGGGCCGCCAGCGCGATCGCCTGCGCGGTGGTCCTGCGGTGGTTTCCGCCCGCGTCGGCCTGACCTACATTCCCACCAGGCTGCCCGCCAGCCTCGCCAGCACTCCGTCGAAGCGCAGGCGGCCATCGACGGCCGCCAGGCAGATGCAGTCCCCCGGCCCCTGCACCACCGGCTGGTGGTGCACGTTGCCATCGGCGGCATCGAAATCCCCCGCGCCGAACAGAGCATGTCCGTCATGGAAGGCGCCGTGCAGCACCTGCGTCCATTCCAGACCGCCGTGGGTATGGGAGGGCAGGCTGCGGCCGGGGCCGATGCGCAGCAGGAACACGTTCACGTCGCCGGCCGGCGGCGAGAGGGGGCGGCTCCAGCGCATGCCCGGGGCGATCCATTTCCAGGGCGAAAACGCAACGCCGCGCAGCGCCTGCGGCCACGGTGCTCCCGCAGGCCAGTCGGGGCCGCCCGCCACGGGCGTGGTGGCCGCACCCGGCCGGCGTGCCTCGTCGCCGGGAAGGACATCGATGGCGCCCAGCACGCGGGACAGCGCGTCGGGCCTCAGCGTCTCGGGCGGCAGGGACTCCAGCAACACGCCGCCGACCGCCTCCAGGGCCCTGAGGCGCTGCCCGCACTGCGGGCACATCTCGGCATGCACCGAAGCCAGCAGCGCCGGCCCCGGCTGAAGCCGCCCCGCGGCCAGGTCAAGGAGCAGGTCATCTCCAGGGTGGTGGTGGATCGTCATGGCGCATGGGCGCCGAGCAGACGGCGCAGGTGGCGTACGGCCAGGCGCACGCGGGATTTCACGGTCCCCAGCGGGATGCCGAGATCCTCGGCGATCCGGGCGTGGGGCTGGTCCTCGAAGAAGGAGCGGCGCAGCACCTGCGCCTGTTCAGGGGCGAGCGACTCGATCGCCCGCCGCACGTCGTTTTCGCACTGGGCTGCGTAGGCCAGTTCCTCGGGGCCATCGTCGTCCATCGCGATGTCGAGCCCCTCGTCGTTGTCGGACAGTTGGTTGGACTTGCGGCGCAGATGGTCGATGCGCAGGTTCCGCGCGATGGTGAACACCCAGGTGGAGACACCCGCATGGGCCGGATCGAAGGTGCCTGCCCTGCGCCAGAGATTGACCATCGCTTCCTGCGCGAGGTCTTCCGCCACGCCCTCGGCCAGGCCAAGGCGCATCAGGTAGGCCTTCACCCGCGGGGCGAAGTGCTTGAACAGCGCCGCGAAGGCCTGCCGGTCCCCGTGCTCGGCCACGGCTCGCACCAGGGCGATCCAGGCTTCCGACGAAGGCGATGAAGGCAGTCCTTCGGTGTGATACTTCGACACAATCGACAGGTAGGGAGGCAGAGCGGAGGCGGTCCTCGCGGGAGGCTGCTCTGCCAGGGGCTTGCGGACGATGGTCATGGTGCTGCCATTACGCAGCGATGGGCGGATTAGATCACGCTCCGCGGCATCGCAATCCAAGAGCCCGGCAGATGCGTACAGCACGGCAGCATCCGAGGACTCCAATGAGAACAACACCAGACATGTCCGCCGCTGGCGGCGGCTCAGCAGGCGGAGCACCCCGCAACGGCCCGCTCGACATCGCCGTCATCGGCAGCGGTATCTCCGGCCTGGCCGCAGCCTGGCTGCTGGCCAGCCGCCACCGGGTGACCGTGTACGAGGCCGATGCGCGCCCCGGCGGCCACAGCCATACCGTGGAGGTACCGGGCCCCTCCGGCACCGTGGCCGTCGATACCGGGTTCATCGTCTACAACGAATCGGCCTACCCCAACCTGACGGCCCTGTTCGCGCACCTCGGGGTGGAAACCGTTGCCACCGACATGTCGTTCGGAGTCAGCATGGACGGCGGAGCGCTGGAATATTCCGGCTCCGGCCTGTCCGGCCTGTTCGCGCAGCGCGCCAACCTGCTGCGCCCGCGCTTCTGGTCCATGCTCCGGGATCTGGTGCGCTTCTACCGCCTCGCCCCGGGCGACGCGCAGGAGATGGGGCTGCTGCCCCTGGATGAATACCTGGACCGCCGCGGCTTCGGCCGCGCCTTCCGCGAAGACCACCTCTACCCCATGGCGGCGGCCATCTGGTCCACCCCTGCCGCACGCATCGGCGAGTACCCCACCGAGTCCTTCGTCCGGTTCTGCGAGAACCACCAGTTGCTCAACCTGGGCCACCGGCCCGCATGGCGCACGGTCCGGGGCGGCAGCCGCCGCTATGTGGAAAAGCTCGTGGCCGCCCTGGGACAGGACGGCCTGTCGCTCGAACGGGCGGCCGTGGAGGTCCGCCGCACGGAAGGCGGCATCCATGTCCGCACCGCCGATGCGCGGGAATCGCGCCGCCACGACCATGTGGTGATCGCGGCCCATGCCGACCAGGCGCTGCGCCTGCTGCCCGATGCCACGCCGGAGGAGTCGCGCTGGCTGGGCGCGTTCGGCTACAGCCGCAACCGCACCGTTCTGCACAGCGACCCGGCCCTGATGCCGCTCCGCCGCGCGGTCTGGTCCAGCTGGAACTACGCCAGCGACCGCAGCCTGGCGGACGGCCTGAGCGTGACTTACTGGATGAACCGGCTCCAGCACCTGCCCGATGACCTGCCGCTGTTCGTGACGCTGAACCCGGTCCGCGAACCCGATCCCCGCCACGTGCTGCACACGCAAACGTACGAACACCCCATCTTCGACGGCAACGCGCTGCGCGCCCAGCGGCAGTTGTGGAGCCTCCAGGGACAGCGGCGCACCTGGTTCTGCGGCGCGTATTTCGGCGCGGGCTTCCACGAGGATGGTTTGCAGGCGGGCCTCGCCGTGGCGGAGGCCCTGGGCGGTGTGCGGCGCCCCTGGACCGTGCCGAACGAATCGGGCCGGATCCACTGCGCGCCGGCGCATGCGCCCGGAGCACCGGCATGATTCCCGCGACCGTGCCCGTGCCGGGAAGCGCCCTGTGCGTCGGGGAAGTCACGCACCAGCGCCACCGCCCCGCACGCCACCGCCTGCGCTACCGCGTCCATGCGCTCTGGCTGGACGTGGACGAACTGCCGGAGCTGGCGCGCCGTCTGCGTCTCTTCTCCCTCAACCGCTTCAACCTGTTCAGCCTGCACGAGCGGGACTACGGTCCGGGCACGGGCGAGACCCTGCGCAGCCACGTGGAGCGCCAGCTCGCCGCGGCGGGCATCCTGACGGGCATCGGCCCCATCCGCATGCTGACCATGCCGCGCATCCTGGGATACGCCTTCAATCCGCTCACGGTATATGCCTGCCACCGGCCCGACGGCGGCCTGCTCGCAGTGCTCTACGAAGTGAACAACACCTTCGGCGAGCGCCACAGCTACCTGGTGGCGGTGCCCGGTGCGCAGGCGCACGAGGCACGGCAGCGCCATGGATGCGGCAAGTCCTTCCATGTCTCGCCCTTCCTGCCCCTGTCCCTGCGCTATGCATTCGACCTGCGGCGCCCGCAGGTCCCCGGCGACGGGCTGTCGCTCGGCGTGACGGCCGGCGACGCCGCCGGCCCCGTGCTCCACGCGGCATGGCGGCTGCGCATGCGCCCCCTGACGGACGGCGCGCTCGTCCGCGCCTTCTTCACGCATCCCCTGCTCACGCTGAAGGTGATGGGCGCGATCCACTGGGAGGCACTGCAGATCTGGCTCAAGGGCGTGCAAGTCCATGCCAAGCCGCCGGCCCCCGAGCGGCACCTCACCATCATCCGCCCCGAAGAAACATGACGCCCTCCTCCACCTCGCCCACGAAGGCCGCGAGCGGCCTGTCCACGGAATCGTCCGTCCACCACCTGCCGCATGCGCGGCGCTCCGCCCGCCAGCCCTGGCTGCACCGCCCCCTGGAACGTCTGCTGCGCCGTCTGCTCTCCAGCATGGCCTGCGGGTCGCTCTCGGTGCACCTGCCGGACGGCAGGGCCCTGCATGGTGCCGGCGCAGAGCCCGGACCGCAGGCGGCCCTGGTCCTGCACGGGTGGAAGCCCGTGTGGCGGCTGCTGGCCGGCGGCGACCTCGGCCTGGCGGAGGGATACCGCCAGGGTGAATGGTCCACGCCGGACCTCACAGCCCTGCTGGAGTGCGGCAGCCGCAACGAGGCCCCCTGGAGCCGTGCCACCGGAGGCGGCTGGCCGGCACGCTGGGCGGGCCGGCTGCGCCACCTGCTGCGCTCCAACTCCCGCGGCGGAAGCCGGCGCAACATCGCCTTCCACTACGACCTGGGCAACGACTTCTACGCCCAGTGGCTGGACCCGTCGATGCTTTACTCCAGCGCGATCTATCCCACGGGAGCGGAATCGCTCGAGGCGGCCCAGGCCGTGAAGCTGGAGCGCATCGCGCAACACCTGGCCCTGCAGCCCGGCGACAACGTGCTGGAAATCGGCTGCGGCTGGGGCGCGCTGGCGCAGGACATGGCCCGGCGAGGCGCCCGGGTGACGGGCATCACGCTGTCTTCAGAGCAGTTGCGCTTCGCGCAGGAGCGCACGCGGCAGGCGGAACTGCAGGACGCCGTGGAACTGCGGCTGCAGGACTACCGGGACGTGCCCGGCACCTTCGACCACATCGTCTCCATCGAGATGCTGGAGGCCGTCGGCGAATCCTACTGGCCCACCTACTTCGCCACCCTGCGCGACCGCCTGCGGCCGGGCGGGCGCGCCGTACTCCAGGTGATCACCATCGCGGACCGCCACTTCGAGCACTACCGTTCGGGGGCGGACTTCATCCAGCGGTACATCTTCCCGGGCGGCATGCTGCCCTCGCCTTCGGTGCTGGCAAGCCAGGCAGCGGGTGCAGGCCTGCGCATCCGCTCCAGCGAGACCTTCGGCCCCGACTACGCCACCACCCTGGCCCAATGGCGCCAGCGCTTCCAGTCCGCCTGGCCATCCATCGAGCCGCTGGGCTTCGACGAGCCGTTCCGCAGGCTCTGGGAGTACTACCTGTGCTATTGCGAAGCCGGCTTCCGCACGGGACACATCGACGTGGGCCTCTATACCCTCGAGCACGCCGCCAGTTGAGCAGTCCGCCCGGGGCAGCGTCCCACCGTACCGCCCTGCAGCCGCGCTAGCGGTCGGCCGTGCCGGGCTCGGCCATCCTCCGGTGCTGCGCCGCGACCAGCTGGGAGGGGGCCACCTTCGCCAGGGCCACCTGCAGCTTGTTGCCCAGCCCCACCACCACGTCCGCCTCACCCGCCTCCATCGCTGCGTAGCCCGTGCGCGCCACCTCGGCCGGATCGGACTTGCCGGACTGGGTGCCGAACTTCGTGTCCAGCATGCCTGCCCGCTCGAAGAACGCGGTGTCGGTCACACCCGGCATGAGACAGGTCACCGTCACACCGCAATCCTGCAGTTCGTCGCGCAACGCCGCAGCGAACGAATCGACGAACGCCTTGGTGCCGTTGTACACGGCCTGGAAGCTGCCGGGCAGGAAGCCGGCGATCGATCCGGTGATGAGGATGCGTCCCCGGCCGGCCGCACACATGCGCTGTGCCACGCGCTGCACCAGCCACACGGTGCCGGTCACGTTGGTATCGATCACGTGGCGCACGTCGGCAAACGGCTGGTCCAGGAAGGCCCCACCCAGGCCGTGGCCCGCATTGGCCATGAGCGCATGCACCATGCGGTCGCCGACGACCGCCCAGAGTTTTTCCAGCCCTTCGGCCGTGGCCAGGTCCACCTGGATGAACTCGACCTCCGCGCCTTCGGCGCGCAAGGCGTCGGCGGCCCCGTTGAGGGGAGTGTCCGCCGCCAGTACCAGGTTGTAGCCGCCCCGGGCGGCGCAACGCGCCAGTTCCAGGCCGATCCCGGACGACGCTCCCGTGACCACCGCCAGGGGCCGCAGGGCGTCCCCATTACCTTCGATCGATTTCATTGCGAGACCTCTTTCCGATCAGATGCGTGAAAGGCGCGGCACCCGCACGACTGCCGCTGTCCGCGCAGGACGGGACGGGCAGCAGTGGTCCGGGCGCCTGGACATGCACCATGGTGGAATCGGCAGCGGTGTCCGACTGTCGGACACCACCCCGCACCGGCCGGCGACAAAATCGCGCTTTCCCATGCCGGGCGGCCTGCCGGGCCGCAGGCGGCCCATGCCAGAATCCGGACCATGTCCGCACCATCGGCCTACGCGGTCACGGCCGCCACCACCGCCCGACGCTCCACGGAAAACACCATGGCCGCGCTGTACCGCGCCGCCCTGGGCCCTATCGGCGCGGCGAGGTACCTGCCCGCCTTCGAGCGCTTCGACGAAGCCGGCCGCGCGTTGCCCGGGTGGAACTGGGCCGCCGCGTTGCTCACGCTCAACTGGATGGTGTTCCGGCAGCTGTGGAGCGCAGCGCTCGTCTATGTCGCCGCACTCGAGGGCCTGGCGCTCCTGGCCGTCGCGGTCGGCCGCTACACCGGCACCTGGCCGCTTCCGGTGCTCGCCGGCCTGGGCCTGGCGGTCCTGCTGGCGGCTACCGTGATTCCGGGGCTCTACGGCAACGCCATCGTCCATGGCGAAATCCGCAAGCGGATCACCAAGGCGCTCGCGGCCTCCGCCACGCTTGCCCAGGCCCAGCAGCGGCTGGAAGAAAATGCGCCGACGCAGCGCCGGCTCCTGTGGATCGGCGCGGCCAACGCCATGCTGGCCCTGCTGCTGGCCGCGTTGCTGCTGTTCCAGCCGGATCTGTCCGCCATGGGGCCTGCCACCGCCTCCCACGCGCCGCCTGCTGCCGCGGAGGGCACACGGGCCACCGCGTCCGCCGTGCAGGCGCCTGCGTCGGACGCGCCTTCCGGCCTGTCCGGGGACGCACCGGCTTCCGCAGGTACCGCGGATCCGGCCTCCGTCCCCTACCCTGCCTCACCCCTCGCTTCAGCACCTGCCGCCCCCACCTCCGCGCCATCGGCAGCCGATCCGGCCGACGGGGCGTCCCGGCCCGCCCCTCCCGCAGCGCAGACTCCGGCACCGGCCAGCTCCAGGGCAACATCGCCGCCCATCACCGGCCCGGCCGCGGCAACCCAAGCCATGCCAGGTCCCGCCCCGGCGGCATCCACATCCTCTCCAGCCACACCCTCTCCGGCCGTGGCGCCGGCATCCGCCGCGTCATCCCCCACCGCAGCTGGCAACGCCTCTGCGCGGTCCCCGGCGGCCTCCGCCGCGGCGTCCACCGCCACCCGGCCGGCCCAGGCACCGGCCAGCGCCGCCTCCCGCCGCACGGGCCCCTCGGCGGCTTCGCGTCCGGCTGCGCCTGCCACCGCGGACCGCGCCGACTCCGCAACGGTGCCTGCACGCAAGCTCTACATCAACGTCGGCCTTTTTGCCGAGCCTGCGAATGCGCAACGCGCGCACGGCATGCTCCGGGGGGCCGGCATTCCGGCGGCCACGCAGCCGGTCACCGCGGCAGATGGCCGCGAACTGCTGCGGGTGCGCGCCGGCCCGTTCACCTCGGCGTCGCAAGCCAATGCAGCCGCCGCGCGCATCCGCGCCCTCGGGCTGGAAACCGCGGCCGCGGCGGCGCAGCGTCCGTGACGCCACCGTCCGCTGCAGCCCCGTGTTACCGCTCGTGACGATCCCGGACCGCCCGCTGCGCTAAGGTCCGGCAACAGACACCCTGCCCACCTTTTCAGATGACGGAGCTTCCATCCATGCGCACCACTGCCAGCCTTCTCGCCACCGCCGCCTTCGCACTCCTCGCCGGTGGCTGCAGCACGGCGAACATGCCGTGGGGCGGACAGCCCGCGCCGGCGCCGGTCGGCCCGACCGGCGCCCCCATGGGCGGCACCTGCAACGCCCAGCCGGCCCAGGCCCTGATCGGCCAGAACAGCACCGCGAGGGTGGTCGAGGATGCGCGCGTGCGGTCCGGGTCCCAGCTGGCACGGCTGCTGCGCCCCGGGCAGATGGTCACCAAGGAATACGACCCGCAGCGCCTCAATCTCGAGGTGGACAACTCCGGCCGCATCACCGCGGCCCGCTGCGGCTGACCTGCCGCGCTGCAGCACGCACCGGAACCCGGTTCAGTCCGCCAGGAAGAGTTCCTGCAGGTCGCTGAGAAAGTCGAACCCGCGCTCCGTGGGGCGCACGCGCGCTGCATCCCGCACGATGAGGCCCTTGCGCCCGGCCTCGTCCAGCGCACCCGCGATGGCGCTCAGCGGCAGCCCCGTGCGGTCCACGAAATCCTGCAGCGCGAAGCCCTCGCGCATGCGCAGCGCATTGAGCATGAACTCGAACGGCAGATCCGCCCTGCGCACTTCGTGGTCCTGCGCCACGGCGTTGCCGGCCAGGGCCTGCTCCATGTAGCGCTGCGGATCGCGGAACCGCACCTGGCGCACCACGCGATGGGCGAAGCTGAGCTTGCCGTGCGCCCCCGCGCCGATGCCGAGATAGTCCCCGAACTGCCAGTAGTTCGTGTTGTGCACGCACTGGTGCCCTGGACGGGCATAGGCAGAAATCTCGTAGCGGCGCAGCCCCGCCGCTTCCGTCATTTCGGTGATCCGGTCCAGCATGGCATAGGCCAGGTCGTCCTCCGGCACCACCGGGGGGAACTTGGCGAAGTAGGTGTTGGGCTCGATGGTCAGGTGGTAGATGGAAAGGTGCGCCGGCTGGAGCGACAGCGCCAGCGCCACGTCCCGCTCCAGGTCCTCCAGGCGCTGCCCGGGCAGGGCGTACATGATGTCGAGGTTGAACGTATCGAACGCCTGCGCGGCCTCCTGCACCGCAGCCAGGGCCTGCGCACGGTCGTGCACCCGCCCCAGCGCCTGCAGGAAGCGGTCGTCGAAGCTCTGCACGCCGACGGACAGCCGCGTCACCCCGGCCGCCCGGTAGGCACGGAAGCGGTCCTTCTCGAAGGTCCCGGGATTGGCTTCGAGCGTGATCTCGGCATCCGCCTCGAGCCGCAGCCGCGCCCGCACGCCGCCGATCAACTGGTCGATGGCTTCCGGCGAGAACAGGCTGGGCGTTCCCCCGCCGATGAACACGCTGTGCACCGTACGTCCCCAGACGAGCGGCAACGCGGCTTCCAGGTCTGCCATGAGCGCATCCAGGTAGCGCTGCTCCTGCAGCGCCCCCGCGCCACCCCGCGCCTCATGCGAATTGAAGTCGCAGTACGGGCACTTCTTCAGGCACCAGGGCAGGTGCACGTACAGCGACAGCGGCGGCGGGGCGCCCAGGCTCAGGACGCCGGGCCGCATCGAATGCCGCACGTCGCGCAGCGGGGCAGGCGCCTCTTCGGCGCCCGGGGTGGCGGCAGGAACGATGGGAATGGACACGGATGGAAAGCGATGGGAAACAGGAAATGCCGGAGGGGAAAAGGCGTTCGGACCAGGCACCTGGGCGGATCAGAACCAGCGTTCCCGCATGAGTGCGAGCATCTGCTGCGCGGAACGCCCCCGGTGGCTGTGCGCGTTCTTCACCTCCACGGGCAGCTCGGCGAACGTCTTGCCGAACTCCGGGATGAACATCACCGGATCGAAGCCGAAGCCCCCGCTGCCGCGCGGCTCCGTGGCGATCTCACCGACCACCCGCCCCACGGCGATCAGGGGCTCCGGATCGTCGGGGCTGCGC
This sequence comes from Paracidovorax avenae, assembly GCF_040892545.1. NCBI lineage: Bacteria > Pseudomonadati > Pseudomonadota > Betaproteobacteria > Burkholderiales > Comamonadaceae > Paracidovorax > Paracidovorax avenae. The sequence continues at coordinate 4,173,928 of NZ_CP156079.1, forward strand.
ACGGCAACGAGCGTGCTCACCATCGCTGCACGCCGCGAAGCAACGCCCTGCATCTGCTCCAGCAACGCACGCACATTGTTTGCGTCACCCTTCTCGTAGCCGAACCGGGTGGCGTAGTAGGCCGTCTGCACGCCCGGCTGCCCGCCGAAGGCATCCACGCATAGGCCAGCATCGTCGGCCAGCGCCGGCAGTCCGGTGTGCTGCGCGGCGAAACGCGCCTTGGCCAGGGCATTCTCCAAGAAGGTATGGAAGGGTTCGTCCGCCTCGCCCACGCCGAGGTCCGCCTGCCGCACCAGTTCCACGCCCAGGGGAGAGAACATGCTCTGCAGTTCGGCCAGCTTGCCGCGGTTGTTGGATGCAAGGACGAGTTTCATGGTGGGACTGTTTTCGGGAAAAGGGCTCACAGGCGGGATGCCGGCGCCGACAGGGCCTGCCGCTGCAGGGCGATGAGAGCGCCCACGCCCTGCGCGGCCAGGTCGAGCAGCCGGTCCATCTCGCTGCGCGTGAACGCGACACCTTCCGCCGTTCCCTGCACTTCGACGAACCGGCCGCCGTCCATCATGACGACGTTCATGTCGGTGTCGCACTGCACATCCTCGGTGTACTCCAGGTCGAGCAGCGGCGTGCCCTGCACGATGCCCACCGACACGGCCGCCAGCGGCGCCGTGATGGGCGACGCGGCGATCTTCCCGGCCGCCAGCAGGGCCGATACGGCGTCGTGCGCAGCGACCCAGGCACCGGTGATGGCCGCCGTGCGCGTACCGCCGTCGGCCTGCAGCACGTCGCAATCGAGCTGGATGGTGCGCTCCCCCAGCGCGCGCAGGTCGAACACCGCCCGCAGGCTGCGGCCGATCAGGCGCTGGATTTCCTGCGTGCGTCCGCTCTGCTTGCCCCGAGCGGCCTCGCGGTCGCTGCGGGTGTGGGTCGCGCGCGGCAGCATGCCGTACTCCGCCGTCACCCAGCCTTCCCCGCTGCCGCGCTTGTGCGGCGGCACCCGCTCCTCGACGGAGGCGGTGCACAGCACCTTCGTGTGCCCGAACTCGACCAGCACCGAGCCTTCCGCATGCATGGTGTAGTGGCGGGTGATGCGCACGGGGCGCAGGGCATCGACGCCGCGGCCCGCGCTGCGCTCGAAGGGGACGGAAAGGGAGGAGGAAGGCATGGAATGCAACCGCGTTTGAAAGGAAGTGAATCGGCACCCGGCCGCGACCGGCATCGCCAGCGTACGGTCCGCACGGCAGGGACACCCTCAGAGGCAGCGCCTGGATGCCGCACGCCGGGCACCGCCTGCGCCGTGGGCTTTCAGGTCTTGCGCGCGGCCGAGCGGCGGATCGCCTCGTTGATCTCGGCGATGGAGCGTTCGATCGCCTCGTCGTCGAGGTCATCCAGTTCGTCGCCCGCTCCGGCCTCGAACGGCCCGGCCTGGATGGTGGAAGCGAAGCCGTCGTCGCCGATGCTGTGCGTCGATATGCCCTGGGTGGACTCGAAGGTATCCGGAGTTTCCCACTCCATGGCCACCACCGTGACGTTGTCGCTGCTATCCCCCGCCCTGCGCAGGGCATCCTCCACCAGCTCCGGCACCGCCTGGGACACTGGCAGCCTCCCGAGCTGGCGCGCGATGGAGGCATCGTCCAGCGCGCCCCACAGGCCGTCGGAGCACAGCAGCAGGCGGTCGCCCTGCTCCAGCGCGACCGGCCCGGTGATGTCGTAGATGGGCTTGGTCGGAGACCCCAGGCAGGTGAACAGCACGTTGCGGTTCATGCGGTCCATGCCGGGCAGGGAGGCATTGCGCAGCTCCATGTAGGAGTGGTCGCGGGTGCGCGTGAGCAGTTCGCCGGAGCGGACCATGTAGAGGCGGGAATCCCCGCAATGCACCCAGCTCGCGCTGCCCGACTGCACCACCGCCGCGACGAGCGTGGTGCGGGGCGTGTCCAGCATGCCCCGGTCGCTGGCGTACCGCAGGATCTGGTGGTGCGCGGCGAGCAGGGCCTCGGCCAGGAAGGCGTCCACCGAAGGCAGCACAGGCTTGGCCTGGCGCTGGAACGCGGCGGACACCGTCTGCACCGCGATCTGCGCGGCCACCTCGCCATCCGGATGTCCCCCCATACCGTCGGCCAGCACGAAGAGACTGGACTCCCGGGTGTAGCAGTAGCCCATCCGGTCCTCGTTGATCTCGCGGCCGCCACGGCGGCTCACCTGGAAGACCGAGAATTTCATTTCTGCTTCGCCCCTCCGCCGAGGCGCGTGGCCTCGCCCACCTTCTGCACGTTCTTCTTGGTATCCGACACCAGCGTGTCGAGCTGCAGCCGCATCTTCTCGCCGACGGACAGCTTGGTATAGCGGCGCTCGCCCTCGCGGCTCAGTTCCTTCTGCAGCGCGAAGACCGACTGCGGGCGCGAGAGCGGGTCGAGCGCCATGCACCACTCCACCACCTCGATGAGGTTGTCGGAATAGACGCCCCGGAGCTTGCTCAGTGCGAGCGACAGCCGGTCCTTCTCGGCGCGCTGCGGCGCCTCGTTCGGGGGAAAGCCCTGCATGCAGGCATAGATGCAGGCGCCGATGGCGTAGATGTCGGTCCACGGGCCCATGGAGGAATCGCGGCGGTACATCTCCGGCGCCGCGAAGCCGGGCGTGTACATCGGCCGGATGAAGTTGCCCTCCTTCGACAGCACCTCCCGTGCCGCGCCGAAGTCGATCATCACGGCCTTGTTGTCGTCGGTGATGAAGATGTTGGCCGGCTTGATGTCCAGGTGCAGCATCTTGTGCTGGTGCACGATGCGCAGGCCCCGCAGCACCTCGTCGAACAGCGAGCGGATCGTCGATTCGCGGAACACCTTCTGCGTCTTCAGGTCGCGCGCGGTGATGATGAAATCCTGCAGCGTGGCGCCTTCCAGGTAGTTCATCACCATGTAGACGGTCTCGTTCTCCCGGAAGAAGTTGAGCACGCTGACCACCGAGGCGTGGGATATCTGGGCGAGGGCGCGGCCTTCCTCGAAGAAGCTCTTGAGCCCGAGGCGATAGAGCGACAGCTTCTCGGGCGGCACCTTGGGCAGCAACTCGCCCGGCGAGCGCGTGGCGAGGGAGGAAGGCAGGTACTCCTTGATGGCGACCTGCTGGCCTTCGGCATCGACGGCCAGATAGACCACGCCGAAGCCGCCGGCGGAGAGCCGGCGTACCACGCGGTAGCCGCCCAGCATCGTGTCGGGCGGCAGGGGGGCCGGCTTGATTTTTGACATATTCGCGAAAAAACCTGGACGCGTCCCGATCGGGAAAAGGAACCCGGATAATCGCGGGATCGCTAGCAATCACCGAAAAAGTCCGATGGCAGTTTACAGCATGACCGGCTACGCGAGCGCCCAGCTCGAAGCCTCCGCCACCGATGCCGACAGCGGTGCCCGTCCCGCCCGCCTGGGCATCGAGATCCGCTCCGTCAACAGCCGTTTCCTGGATCTCTCCTTCCGCCTGCCCGACGAACTGCGGGCCCAGGAGCCCGGCCTGCGCGCCCTCGTCACCCAGCAGCTCAAGCGCGGCAAGGTGGAGGTGCGCGCCTCCATCGAATCGGAAGCCCAGGGCCTCATCGCCCCGCCCTCCCCCCGCATGCTGCAGCAGCTCAACTCGGCGCAGGACTCCGTGCGCGCGTGGCTGCCGTCCGCCGCGCCGCTCTCGGTGGCCGACGCGCTGCGCCTGTGCGCAGGCTCCGCGGCGTCTTCCGCATCCTGGAGCCCCGAGGACATCCAGGCCCTCGCCCAGCGGGCGCTGGAAGACCTGGTGGCGGCGCGCGAGCGCGAGGGCAAGCGGCTCTCCGCCATGCTGCAGGACCGCCTGAAGCAACTGCGCGGCCTGGCGCGCCAGGCCGCTCCCCTGGTGCCCCAGCTGGTGGACCAGCAGCGCCAGCGCTTCCTGGAGCGCTGGAAGGAGGCCATGGCGCTGACCGAAGGCGTGCCGGTGCCCGAGGCGGCGCAGGACCGCGCCCTGGCGGAAGCTACCGCCTTCGCCATCCGCATCGATGTCGCGGAAGAGATCACGCGCCTCGACTCCCACCTCGACGAGATCGAGCGCCTGCTGAAGAAGGGCGGGGAGATCGGCAAGCGGCTGGACTTCCTCATCCAGGAGCTGCACCGCGAAGCCAACACCCTCGGCTCCAAGTCCGCCGCCATGGATCTGACCCGCATCAGCGTGGACATGAAAGTGCTCATCGAGCAGATGCGCGAACAGGTCCAGAACATCGAGTAAGCGATAATTTTCCTGTTTTGATAGCAGCCCGCGCACATTCCGTATGGACTACCCTGGAAATCTCTTTGTAGTGGCGGCGCCGAGCGGCGCAGGCAAGTCGAGCCTGGTCAAGGCCCTGCTCGAACTCGACTCCCACGTGCAGCCCTCCGTTTCCCACACCACGCGCCCCCCGCGTGGCCAGGAGCGGCACGGGCGCGAGTATTTCTTCACGTCGGAGCAGGAGTTCGACGCGATGGTCGCCGCCAACGGCTTCATCGAGTGGGCACACGTCCACGGCCGCCGCTACGGCACCTCCCGCAAGGGCATCGAGGAACGCATCGGCCAGGGCGCGGACGTCATCCTGGAGATCGACTTCCAGGGGGCCATGCAGGTCAAGGAAGCCTTTTCCAACGCCGTGCTCATCTTCATCCTGCCGCCAAGCTGGGAAGAGCTGCGCTCGCGGCTGGAGCGCCGCGGCGAGGACGCTCCCGACGTGATCGAGCTACGGCTCAAGAATGCGGCCATCGAGATGGCGCAGGCCGAGAAATTCGACTTCGTTATAATCAACGAGCTTTTCGAACGGGCGCTTTTCGACATGAAAACCGTCGTTCACGCCCAGCGGCTCAAGTACGCAGCCCAGCGCCGGGCCCGGGCCGACACCTTCGAATCCCTCAATATCGTCTAGACCGCCAGGAGAATCCGCATGGCACGCATCACCGTTGAAGACTGCCTCGAGCACATCCCGAACCGTTTCCAGCTCGTCCTGGCAGCCACGTACCGCGCGCGCATGCTGAGCCAGGGCCACGCCCCCAAGATCGAGAGCCGCAACAAGCCCGCCGTGACGGCCCTGCGCGAGATCGCCGAAGGCAAGATCGGCCTGGAGATGCTCAAGAAGGTGCCCGGCTGACCTTCCCGGCGCCTCCTCCGCGCCCGCAGCAACAGCACCGCCATGCGGTGCTTTTTTTTGCCTCAGGCCGGCATGGCGCGAGCGCGCTACATTTCAGGGTATGAATGCGGTCTTGACCAAACCCTCCGGCCCCGAACAGCGTCCCGACAAGGACGTGGCGGCAGGCGTGTCCGCCGCGGCCGCGAATGCCGCTGCGGCCAGTTTCGCCGCGCTCACCGAAAACCTCGATTACCTCGACGCGGCCAGCGTCGAACAGGTACGGCAGGCCTACAAGTTCGCCGACAAGGCCCACCTGGGACAGCTGCGCAGCAGCGGCGAACCCTACATCACCCACCCCATCGCGGTCGCCGCCCAGTGCGCGACCTGGAAACTCGACGCACAGGCCCTGATGGCCGCCCTCCTCCACGACGCCATGGAGGACTGCGGAGTGACGAAGGCCGATCTGCTGGAGCGCTTCGGACCGCAGGTGGCCGAACTCGTGGACGGCCTCACCAAGCTCGACAAGCTCCAGTTCAACACCCGCGAGGAAAACCAGGCCGAATCCTTCCGCAAGATGCTGCTGGCCATGGCGCGCGACGTGCGCGTCATCCTCATCAAGCTCGCCGACCGCACGCACAACATGCGCACGCTCTCGGACATGCCGCGCACCAAGTGGGGCCGCATCGCGTCCGAGACGCTGGAGATCTACGCCCCCATCGCCCACCGGCTGGGCCTGAACCAGACATACCGCGAACTGCAGGACCTGTCCTTCCGCCACCTGCACCCCTGGCGCTACGCCACCCTCTCCAAGGCCGTGAACAAGGCGCGCAACCGCCGGCGCGACATCATCCAGAAGGTGCAGGGCGAAGTGGATGCCGCCTTCTCCCGCATCGGCATGAAGGCCCGGCTGGCCGGCCGGGAGAAGACGCTCTACGCCATCTACCAGAAGATGGACACCAAGCACCTGAGCTTCGCCCAGGTGACGGACATCTACGGCTTCCGGGTCATCGTGTCCTCCGTGACCGACTGCTATACCGCGCTGGGCGTGCTCCACCAGCTCTACAAGCCGGTGCCCGGCAAGTTCAAGGACCACATCGCCATCGCCAAGCTCAACGGCTACCAGTCGCTGCACACCACGCTCGTGGGCCCCTCCGGCATCAACATCGAATTCCAGATGCGCACCGAAGAGATGCACGTGGTGGCCGAGGCCGGCGTCGCGGCCCACTGGCTCTACAAGGCCCAGAACGCCGAAGGCAGCACGGCCGAGCGGCTGGGCACCAAGTGGCTGCAGTCCCTGCTGGACATCCAGAACGAAACGCGCGACGCCGCCGAGTTCTGGGACCACGTGAAGGTGGACCTGTTCCCCGACGCGGTCTACGTGTTCACGCCCAAGAGCCAGATCATGGCCCTGCCCCGCGGCGCGACCGTCGTGGACTTCGCCTATGCCATCCACAGCAACGTGGGTGACCGGGCCACGGCCGCGAAGATCAACAACGAACAGGTTCCTCTGCGCACCGAGCTCAAAAACGGCGACGTCGTGGAAATCATCACCGCGCCCGTCTCCACCCCCAACCCCGCGTGGCTGGGCTTCGTGCGCACCGGCCGCGCGCGCTCCAAGATCCGCCACTACCTCAAGACCCTCGCGCACACGGAGTCCGCCGGGCTGGGCGAGAAACTGCTCACCCAGGCGCTGCGGGCCGAGGGCCTGGAGCGCCTGCCCTCGGAGGAAGAGAACCACGCCCTCTGGGACAAGCTGCTGCGCTTCACCGGCAACCGCACGCGCACCGAACTCATGACCGACATCGGCCTGGGCAAGCGCATCGCCGGCATCGTGGCCAAGCGGCTCATGGTGCTGATGGCCGAACACGGCCACCGCCCGGACGCCCTGCTGCTCACCCGGGAGCGCTACACCTCGCACGAGAACCTGTCCCAGGGCGGCGTCACGCTCGACGGCAGCGAGAACGCCTCCGTGCAGTACGCCAGCTGCTGCCGGCCGGTGCCGGGCGACCCGATCGTCGGCTACCTGGGCCGCGGCGAAGGCCTCGTCGTCCACAACGCCCAATGCGGTGTGGCCAAGAAGCTGCAGCACAAGGACAGCGAGCGCTTCATCACCGTCGATTGGGCAGACGAGCCGACCCGGATGTTCGAAACCGGCATCGTGGTGACGGTCACCAACGGCAAGGGCGTGCTGGCACGCATTGCCGCGGAACTCGCCAGCTCGGAGGCGGACATCGTGCATGTGGACATGGACGAGGAGAAGGCCATGGACACGACCGACCTGCGCCTCGTGGTGGCCGTGCGCGACCAGGCGCACGTCGAGGCCGCATTGCGCAACCTGCGGCGCACCACCGCCGTCCTGCGCGCCTTCCGCATACTGCCTTCGCCGTCGCCCTAGCCGGGCGCGCACGCGGCAGCTGCATCCCTTCGCGCCCCCAATGGGCACAGGAAGGGTTCAGGAAGGCGTCCGCGCGGGGTACTCGACCCGCAGGATCTCCAGCGTGCGCAACCCGCCGGGCGTGCCCAGCCTGACCTCGTCGCCTTCGCGCGCCTTCAGCAGCGCGCGCGCCACGGGCGACACCCAGCTCACCTGCGACTGGCTGCTATCCACCTCGTCGATCCCCAGGATGGTCACCGTCCGCTCCACGTCCAGGTCGTCCACATAGGTGACGGTGGCACCGAAGAACACCTGGTCGCTGCCATGGTGCAGGGAAGGATCGACCACCTCGGCGATGTCCAGGCGCTTGGTCAGGAAGCGAATGCGCCGGTCGATCTCGCGCAGGCGCTTCTTGCCGTAGAGGTAGTCGCCATTCTCGGAACGATCCCCGTTGCTCGCGGCCCAGTGGACGACCTCCACCACCTTGGGCCGCTCGTTGTCCATGAGGTCGAGCAGTTCGGACCGCAGGCGGGCATAGCCTGCCGGCGTCATGTAGTTCTTGCTGCCGGCAGGCAGCGGCGGCGCGGATGGGAACTCCCCATCGTCGTCGGGGGCGTTGTCCGTTTCCTTGGTGAAGGCCTTGCTCATGGGATGGGTCGGCTCCAGGCGATGACGACCACCAGCAGCAGCTGGCAGAAAATGGAAAAAGCCTCGTGACTTTGACATCACGAGGCTTACCATTTGGTGCGGCTGGCAGGAATCGAACCCACGACCCCTTGGTTCGTAGCCAAGTACTCTATCCAGCTGAGCTACAGCCGCTAAGCTTTGAATTATAGCACGTTTTCTTGCCACTCTTCAAAAACTTCTGAGAGACTTTTTTGATCCCCGGGATCAAGTCCGTCGCATCAGAAGCAGAACGCCATTGTAGTACAGAAATCTGCCCTGCTCCAAGAAACATGTGATTTTCCCCAAGCACCGGGGCGCAGCGCCAGCGATGGCACGGTTCAAGGGAACGCAACGGCCGGCATGCGGCACGCCTCCAGCGCAGCCGCCAGCCGGCCCTCGTAGCCTTCGCGGCGCTCGATCTCCGCCATGGCGGCGCGCGCGAAGTCATCGAGCGAAGCATCGGGCCGCAGCGCCTCCGTGGGCATGGAGGGACGCCCGGGAACAGGCTCCCGGCATGCCACAGGCACCGGTATGCGGACTTGCAGGACATCGGAGTGCGTCGTGCCGGCGCATCCTGCCAGCGATGCCATGGCCAGCAGCATCACTGCCATGCGCGCGAGCCCCCCGCTCATGGTCTGCTCCTTTCCTGGAGCCAGGCTCGCACGCGGGCCTGCGCGCTGGCGCACGCGTCGCCAGGCACCGGCATGGGCCGGGCCAGGATGTCGTCCGCGCGCCGGTCCCGGGCCTGCGCGCGGGCTGCAGCGGCACGGCGAGCCTCCGCCGCCGCATGCGCCCGCTGGTCGGCCTGGATGCGCAGGGCATCCACGGCCGCATTGCATGCCTGTGCAGCCCCCTGCGCGCCGGCCAGTTGCCGCCCCCTGGCAGACACCTCGGCCTGCGCCGCAGCTACCGCGTCCCGCTCGCCCAGCCAGGCCCAGCCCAGCAAGCCGTTGCCGGCCATGCTTCCCAGCAGCAGCCAGTGCAGCGGGGTCATGACCAGCCCTCCCTGCGCACACGGATCCGCTCACGGACGATGTATGCGCACAGCGCCACCACGGCCACCATGAGCAACGGCTGCAGCCAGTCACCCAGGCTGTCCGCGCTGGCCTTGATGTCGCTGACCGCCCGCGCCGTCTCGGCGATGGCGGCCACCGCTGCCGTGCCACCGGCGGCCACGCCTGCGCGATTGATCGAGCTCTCGGCCAGGGTGCGCTCGGGCTCGACGGCCTGCGGCATGCTGGCAGGCGCATCGCCCAGGTACAGCGCAGCCTCGGCGGCACGGCGCCGGGTAAGCCCGGGCCACGCTTTGCCTCCGGCCCTGTTCCACAGGGCAAATGCCCGCGCAGCCGCCTGGTGGTCGCCACGGTTGTGCGCCCGTACGACACTGGAGACGGCCATGCCCTCGACGCCCACGTTGAACGCGAAGGACACCAGCGCATCGAACTGCGCCTGCGTGGCCCGGCCACCCGTGGCCCGCGCCACGCCCGCCTCGTACTCGCCCAGTTCCTGGCGCAGGCGCGCGTCGGCCTCTTCGCGCGTGATCGTGTCCCCGGCACGCACGCCGCGCGTGAAACCATAGCCGATGGTCCAGATGCCCACGGGGTCCCGGTAGGCCTGGGCGCGGAAGCCTTCGAACTCCTCGATGAGCGCGATGCCGCGCTCGGAAGCCGTCATGGTCATTTGCGTCCTCCCGGCTCCACCGTATGTCCGCGCAGGATCGCAAGCGACTCCTTGATGTCCTGGTTGCTGCGCTGCAGATCGTCCACCCGGCCCTTGATCTCGCGCAGCGATTCACGGGTGGCCTCGCGGTCCTTCTCGGCCAGCACCTCGACCTGGGCAATGCGCCCGTCCTGCCGCGTCTGGTCCTCGCGGTAGGCACCATAGGCCAGCGTCACGGAACCCACGAACACCAGGGTCTGGACGATGGTCCCGGTGTTGATGGTGGGATCGAATCTCATGAGCCTCCCGGCTGTGGTCTTGTTCATTGATGCATCCTCCGAAGTCCGCGCATAAAAAAGCCTGCGGGACGCAGGCATCGTTTGACAGCCTTTGCAGTCACAGCGGCCAGCCGGTCTCCACGTCGTACATAGCCGCTGCAGACCTGGCCTGCAGCGCAGCGATGGCCTCGTGATGCCTGCGCTCCGCGGAGAAGCAGGCCTGCACGTGCATCGCCATGGCGGAGGCGATCTTCCGTAAATCATCCAGCGTCAGTTGCAGCCAACCGCTTGCCGCCTTGAAATCCACCGAGGCCATGCCAGCGATTTCAGCGTTCGCAATCACGGCGGTCAGCCGGTTCTGATCGCTGATCGCTGTGCCCAGACGCGTTCCATCGGCAAGCGTCATCCCTCCGGTCTCCATGGCCCAGCGACGGGCAGTCGCGGCCGCGATCAGCCGCGCCTTGTCATCCTGCAGAGCCTGCATGATCTCCTCGGCTGGCATGGCCCTGACTTCGTAGCCGTGCGACCAGTTGCCCTCCGCATCCACCTCCGGGGCGAGCGGCACGACATATTCGACGAGCGGGTCGTGCGAAGGCACTTCGCGCCGCGCCACGACCCTGTAGGGGCCGTGCCCCCGGTATCCGTCGCCAATCACGGCGATCACACCAGCGGCCTGCTCCTCGGACACGACGTCCTGCAAAGACATCGGCCAGCGCTTGGTTTCAGTATTGATGATCTGCATTTCACACCTTCTGTGCGTTGTTTGATTGGGAAGACGGCCTGTACCGCAATGACGGCAACATGGATGAACCCATGCTGGCACCGGACGAAGCGATGCCGTGTGTGCTCGCGCGAAAGGGCAAGGGACTCCGCTGCGCTGGACTACCCAGCGCCGGCGGTTACCGGAGCATTGGCAGGGAAGGCCCTTGATCCACCCCACAGGATCCGCACTACCGCCCCGCTTCCAGTTGCCCTGTCGCGAATCCAGTAGTCCAGAGTGATCGTCAGCATTTCTCCGGGACTTACCTGCACGGCATTCCGATAACGCAGGTTGCCACCAGGCTTTGCGCCGGTAGAACCAGCCGCGCTGTCCTCTGCATGCAACGTGCCGGCGCCAGCACGCGTCGATCCGCCGTCACTTCCTGCTCTACCCTGGTCGGAGCTTTTGTAAATGGATCCCGCTGCTCCGTCGGCTCCCATCCCATAGATTCCAACGGGACCACCCTTGCCGAGACTGCTCGCGATTGAGCCACCGCCGCCGCCTCCTCCTCCGCCTTGCCCGGCAGTCCCAGCTCGCATGTAGTAGCCGCCATAGCCATCGCCGATGGCATAAGCTCCTCGCCCTCCCGAGCCGGCATAGCCGCCAGCCCCCCCGCCGGCGTTGTAGACGGTATCTCCGTTGGTGGCGTCACCGCCATCTCCGCCATACGTGTTATTCGTACCGGATACCCACGTAGTGTTGAGCAGGTCGGTATTTCCCCGGGAAATCCGGGTGGCATAGGCTCTATGGCTGGAGACCCCGAGTAGGCACACTTCATAAACGCCGGCCGGAACCACCCAGTTGAAGACGGTCTGCGAATTGGACGCTCCCGCGCTCTGGAAGACCACCTCACCGGGCACTGCCATCGGCAATGCGCCTGAAAACATCTGGGCCCGCATCATGTTGCGAATCCGGTGAGTGCCGAAACGTACCAGCCCGCATTGCCGACGAAGCACTTCTCGAAATAAAGCAGATGGCGCTTGCCCGTGACGATGGTGGGTATCGTGCCGTTGGCCCAGACGGAGCCTGCAGGCAGGGTGAAGCCACCTCCCGTCATGAAGCTGATCTCCAGGAGCACCGAAGCGCTGTCCGCCGGCACGTTGATGAACGACAGGGCGACCGTCGAGCCATTGATGCCCAGGTGGAACCGCATGCCCTTCGAAAGGTCCATGACGCCATCGGTGAGCTGCGACGGCTCGTTGAGCATGGCCACGCGGCGCCATGGCGATGTCGAGGGATTGCCCGGCAGGCCGGCCACCCCGCGTGCATGGACGAGCCCGTTGGAACCGATGGCCAGTTGCGCCAGCGTTGTGGTGCCTTCAGGACCGCGAAGCACCAGCAGTTGGCCGTTGGAAACTCCCAAAGGCGCGCCGGCCGCTGGCGATCCAAAGCGGTAGAAGCCCGCATTCACCGCAGACGAAAGATCCGCGTTGCCCAGATCGGCGACTGCAGGAATGGGAATCGTGACCACGCCCTTCAAACCGTTGATGCTGGCCACGGGCCCTCCCGAGATGGAGCCGAGACCCTGCGCCACGGCTGCGGCGTCCCGGGCTGCAGCCTGGGCTGCCCCCGTAGCCACACCTCGAGCCTCCTCGGCGGCCTGCCGCGCGGCGGCGGCATTGCCAGCCTGGATGGTCGCGGTATCGCGGGCCGCCTCGGCCGCGGCCCGCGCGGTGGCGGCACTGCCGGCCTGGGCCACCGCCGTGGCGGCGGAATCTGCCGCCGCCGCCGCGCTTTCGACCACGGCCGTGGCGTTCTGGAACATGTTGGCACCCAGGGCATTGGCCTGGGGCACGAACGCGGCCTGCGCAGCCACGCTCGCGAATGCCTTTGCCTTGAAATCCGAGGGCGTGTCCGTTGGCTGCGGCGCCGGGGGCATGGCAGCGATGATGGGCGGGGAAACGATGTCGGTCATGTGAGGCCTTCCAGCTCCAGTTCGGAGTCCGAGTAGTCGTAGTAGGAAATCACGATGTCGAAGCTCTTGTAGAAGCCGTACACCGTGGTCGATTCGTATCGGGAAGAGCCGATCCAGAGGCAGGGGGTGGCGCGCACTTCCGCCAGGAAGTCGTTGAAGGTGTCCACCTCCGCGGCATCGAGCAGCAGCGAGAAGCTGGCGCGCCGGGCGAAGGCCCTCTCCACCACCACCACGTCCCCGAAATCCGTTCGCTCCTTGCGGCTGTAGTCCTGGATGCCGACGCGCGCACCCGCCTTCACGCCCAGGGCGAAAGTCCGCACCTGGCCCAGCAGCAGCACGCCCACGGCCAGGGCGGCCGTGCCATCGAGATCGATCAGAACATCCGCGCCGGGAAAGCTCGGCAGGTCCATCAGCACCGATTGGCTGGGAGCCCGGTGTTCGCCGAAATACCACTCCCACCAATCCGATGCGGCCGGTACCCACGACAGGTCTTCGGTACGGTCGTACACCGTGCCGTAGGCCGGATCGACCATGCGCACGCGCATGCGGATCGCTCCCGTGATGTGCAGGGCCGCCATCGACGTGACGGCCTGCCCGGGCCGCAGCCGGTACTGGATGCTGGAGGCCTGCGCGGTCTGCGAACTCACCGACCGGTCGAAGGCCTTCCAGCGGTTCGTCGCTCCCACTTCCACCCAGGCGCCGGACGGATCCGTCGCAGGGTCCTTGCCCACGTTGCCGTCCTGCGTGCTCTGGTACACCCTGTGCGTCGATGCCTGGATGGCGCGCACGCCCTTGGCATAGGTCGTGCCCGCCGACCATGGGGGATGGTCGGACTCCGGCACGTTGCTGCCCACGAGCATGGCCGGCGTGACCAACAAAGGCCGCACCACCGTCAATGTCTGCTTGCTCATGCGATTTCCTCCTGTCTTTGCTGCGGCATGCCGTCGCCGTCCCACCGCTCCAGCACCTTCGCCACGCGGGCGTTGAGGCGCGCCGTTTCTCCCGCCTGCTGGCGGCTGTCCTCGCGCAGGGCCTGCACTTCGGCGAGCAGCGCGGATGCACCGCTCTGCCCGCTGCGATCGATGGAGGCCATCAGCGCCCGGTTGTCGGCGGCCGGGATGATCCGCTCGCCCTTGTGCACGATGGCCGGGGTGTCGTGCGGGACGTAGTTCGTCCCCTGGTCGAAGGCCGGAAAACCTACCGAGGCGGCTGCCTTCACCCAGTCCGACACCCAGTAGCCGCTCAGGATCGAGAGGTCGTCCAGCGTTCCACCTGCTCCCTTGATCGCCTTGAGCAGTCCGATCAGGTCGCCCGTTCCGTCGAACGAGTGGTACAGCGGGGACAGCTTGTCGAGCCGCGCGATCAGGGCCTGATCGATGACCGGTTCGTATCCGACGCCTGCCGTACCCAGGTATAGGAGGCGCCGGTACCTGGCCTGCTCAGCTGCCGCTCCGCTGCCATCAGCGTTGCCGCCACTGGTGCCACCCCACACGGCGCCACCGCTGCCCGAGCCCGAACCGGGAGGCGGTGCAGAGGCGCCTTCGCCACCGCCCTTGCCCAGCACGGAGCGCAACTTGTCGATCGCTGCGGCAACGCTCAACGTCGCATCGAAGGTGCCGTTCGCGATGTCGATCTGCCGGCGCCAATAGTCCAGCATTTCCTGCTGGGCCTTGAGCTGCCGGTTGACCGCATCGGTCTGCGCATCGAGGGCTTCTGACTGCCCCTTCAGCGCCGCAAGCTGCTGCTCGGCAACGCTCTTCTGCCCTCCGCTGATGGCCTCCAGTTGCGACAGCGTGCCGGCCAGGCCCAGACGGTCACGGTCCAGCTCGAACTGCGTGGCGTAATTACCCGGCTCCAGGCCGCTGCGCGCCGCGCCGATGGCCTCCTGCAGCAATGCCTGTTCGGGCAGATAACCCGTGGAGCGTGCCGTCGCCAGCGACTGCTCCACGAAAGCCCATCCACGCGCCGCCTGCATGGTGGCGGTCGTGCCCACCTGCCCATACAACTCGCGAGCATTGCTGCGCACGAGCTCGAACACGCCTGTGACGAGCGACAGCGACTCCTGCGCCAGTTCGCGCTGCGTGTCGATGGCCTTGCGCTGGGCGTCGATGGACTCCAGTTGCGCATTGAGGCGTTCGCTTTCCAGCGTGGCGGCGCTTTGCAGGCGACCGTAGGCGTCCTCGCGGTTCTGCTGCGCGCGGTTGACGGCTTCGGCCGCATCCTCCAGTTCCCAGATATGCTCGGCCATCCTGGCCAACTCCGGGTTGAGTTTCCACAGCGCGTCGTACTCTTGCTTGCGACGCATGTCCAGCGCCTCCCGGTCTCGCCCCTGTGCGGACAGGAGCCGCTGTTCGAGATCGAACCGCTTGTCCGCGATGGCTGCTGCGGCCGCCGCCGCGGTGGCCGCGTCTTCCAGTTCGTAGATGCGCGTGACCAGCTTGGCCAACTCGGGGTCCAGCTTGTAGAGCGCGTCGTACTCCTGCTTCCGTCGCATGTCCAGCACGCCCCGCTCATCGCCCTGGGCTGCCAACAGACGTTGCTCCAGATCACGGCGCGTGTCGGTCTTTCGCTGGACTTCCTCGGCAGAGACTGCGACGGCATCAAACGCGCCAGCGAGTTGCACCAGCATCGCGTAAGCCTTGCGGCCGGAGTCGGTCGTAAGGTCCTGCGCATCCACCAGAGCACGGTACTGCCTGCGGGCATCCGAAGCATCGACATCTGGCAGTTTCAGCTTCAGGGTCTCAAGTTGCTTTTCCAGTTGCTTCCTCGACGCGTTTCTCTGCTCCTCCGGGCTGTAGAACTTCTGGAAGTACGAGCTTGTCGCTGTGCTGAATCCGCTGGAGCCACCGAAAAGATCAATGAGCTTGCTGGCCATGTCGGCACCGGCAAGGCTGGACGCATACAAAGTCGTGCCCAGGCTTTCAAAGACACCATTCACAGCCACCAGACTGCCCGACAGGCGCGTCAGTGCCCCTACGGCCGTCTCTCCCGCCCGTGTGTATTCCGTCGTACCCAAAGTAGTGGAGGCCAGTGACTCCGCGACCTTATCGAACTCCTCCTTCAACTTCTTCTGGATCTCGTCAGCGCTCAGTCCGTTGAAACTGACCTTGATGGACGCTGTGAATTGATCGATGGCCGTGGTACCCAGGCCCAGCACATTGGCCATGGCTGCAGTGCTCAGGCGCATGGCATCGAACTGGTCGGCCAAGCCTTTGCGCAGATCCTCGTCCAGGGCGCCGTACTTGGTCTTGTTGGAGCGGAAATAGCCTCCCTTGTAGAACTGGTAGGTACGCCCCGTGAACCCCGCCTCTCCGCCGAATTCGCCTTCGATGCCCTGGTCCTTGAGCTTGCGCCCGAACAGCCGGTTGACGGCTCCGCTGATCACGCCAGCGATCGGACCTATCCCCGGAATCATCGAAGCGATGCCTCCGATCATGTCCACGTACTTGTTGACCTGGTAGCCGCCCGATATGAGGCGGCTGATGCCATAGCCAGAAAAGCCGTTGATGACGGATCCTGCAATCGCACCAGCAAGCTGGGCCCCGCCCGCCTCGAAGGCACCCATGAATCCGCCCCATGAGGAGGTATTCATCATGCCCGCACCGAACTGGCCGAACATTTCCTGTACGGCCTCGCTGCCATACCGGCTCAGAAGGTCCGACGTGACGATCTTGCCGCCCGTGCTGCTGGCAACGTTGAGCCCCCCGCTCACGAGGTTGTAAAGGCCCATGCCCGCCTCAACCACGCTTCCTGCACCGGCAACACCTGCCGTACCGTTTCCGCTACCAAACAGTCCGTTGGTGACGCTCGATAGCATGCCTGAGACCGGCGCCACGATCGCGCTGATCACAGGCCTCAACACCAATGTGTCGAACATGTTCTTCAACGCATCCCTCAGGTGCCGGCCGAAATCCTTACCACTCTCGAACCCCTTGAACAGGGCATCGGTGAGCGACTGCTGGATCTGGTCCGCCGTCTTCGCCCAATCATCGCGCACGACCTTGGCCACGGCCGCCTCGGTTTCCTTGCGCCTGGCCTCCTCCAGGGTTTCGCGCACCTTCGCTTTATCCGGATCCTTGCTTCGGTCAACCTCCGCCAGTTTCTCCGCGTACTTCGCCTCGATCTGGCGCTGCGCGACGATCTTGGCCCGCTCGACTGCCGTCAACGACGCCAGGCCGGCTTCCTGCTCGGCTGCAGCGACGCTGGCTTCGGCCGAACGAAGCATGTCGTCGGCCTGCTTCTGGAGCACGTTGTGCTCGGCGATGCGGGTCTGGTTGATCTTCCGCTCCTGGGCTGCGGCCTGCTCGCGCAGCTTTTCCACGTAGACGGGGTCATAGCTGGAGTCGCTACCAGACTCCAGTTCCGTGATCTTTGCCTTGACGAGCGAAAGCCGGTATTCCTCGATCTCGACCTTTCCCTTGCCCCACAGCGCATTGGATGCCTCCAGCTCGGAGGCCTGCTGCTCTATGGCCTTGGCGGTTCTGCCTGCCTCGTCGATGAGCGCGGCGTAGGCGCGGCGGGCCTTCTCGAGTTCCTCGTTGCGCTCTTTGGCGGCACTGCCGCCAGCGGTGTCTGCACTCACGGTGAGTCCGGGGCCTGCCGTATGGCTTCCGGCAGCCATGTTCCGGCCTGCGCCCGCGGAGTTGTCGGCCGTTTTGCCGACGCAGCAGCCGCGCTCCGTCCTGGCCACGGCCACCGGCGATGGCCCTTGCGGGGAAGAGGACGCCTTGCGCTTCTTTTCCTCGCTGGCTCGGTCGCTGGCCTCGACCGCCTCTCTCTCTGCCCTGGCGATGTCCGCCCGCGACTCGGCAGCACGCCTTTCCATGCGTTGCTGCTCCTGAAGGAGCGCCAGCTTGTCCTGCAAGTCCCTGGTCGCCTTGCCATCCTTGATGCCGATGGACTGGTTACGCTGCTGCAGTTGCTCGATCTGCGCCTGCACCCCGGCGATCTGCTCGGAAATCGAAGCGGGCCGGCCGATACCCAATATCTGGTCCCAGACACCCTTGGCGGTCGAACCAAGGCCGCGCCATGCGCGCTCCAGGTAGCCCAGGCGCTCTTGCATCGTGTCGGCCACACCTGCCATGGCCCGCTCGTATGCACCTTGCGCCAGGGCGGCCGCCTCCGACGCGCGGCCCTGCTCCTGCAATGCCTTGATCTGGTCGTACACCGCAGCAGTGAGGTAGTTGTGGCGCTCATTGAGCCTGCGCGAAGCCTCCACCGGCTTTTCGCCCAGTTCGACATAGGCCTTCACGGTATCCGCCACCGCCACGCCGACGTCGCGCTCCATGCGCAGCGCCGTTTCGGTGAAGCGCTGCAGGTCCCCCGCCGCCACCTGCCCCGACTCGCCGAGCAGCGCGATCACCCGCGCGGCCTCATGCTGGGTGCCCACGGTCTGCGAGACGGCGCCGGCGGCATCCTGCATTTGCGAAACCGTCAGGCCAGCGGCATTGCCCGACAAGGCGATCGCGCGCGCATAGGCGTCCGCTTCCTGCTTGCCTTGCTGGTAGGCCACCGTCAGCACGGCTGCCGTGGCGGCGGCTGCCGTGAAGGGATTCACCATCGTCGCGATGGCTTCCCCCACGGCCGCCGCTGCCGGAGCGATGCCGCCAAAGGCCTCCGTCAGTTTCACGGCCTGCTCCGACAGCAGCGCGATCGGCTCCTGCCCCGCCATCAGGCCGGCGGCAATGGCTGCCAGTTGCACCGGCAGGACCTGCATGGCCGCCGAGGCCTGCGCCACCGATGACCCATAGGTCTCCATCGCCGCGCCGCCGCCACGCAGTGCCTGCTCCGATTGAAGCAGGCGCTCGATCATCCCGCGGACCCCAGCCTCCATGCTGGCCAGGGCCTGCAGCGCCTGCGCAGCATCCTGTTGAAGTGTGCCCTGCACCGTGTTGTCGGACATAGCTATCTGCCCATGTGAAAAAGGCCGCGCGGCATGCAGCCGGGCGGCCAGGAAAATGAAAGCCCGCCAGAGGGCGGGCCCGTGCGGTACCGGGTGGCGGAGGAAAGCCGCGCAGGCGGGCGCGGCAATTCATGCCGCACCGCCAATGCGCGCCCGCTCCCTCTCAGCCCTCTCGGCGAAGACCGTGAGCGCCTCGGACTCGATCACCTGGATGTCGCGGAAGCGCTCGTCGTATGTGTCGAGATCCAGGCCGGCGCGGTCCAGCTCATGGAACAGCACGCCGTAATCCAGCGCGACGGCGCCGGCCATGCCCACGCGCCACTGGTTGCAGATGCGCGACCACAGCACATAGACGGGCCAGTTCTCCGGCCACACTTCGGTAGCCGTCTCGTCGTAATCGCTGCGCTCCAGCCCCCACGCGGCCAGTTCGGCGTCGCTGGCTTGGGGCTCGTACATGGCGCGCGCGATGCGGGTCAGTTTCCCAGCTTGCCCTCGACACAGCCTTCGCGATAGGCGTCGAAGATCGCCGTGGCACCACCGGGAATTTCGTCGGCGAGCCGCGTGGCGTTTTCCGCGTTCACCTCCACGCCTTCCAGGTCCCAGTCCTTGACGATCTTCAGGAGGTAGTCGCCGTTCTTGCGCACGGCGTTGCCGAGGATGTCGCTGATCGTGCCGGGGCTGCCGGATACGGGCATGGCCGCGGCCTCCGCGATCTCATCGACGAGTTGGCCGAATTCGGATTTCGTGCGGTAGAAGAACTCGCAGTGGATCACTCCCGTGCTGCCATCGAGCATCGGGAAGGAAACCTTGCGCTTGAACGATTCGGGACGCTTGCCCAGGACGATTTTTGCCATGATGTTGTGCTTTCACGAGAAGGGAAAAAGGCCCTCGCCGCATACGTTCGGCGGGGCATGAAAAAGGCCCCGCAGGGCCTTGGGGGCACCGGCCCTGGATCAGGCCGTGTAGCGAACCGGGCGGCCCTGCAGGGAGATGGTGGCGCGCACCTGCATCACCTGGCCCTTGGTCAGGGTGGGGGTCTCGTTGAACGACACGTAGCCGTTGTAGAGGATCACCGAGCCGTTGGGCAGCGCGACCTTGACCGCGCGGATCGCGCGCGACTCGCCCGCGGCCTTGAGCGCCTGGTAGCCAGGCAGCGTGGGGTCGTCGCCGATGCCGATCTGGATGGACTGCGCGCCGGTGACCGTGGGCAGCTGGCGCTCGTAGTCCTCCTCGAGGAACGAGAAGTTCGCGAACTGCTGGTCACCGCCGTTGGTGGTGAACTCCAGGATCTGCGGGATCTGCGTCCAGGCCAGGATCTCGCGCAGCGAACCGGCGGACGAGCCCGCCGGGAAGCGGTTCACGTCGGCCGTGTCGGAGCCGGCGATCTCCAGCGAATTCGCAGCGACGCTGGCCGCTTTGAAGATCCGCTCGCTGATCTTCTGCCAGCCGGACTTCAGCTCGAAGAACGCACCGTTGGCCAGGCCGTGGGCCGTGCTGGTGGCCACGCCGGGCGCTGCGTTGGAGATGGCGGTGATGGCCTTGGCGGTGCCGTAGCCGGTTGCGATGGCGACGGTTGCACCGTCGGGAAGGGAGACAGCCATGTTGGGCCTTTCAATGAAAAAAGCCCGCTTGCGCGGGCTGGGTGGATGCCCTGTCGGGCGAAGATGGCCGTGAGGCCGGAAAGTGGATGGATGGCGCGACGGGAGAAACCTGACAGGCTCCACGGCCGCCCGGGAAATGCACGGGATGCCTACGCCAGGGCCGGGGCTGGCAAGTCGTACGTGATGGAGTGCCGCAACGCAGACACCTGGATGCTCGGACGCGTGAGCACGCCCAGCTTGCGGTTGCAGCGGGCGCATCCCGTTTCCTGCAGCGGAACTCCCGGTGCAAAAAAGCCCGCGACAGCAAGCGCTGCGCGGGCTTTTGTATGGCTGACGAAAAAGCCCGCAGGGCGAACACTGCGGGCTTCGAAAAAATGGACATGCGTCTTCATCAGGATCTACCGAGAACCACCCAGGCCAGGGGCCTGAAGTTGCTGCGGGCATTCGACGAAGAGGCGTCGGGCGAGAGGATAAGCATCCTCTGCAATCGACTGGTGCAATTCTAATTCAGCTCCTGATGGAATGCAAGCGGTTTCCGATGGATTGGCGTGCCCGGTGCACGCAGTCATCGATGAAGTTGGCCATGCGGCGACCTGCCTCACCATGCGGCACGCGAGACAGGCCCGTGCCGGCGCACGCCTTGCATGCCCTGGATGAGAGCCGTGCCGTACCCGGCATGGACTCGAACTTGCGGCCTTCGCATGCCGAGCACGTCGGCTGCAACCACCAGTACAGCACTGCGGCGGCCACGGAATGCGGCGCATCGATGCGCCAGCGGGTCGCCTGCGCGGCCAGTTGCTCACGCACCTGCGGCAGCGTCTTCAGCCGGGCGAACACCTGGGCATGCCGGAGTGCGAGGCATTGATCCGCGTCTTGCGGCCGCTCCTTCGGAGACGAATGAACCATGTCGGCCCGCGGCATGCGCGAATGATCGACCCCGTCGTACTCCGAATGCAGCCGCAGCAGTGCGCCCCCGACGCGGGAGCGGCTCCAGCCGGCAGCCACCAGGAGGTCCGCATCCGATCGGGAAGCGCCCTCGCGCACGCAAAGACGGAGATTGGAGGAGTTGCCGGCAGTGCTGTAGGCTTCCTGGACGGTGCGGGAATCGTTGCGGTACATGGTCTTCCTTGAAGGGTAGAGGGTGGCGCCGGGCGGAGCGAAAGCATCGGAGATGCGTCGGTGAAGGGCCTTGGCCCGGTGTCTCGATCCATGTCTCAATTAAACACCATGTTTAAACAAATGTCAAACCTTTTGTTTAACAACATTTTGTTTAAACGATGGACAATGGCTCCATGCATGAAAGCGCCCTACGCCTCTACCAGGCCGCCTCCGAGCTCAAGGACGTCACCGGCCAGTCCGCCGTGGCACGCCTGCTGGGAGAGTCCCCGCAGAACATCAAGAACTGGGAGATGCGGGGTATTTCCAAGGCCGGCGCCCTGAAGGCGGAAGAACTCATCGGCTGCTCCGCCGCTTGGCTGCTGACCGGCGACAGGCAGGCCACGCCGGCGCACCGCAAGCCGACCCAGCCTGCCGCCGTGTCCACGCCGGGCAGCGTGACCGTGCCGCAGCTGGCGAATGCAGCATCCATGGGCGCCGGCAGCGAAATGGCGCACGAGGACGTGATGGTGGGCCGTCTCACGCTCTCCCCCACATGGATCGGCAGGACGCTGCGCGGCCTCAGCACCCCCGAGAACCTCCGCTTCATCCACGCCTATGGGGACTCCATGGAACCCACGTTTCTGGACGGTGACGTGCTGCTGGTGGATGCGGGCGTGCGCACGGTGGAGGTGGACGGCGTGTATGTCCTGGGAGCCCAGAACCGCCTTTTCATCAAGCGCGTGCGCCAGCGACTGGACGGTGCCTACGAGATCAGCAGCGACAACCCCACCGTGAAGACGGTGGACGTCCTGGACGGCAAGCACACGGTGGAGATTCTGGGCAAGGTGATATGGATCTGGAACGGGCGCAAGATCTGAACGGACCGCGATTCGCCACGTTTAACGACCAGCAGGATGGCGACATCGTTTAAACACCTTGCACGTACCGCCGCATCTTCCAAACAAAATGAATAGGCCGCGGTGCGGTGGAAAGTGAAGGCAGGATGACGGTGCCCTGCACAGGGAAACCCGGCCGGCAACCAACCAACCAGCCACTCGCCAGAAGGGCAGCCGCGCATGGGTCGTCGCGCCGTGCCGCGCGCTTCATCCATCTTTGTGTATGTGGTAGGCCGTGCTGGGCTCGAACCAGCGACCAAAGGATTATGCGTGCCACTTCGGCTTTCGCCGCCCGTTTCCGGTTCGTGGCCTGGACTCTGTCTTGCCTTTCGGCCTTCCCGTCGAGTCTCTACACGTTCCCTCCCTGCGGAGGGCTTCGCTCGGCGTTGGCATAGCGCGCAGGACGCGCAGTAGCGTTCACCGAATTTGAGAAGTTCTACTTCAAGGCAGAGTGAACTTACCTTGAGCAACCCATTGGGTGCCGCTCCATTCCCAGGCCATTGCCTGGGGACAGGAACCTCCCCGTCAAGTCCTCTGCTCTAACCAACTGAGCTAACGGCCCACAGCCTGCCATTGTCGCATACGCAGCTGGACCACGAGAAAACCGGCGCATGCGTTTTTGCGGAACGCGCAACCCCTCCGCTTGCCGATCGGCCCTCGAAGCCCCAGAAGATGGGACACGAAAGGGCATCCGCGTAGCCCGTTTCACTCGGACGCCTCGACAGAGGTTTTGTAACCCGCCGGCGCCCGTGTATGGATTACCCTCGAAAGTTACGGTCGAGTTGCTTTTGATGATCCGGCCTTATCGCCAGAACGTCGTATGCCCCTGTCCGCCTTTTCCCGCCTGCCGTTGGCGCATTACGCGCTTGTCGTCGATGACCACCCGCTCGTCGCACGCGGCATGGCCGAGTTCCTGAGCCTCCACCCCCGGTTGGAGGAGTGCCGCCATGCCTGCGAAATATCCGAGGCCCTGCGCATCATTGCCTCCCATGGCTCGCCCATTCTGGCCCTGGTGGATTTCTGGCTCGCGGAGGGTGCAGCCACGTCCTTCATCGACAATCTTTTCGCGATGTCCCCGGGAACACGCGTGTTGGTCGTGAGCGCGGACCACCATCCGGCCATCGTGCTCAAGACCCGGGCCAGTGGCGCCCACGGATTCATCCACAAGCGGGAACCGCCCGAGACCTTCCACGCCGCCATCAATGCCGTGCTCGATGGCTCGCCCTGGTTCGACTCCGGGGCGACGGCATGTCTTTCCAGCACGGCCATTGGAGCCGCAACTCCCCGCGAGATCCATCTCTCACCCGCCGATCTCGGCCTGACCCCGCGCCAGGGCCAGATCCTCGCGCTGGTTCTCGAGGGACTGCCCAACAAGCCCATCGCCAATGCGCTGCATCTGTCGGAGCACACGGTCAAGGAGCACCTCACGGCCATTCTGCAAAAGCTCGGCGCCAGCAATCGGGTGGAACTGATCTCCAGGCTGCGCGGTGTCCGGATCGACGAATCCTGAACCGCCCGGTGCAGCCGACACAAGGAGTTACGCAATTCCTGCCACGGCGGGGAATGGGCCGAAGGAACGGCCACGTATAAATCCGCGTGCCCCTGGCAGAACCGCCCCGTTCGTGTACGGGGATCTCATCGAACTGGGAACTGAAACACATGGCTGGCCCGCACCAGGCCAGCCGGGATTGGAGAAAACATGAGGATTGCCGCCCCATTGCTTGCCCTCGGCCTGCTCGCCGCCCCTGCGGCCTGGTCCGCCAACCGCGCCTGCGTGATCGAGGGAAGTATTTCCGTCGCGGGTTCCGGGACGGCGGTGAAAGACTGCATGGAGTTCTCCTCCGAGGTCTCGGCGGAGCAACTCAAGAGCAGCTGCGACGCAGTCGCCCAGGCGTCGGCCGGGCTGGGCGGCAAACCGGGCAAGGTCACACTCATGCGCCAATGTCCGCGGCCTGCCAGCGGTGCGTGCAAGGGACTGATGGGCCGGCCGCTCGATGCCTACTACTACGGGCTGTCGGCCGACGCGGTCCAGCAGAAGCGGCAGGCCTGCGAAACCTCGACCGCCGTGATCAAGGGAGGTACGTGGAGCGACGGCAAGTAGCCATCCGGGCCGGGCGCCCTAGCGGCGATGGCTCAGCGCGTTGGTCACCAGCTTGGAGGTGATGTCCACGATCTGGATCATGCGGTCGTAGGGCATGCGCGTGGGGCCGATGACGCCCAGCGTTCCCACGATCTGCCCGTCCACCTCATACGGAGCGCTGACCACCGACAGTTCCTCGAAAGGCACGACCTGGCTTTCGCCTCCGATGAAGATGCGCACGCCTTCGGCCCGGTTGGAGACGTCCAGCAGGCGCAGTATCTGGGTCTTCTGCTCGAAGAGGTCGAAAGCCTTGCGCAGGTTGCCCATGTCGTTCGAGAAATCGCTCAGGGCCAGCAGGTTGCGCTCGCCGGAGATGACCACCTCCTCCTGCGAGGCGGCCATGGCCTCGGAGCCGACGTTCACCGCGGCCTGCATGAGGGAAGCGATCTCTCCGCGCAACTGGTCCACCTCGGTCTTGAGCCGTTCGCGCACCTCGTCCATCCCCAGGCCGGAATAGTGGCTGTTGAGGAAGTTGGCGGCCTCGGCCAGCTGGGACTGGGTATGGTCCACTTCGGTGAAGATCACGCGGTTCTGCACATCGCCGTCCGGAGAGACGATGATGACCAGCAGGCGCCGCTCGGAAAGGCGCAGGAACTCGATGTGGCGGAAGACCGACGGTCGGCGCGGAGCCATGACCACGCCCACGAACTGCGACAGGCTGGACAGCAGTTGCGCCGCGTTCGCGATGACCTTCTGCGGCTGGTCGGCCGCGAGTTCGGGGGAGCACAGCTCGCCGCGCTGCACCGTCAACATGGTGTCAACGAACAACCGGTAGCCCTTGGCGGTGGGGATGCGGCCCGCGGAGGTGTGGGGGCTGGCGATCAGCCCGATGTCCTCCAGGTCGGCCATGACGTTGCGTATCGTGGCCGGAGAAAGGTCCAGGCCGGACGCCTTCGACAACGTGCGCGAGCCCACCGGCTGGCCGTCGGCGATGTAGCGCTCGATCAGCGCTTTGAGCAACAACTTGGCACGGTCATCGAGCATTGAATCATTTTAATGATCTAATTTCCGTGATGAAGCTCAGGTTCCAACGCGTGGCGCTCGTCGGCAAGTACCAGGCGCCCACTTCTGCAGGGATGTCCGACAGTTCGCGCGACGCGCTGGACGGCATCGCCAGATTCCTGGCCAACGAAGGGTGCGAGGTCGCCCTCGAGGCGGACACCGCCGCGAACACGGGGTTCGCCGACTACCCGGCGCTCTCCGTGGAGCGCATCGGGCTGGACTGCGATCTCTGCCTCGTGGTGGGCGGCGACGGCACGATGCTGGGCGTCGGCCGGCAGCTCGCGCAATACCGCACGCCGCTCATCGGCATCAACCAGGGCCGGCTCGGTTTCATCACCGACATCCCCCTGGGCGAGTACTCCACGGTCCTCAAACCCATGCTGCGCGGCGAGTACGAGGAAGACCTGCGCCCGCTCATGCGGGCCCGGGTGATGCGCCAGGGCCAGTGCGTGTTCGAGGCCCTGGCGATGAACGACGTGGTGGTCAACCGCGGGTCCACCTCCGGGATGGTCGAACTGCGCGTGGAAGTGGGTGGCCATTTCGTCTCCAACCAGCGTGCAGACGGCCTCATCATCGCGTCGCCCACGGGCTCCACTGCCTATGCCCTGTCCGCAGGCGGCCCGATGCTGCATCCGACGATTCCCGGATGGGTGCTGGCGCCGATCGCGCCGCACACGCTGTCGAACCGTCCCATCGTGCTGTCGGACAGCATGGAAGTGGCCGTGGAAGTCGTCAGCGGGCGCGATGTCAGCGCGAATTTCGACATGCAGTCGCTCGCGTCCCTGCAGCACGGCGACCGCATCCTGGTACAGCGCTCGGACTACCGGGCGCGCTTTCTCCATCCGCGCGGCTGGAACTACTTCGCCACGCTGCGCAAGAAGCTCCGCTGGAACGAAGGAGGCTACTGAGCATGGCGTTGAAGCGGATTGCGCTGCGTGATTTCGTGATCGTCGAGTCCCTCGAGCTGGACCTTCATTCCGGATTCACCGTCCTGACCGGCGAGACCGGCGCCGGCAAGTCCATCCTCATCGATGCCCTGCAGCTGCTGCTGGGTGCGCGCGCCGATCCGGGCGTGGTCCGGGAAGGCGCTGCGTCCACCGACCTGTGCGCGGAGTTCGACGGCACTCCCGCCATCGCGGCCTGGCTGGACGATGCGGGCATTCCTCCGGAAGACGGCCTGCTGCTGCGCCGCACCATCGACACCCAGGGCAAGAGCCGCGCGTGGATCAACGGAGTGCCGGTGACCGCGACGCAGATGCGCACCCTGGGCTCCCACCTCCTCGACATCCACGGCCAGCACGCCTGGCAGAGCCTCACGCGCGCGGACGCGGTGCGCGGCCTGCTGGATGCGTACGGCGGCATCCGCCCGGAAGGCCTGCAGCCCCTCTGGACGCGATGGCGCGACGACCGCAAGGCACTGGATGCCGCCATCGCGGGCCAGAACGACATCCAGCAGGAACGCGACCGGCTCCAGTGGCAGATCGCGGAGATGCAGAAGCTCGCCCCCGCCGATGGCGAATGGGAAGAGTTGAACGCGCAGCACACGCGCCTGTCGCATGCGCAGGCGCTGATCGACACGGCACAGGCGGCGCTGGGGGCGCTGGAGGACGACGAATCGGGCGCGCACGGCCCGCTGGTGCGCGCCCGCGGCCTGCTGGAAGCCAAGGCGTCGCTGGACCCACAGTTCCAGTCCATGCTGGACGTGCTGGCGTCCTGCCTGGCCCAGGCATCGGACGTGGCACATTCGCTCCAGGCCTACCTGCGCCACACCGACGTGGATCCGGACCGGCTCGAAACGCTGGATGCGCGCATGGGGCTCTGGATGTCGCTGGCTCGGCGCTTCAAGCGCCAGCCCCAGGACCTGCCCGCGCTGCTCGCCGGCTGGGAGGAAGAACTTGCCCGCCTGGACGGGGCCTCGGACGTGGAGGCCCTGGCCGAGCAGGCCCGCCGGAGCGAAGCCGCCTACATGCAGGCGGCCCGGGAGATTTCGCAGAAGCGCGCCAAGGCCGCTCCACAGCTCGCGCGCGCCATCACGCAGGCCATGCAGGGCCTGGGCATGAAGGGCGGCCGCTTCGACGTGGCGCTGGACACGCAGGCCGAGCCGGGCCCGCACGGGCTGGACAGCGTGGCGTTCCTGGTGGCGGGCCACCAGGGAGTGACGCCGCGCCCGATCGGCAAGGTGGCCTCGGGCGGCGAGCTGTCGCGCATCTCGCTGGCGATCTCGGTGACCACGAGCCGCCTGGGCGAAGCGCCGACGCTGATCTTCGACGAGGTCGATTCCGGCGTCGGCGGCTCCGTTGCGGAAACCGTGGGCCAGCTGATGCAGCGGCTCGGCCGCGACCGGCAGGTGCTGGCCGTGACCCACCTGCCACAGGTGGCCGCGTGCGCGGACCACCACCTGGTCGTGTCCAAGCGCTCCCGCCAGCAGGGGACGGTCAGCACCGTCGCGGCCGCGGAAGGCGACCGCCGCATCCAGGAAATGGCGCGCATGCTCGGCGGCGAGCGCGCTTCGGCGGCCACCCTGGCGCACGCCCGCGAGATGCTGGACAACAGCCGAGCGGCAGCCAAGGGAGTCCGGGCATGACGGCCGACACCCTGGAGATCGTGCTGATCACGGGCATGTCGGGCTCCGGCAAGTCCGTGGCGCTGCACGCGCTGGAAGACGCGGGCTACTACTGCGTGGACAACCTGCCCCCCGAACTGCTCGCGGCCTTCGTGGCGCTGGAGCACCAGCACCACGGCAACCGGGTGGCCATCGCCATGGATGTGCGCAGCGCGACGGCGCTGCCCCTGGTGCCGCAGCAGCTGCGCCGCCTGCGCGCGGAAGGCGTGACCGTGCATTCGCTGTTCCTGGATGCCACGACGGACACGCTGGTGCGCCGCTTCTCGGAAACACGCCGCCGCCATCCGCTGTCCCGCGATGAGTGGTATGGCGAGCCGCATGCGCTCCTGGAAACCATCGAACTCGAGCGCGAACTGCTTGCCGACCTGCGCGAACAGTCGCATGTCATCGACACCAGTGCCATCCGCGCCGCGCAGCTGCAGGGTTATGTGAAGAGCCTGATGCCCGCGCTGCCCGGGCAGCTGACCCTGGTGTTCCAGTCGTTCGCGTTCAAGCGGGGCGTGCCGGTGGACGCGGACTATGTCTTCGACGTGCGCATGCTGCCGAACCCGCACTACGAGCCCGGCCTGCGCCACCTCACGGGCAAGGACCAGCCGGTGGTGCATTACCTGGAACAGGCTCCGGAAGTGCTGCAGATGCGCGAGCACATCTCCGGCTTCCTGGGGCACTGGCTCGAGCCGCTGGCGCAGAACCACCGCAGCTATGTCACGGTGGCGATCGGCTGCACGGGCGGGCAGCACCGGTCCGTCTATCTCGTCGAGCAACTTGCGGCGGAATTTTCCGACCGCTGGACGACGCTGCGACGCCACCGGGAACTCGACGGACGCTAGGCGCGGGCCTTGCCCGGGCGTCCCGGCTCAGGCTTCCAGGGCTGCCGCGGCGGGCAGCCGCAATTGTTCCAGGAGCTTGCGCACGGGGGCCGGCAATCCCAGCGCCTTCCATTGCGCGGCCGTGTACCAGCCTCCCTCCTGCCCGGCTTCGGCCCGGCCGGGCGCGACAGTTTCCGGCCCGCGCACCAGCAGGGGATGCAGGTGCAGGTCCCGGTGCGTGAGGACATGGAATACGGCATCCAGTTCCCGCGGCGGGCGGACCACGCCCCGCTGCGCCAGCCAGTCCCCCGCCTCCTCCCGGCTGTCGAACATGGGCGGGCAATGCAGGCCGGCCCAGATGCCCTCGGAAGGCCTGCGCTGCAGCCAGAGGCGCCCCTCGCCGTCGTGCAGCAGCGGAAACCACCACGCCTGCGCCCGCCGCTGCAGCTTGCGCGTGCGCACAGGGTAATCCTCGGGATTGCCGGCCCGGGCCGCCACGCACTGCGGCTGCAGGGGGCAGAGAATGCAGGCGGGCTCGCGCGGCGTGCAGAGGCTCGCACCCAGGTCCATCAGGCCCTGCGTGTAGCGGGGCATGGATTCATGCAGGTCGTCGAGCGGCAGCAACTCGCTGGCGCGATCCCACAGGTCACGCTCGTTGCGGGCGACGGCCAGGTCGGCATCGAAGCCGAGCACCCGCGTGAGCACCCGCCGGACGTTGGCGTCCAGAATGGGCACGCGCTCCGCGAAGCAGAAGGAGGCGATCGCACCGGCGGTGGAACGGCCGATGCCGGGCAGGCCGGCCAGGGCCTCGGCGGAGCGCGGAAACTCCCCGCCGTACCGGTCCACGACCTCCCTGGCGCACCGGTGCAGATTGCGGGCCCGACTGTAGTAGCCCAGGCCGCTCCAAAGGGCCATGACATCGTCCTCAGGCGCCGCGGCCAGGGCGCGCACGTCGGGGAACCGGGCCAGGAACCGGGTGTAGTAGTCCAGTACCGTACTGACCTGCGTCTGCTGCAGCATGATTTCGGACAGCCAGACCCGGTAGGGGTCGCGCGTCTGCTGCCATGGCAGGTGGTTGCGGCCATGCACGGCCTGCCAACGCACCACTTCGGTGGCGATATCGGGGGACGCGCGCTTCATGCGGACAGCGGCGTCCGGGGCTGCGGCTTGCCGTTTTCCGCGGGCAGGGAGGCCAGTTGCTCCGTCAGCTCGTGCAGGCGCGCCTCCAGCTGCGCGAGTTCCTGCTCGGCCTGCTCGATCTCCGCGATGCGCTCCACGAGGCCGCTGGCGGCATGCTGGATGCGGTCCACCGCCTCGATGCGCCGGGCGAAGCTGCGCTTGCGCTCGCGCAACTGCGCGTCGAGTTGCGCCGTGGCGGACTTGCTCCACAGCTCCAGGTCGTTCGCGGCCGATTCGAACACGGTGCGCAGACGCATTCCCAGCGCCCGCACGAGGCGGTGGGTGAAATCGGGCTGCGCCAGACGCAGGGTGTTGCCCACGCCGATGTACTGCAGGTGGCGGCCCTCGATCTGCTGGATCTCGGCAAGGAAACCATCGAGCCGGGGCGTGGCGGGTACCTGCAGGGAGAAGCCGAAATCCGCATTGAGCTGGCGGAACGTTCCCCCCAGCATGGCGTGGATCTCGGTGGCGGAGGCCTGGGCCTTGTCCATGATGGCGCGCAGCCGCTCGAACGTCTCCGCGTACACCTTGCGGACCCCGAGCTTCAGCCCCTTTTGCTGGAGGGTCTCGACCAGCGACGTCATCTCCGCCTTCAGCGAGCGCGCACCCAGGTCATGGAAGATGTCGCGCAGCAGCTTCAGGTGCACGGCGCGCACCGCCTGGATCTTGGCGGCGCTGGCGTCGAATTCGCGCTGCTCCTGCTCGATGCGTACGCGCATGGACTCGATCACCGATGCATTCTTGCCGCGCAGGCTGCGCAGCTCCAGCATCTGGTCGTCGAGATCGCGGCGGCGGATATTGATCGTGCGGCCCGCTTCCGAGCGCAGGGACGCCACGCCGGCCGTCACGGCCGAACGCAGGATGGCCTGGCGCTTGCCCATCACGCCCTGCCCCAGCGCATCCTCCAGCGCCGGCAATCCGCTCGATTCCAGCAGCACGTCGTCGCAGTGGATCTTGGACACCAGGCCCTTCTGGGCGGACACCAGCAACACCTGGTCAGGCGCC
This sequence comes from Paracidovorax avenae, assembly GCF_040892545.1. Lineage (NCBI taxonomy): Bacteria > Pseudomonadati > Pseudomonadota > Betaproteobacteria > Burkholderiales > Comamonadaceae > Paracidovorax > Paracidovorax avenae. The sequence continues at coordinate 4,204,933 of NZ_CP156079.1, forward strand.
ACGCCCAGCATGTCGGCGGAGGCCAGGCGCTGGCGATCCAGTTGCTCCTGCACCTGGGTCGGGGAATTCAGCGTGTCCCACAAGGTATCGATCTTGTTGAGCACCACCAGCTGCGCATCCGCATGGCCCACGGACGGCGCCACATGCTGGCGCCAGATCTCCAGGTCCGACCGCGTGACGCCGGTATCCGCGCCCAGGATGAACACCACGGCATGGGCCTGCGGGATGAGATTGATGGTGAGCTCGGGCTCCGCGCCCACGGCGTTGAGGCCGGGGGTGTCCAGGATGACCAGGCCCTGCCGCAACAGGGGATGGGGAATGTTGATCAGCGCATGGCGCCACGCCGGCACTTCCACCAGCCCTTTCGCGTCGGGCACGGGATTTTCCTGCGGCTGGTCGTCGTGCCAGAAGCCGAGGGCGCGCGCCTCGTCCTGCGTGACCCGGCGCACTTCCGAAACCTTCTCGATGGCCTGGGCGAGCTGCTCGGCATCGCCGACATTCAGCGGGACTTCGCTCCACTGGTCCGGCCGCAGCCGCCATTCGGCCAGGCCCTGGGGCTGCATGCGTGTCTCGATGGGCAGCAGCCTCAGGCTGTTGGGCAGCGACGGGTCGTACCCGAGCTCGGTCGGGCACATGGTGGTGCGCCCTGCACTGGCCGGCATGATGCGGCGGCCATAGTCGGCGAAGAAGATCGCGTTGATGAGTTCGGACTTGCCACGCGAGAACTCCGCGACGAATGCGACCATGACCTTGTCGCTGCGCACCTGGTCTTCCAGGCGGCGCAGCTTTTCCTCGATGGCCGCATCCATGAGGGCATGGGACGACATCCATTCCCCCAGGTGCTTCAGCTGCAGCGCGAAAGCGCGCCGCCAGGCGCCATGCTGGTCGAATTGCTCGTTGAAAGAAGGTCCCACGGTGCTCCTGGAGGTGGATGCTGCGCTGCTGCCCTGCAGGCACATGCAAAATATATCAGCACCCCGGGCGGGATTGCCCGCCCAAATCAGGGCCGCTGGCAGCGGATGCAATAGTACGTGCTGCGCTGCCCCTGCCGCATGGAGCGTATCGGCGTTCCGCAGGTACGGCACGGCAGGCCCTCGCGCCCATAGACGTGGGCTTCGAGCTGGAAATGCCCGGCGTTGCCATCCACGCCGGCGAAGTCCCGCAGCGTGCTGCCGCCGCGCTCCACCGCCCGCGCCAGCACCGTGCGGATGGCCTCGTGCAGGCGCCGGGCACGCAGCGGCCCGATCGACGAGGCACGCGCCGTCGGCCGGATGCCGGCCAGGAACAGCGCCTCGGACGCATAGATATTGCCGACACCGACCACCGCCCTGCCGCCGAGCAGGAACTGCTTGACGGGCAGCCGGCTGGCCCGCAGCGCCGCCACGAAGCCCTCCAGCGTGAAGGTATCGCCGAGCGGTTCCACCCCGAGCCGGCCCAGCAGCTTCACCGCCTGCGGACTCGTCTCGGAATCCGCCCAGACAACGGCCCCGAAGCGGCGCGGGTCCTTCAGGCGCAGCGTGCCCCGGCTGGTGGCCATGAGGAAATGGTCGTGCGCGCCGGGCGACTCGGCACTCCGGTCGAAGCGCAGGCTCCCGGACATGCCCAGATGGATCAGCAGCATGCCGCGGTCCAGGTCCACCAGCAGGTATTTGCCGCGGCGCCGCACGGCCACCACGCGCAGACCGTGCAGGTCTTCGGGCGCGCAGCCCAGCGGCCAGCGCAGCGACTTTCCCAGGACCACGGATTCGATCACCGCACCCGCCATGGCGTCCGCGATGCCGCGGCGCGTGACTTCCACCTCGGGCAACTCAGGCATATGGTCGGGCTCCGGAAACTGTATCTGGCATGGATTATTATGGGTCGATGGAGCAATCACATCGACTTCGGAGTGCCGCATTCCTGTGCGCACTGTGTGCCGTCGCGGCGCCCTCTTTCGCGGCACCGGCTGCTCCCCCACCTCCGCCCGCGCGAGCCCCGCAGGCGGAACTGCAGGTGGAGAACATTCCCAACAGCGAAGCCCGCGCGGCCCTGGACGCAGAGTTGTTCTACGACATCCTCGTCGGTGAACTGAGCACCAGCCAGGGAGACCCCGGCACGGGCTATGCCCTCATGCTCGAGGCGGCCCGGCGCAGCGGCGACGCCCAGCTCTACCGGCGCGCGACGGAGATCGCGCTGCAATCGCGTTCCGGCGAATACGCCCTGGCGGCCGCGCGCGCCTGGAAGGAAGCCCAGCCCCAGTCGCGCGAAGCCAATCGCTACGTGCTGCAGATCCTCATCGCGCTCAACCGCATCCCCGAGACGGGCGACCTGCTGCGGCAGGAACTGGCGCAGTCCCCGGCGAAGGACCGGCTGCTGACCCTCCAGGCCATTCCGCAACTGTATGGACGCGCACCGGACAAGGCAGCCGCTGCCGCCATCGTCGAGAAGGCCCTGGCAGAGCAACTGCAGAACCCGGCGGCCGGCCCGCTCGCCTGGACGGCGCTGGGACGGATGCGGCTCGCTGCCGGCGACCGCAAGGGCGCGCTCGAGGCCGCCCGCCATGCCCTGGAACAGGAACCCACGCTGGACGCCGCGGCGCTGCTCTCGCTGCAGCTCATGGAGGCGGGAGAAGCCGAGGCCGAGCCGCTGGTGGCCCGCTACATGGGCGGCAAGCCCCAGCCGGAGATCCGCATGGCCTATGCGGGCGTCCTCCTCAACCTGCAGCGCTACTCCGAGGCAGGGACGCAGCTGGACCTGCTCACGCGGGAGGCGCCGGACATGGCCGAGGCCTGGCTGCTGAAGGCGACCCTGGCCCTGCAGTCCGACCGGCTGCAGGAAGCCGACGCGGCGCTGGAGCAGTTCGAACGCCTCCTGCAGTCCTATCCGCCCACGGATCCGCGCAAGGCCGCCATCGGCCAGGCCTACCTGCTGCGCTCGCAGATCGCCGAAAAACGCGGCGACCTCGCTCAGGCGGAAGCCTGGCTGGCCAGGATCGAGAACTCGTCCGAACTCCTCGCCGCCCAGACGCGGCGCGCTTCGCTGCTGGCACGCCAGGGCAAGCTGAACGAAGGCATTGCCCTGATCCGCCGTCTTCCCGCCCGCAATCCGCTGGAAGAACGCCAGAAGCTCGTGGCCGAGGCGCAACTGCTGCGTGACGCCAGGCAGTACCAGCAGGCGTTCGAGGTGCAGGGCAAGGCCGTCGCCATGGCGCCCGAGGACTACGACCTGGCATACGACCAGGCCATGCTGGCCGAGAAGGCCGGCGACCTGGCCGGCATGGAGCGGCTGCTGCGCCAGATCATCGAAAAGCGCCCCGACTACCACCACGCCTACAACGCGCTCGGCTATTCGCTGGCCGAGCGCGGCATCCGCCTGCAGGAGGCCCGGCAGCTGATCCAGAAGGCCCTGACCTACGCGCCCAAGGACCCGTTCATCACCGATAGCCTGGGCTGGGTGGAGTTCCGCCTGGGCAACCATGCCGAGGCGGCGCGGCTGCTGGGCGATGCCTTCCAGCGCCAGCCGGACCCCGAGATCGCGGCCCACCTGGGCGAGGTGCTGTGGACCATGGGAGAGCGTTCCAGGGCCCTGGATGTCTGGCGCACCGGGCTCCAGCTGAACAAGAACAATGAAACGCTGCAGGAAACCATCAAGCGGCTGAAGGCTACCCCGTGAGGGCGACGCCCTTGCCGGCGGTGCCGTTGCGCCGCAGCCTGGTCGGGGCCCTGGCCGGATGCGCCCTGGTGCTGGCGGGATGCGCCAGCCCGCCCCGCCCGCCCAGGACCGCGGAGCAGGCGGGTACCCGGCAATGGAACGGCCGCATGGCGCTGCAGGTGGATGACCCCGCAGTGAACCCTGTCAGCGCCGGGTTCGAGCTGAGCGGTGGACCGCAGCAGGGAGAACTCGTGCTCCTGAATCCCCTGGGCAACGTGCTCGCCACCCTGGAGTGGTCGCCTGCCGGCGCCGTGCTGCAAAAGGGCGGCGAGCGCCGAACGTCCGCATCGCTCGACGCGCTGGTGCTCGAGCTGACGGGCAGCGCCCTGCCCGTCGCCGCGCTCTTCGCCTGGCTCGATGGCGACGCCGTGGCAGTGCCCGGCTGGACGGTCGATACCAGCAGGCTGGAAGACGGCCGGCTGACCGCCCGGCGCCAGAGTCCGCTGCCGGAGGCCACGCTGCGCATCGTGCTGGACCGCTGAGCCGATCCATGCGCGCGCTCCACGACCTGCCCGCCCCGGCCAAGCTCAACCTGTTCCTGCACATCACCGGGCGCAGGCCCGATGGCTACCACCTGCTGCAGTCGGCCTTCATGCTGATCGACTGGTGCGACACCCTGCATTTCGAACTGCGCCCGGGCGGCGGGATCAGCCGGGAGGACATGGGCGCCGGGCTGCCGGCCGACGACCTCTGCACCCGCGCGGCCCGCGCGCTGCAGGAGGCCACGGGCACGCGGAAAGGCGTGCACATCATCCTGGAAAAGTCCATCCCCGCGCAGGCCGGCATGGGCGGTGGCTCGTCGGATGCGGCGACCACGCTGCTCGCCCTCAACCGGCTCTGGGACCTGGGACTGGGCCGGGCGGCGCTCGAGCGCATCGGACTGTCGCTGGGCGCCGACATTCCCTTCTTTTTGCGCGGCAGGAACGCCTGGGTCGAGGGAATCGGTGAGACAATCACGCCGCTCGAGAACGTGCACGCGCTGCCGGAGAGCCGGTTCGTGGTGGTCAAGCCCGAAGCCGGACTGGATACGAGATCGATTTTTTCGTCTCCTTCGCTGGAACGCAATTCAGAGCGTGCTACAATCTCAGGCTTTGCTGCAGCACACTACCAATTTGGTAAAAACGTTCTGCAGCCGGTCGCAGAAATGCTCTGCCCCGAAGTGTCCGAAGCCATCCGCTGGCTGGAGCACAAGGGATTGCAGGCACGAATGACCGGCTCGGGAAGTGCGGTGTTTGCGCAAATGACACATGCGATCGATTTATTCGATCTGCCCACCGGATGGAGGGCAAAAGTATGTGATAATCTGAGGCTCCACCCCCTCGCAGGGTGGGCAGCAGATGAAGATTGAGGTGGATTGCCATCAGGCAGTCAACCTGTGTAGGGGAGTCGCCAAGCTGGTTAAGGCACCGGATTTTGATTCCGGCATGCGAAGGTTCGAATCCTTCTTCCCCTGCCAAAGCTTTCCGCTTCGGGCATTTACTTCAGACTGCTGGGTCTCGCATGCAAGCCAACCACCCCGACTTCATGATTTTCACCGGCAATGCCAACCCAGGCATGGCCGCTGATATCGCCCGGCATCTCGGCACGAGCCTCGGCGCCATCGATGTGGCACGCTTCTCCGACGGAGAAGTCACCGTGGAAATCAAACAGAACGTCCGTGCCCGCGACGTGTTCGTGGTGCAGTCCACCTGCGCTCCCACGAACGAGAACCTCATGGAACTGCTGATCATGGTCGATGCGCTCAAGCGCGCATCTGCCGAACGCATCAGTGCCGTGATTCCCTACTTCGGCTATGCCCGCCAGGACCGCCGCCCGCGCTCCACGCGCGTGCCGATCTCCGCCAAGGTCGTGGCCAACATGCTGCAGGCCGTCGGCGTCGCCCGCGTGCTGACCATGGACCTGCACGCCGACCAGATCCAGGGCTTCTTCGACATCCCGGTGGACAACATCTATGCGTCCCCCGTGCTGCTCGGCGACCTGCGCCAGAAGAACTACGAAGACCTCATCGTCGTGTCGCCCGATGTCGGCGGCGTGGTGCGCGCGCGTGCGCTGGCCAAGCAGCTCGGCTGCGACCTGGCCATCATCGACAAGCGCCGCCCGAAGGCCAACGTCTCCGAAGTGATGCACGTGATCGGCGAGATCGAAGGCCGCAACTGCGTGATCATGGATGACATGATCGACACGGCCGGCACCCTCGTGAAGGCGGCCGAGGTCCTCAAGGAGCGCGGTGCCAAGAAGGTGTATGCCTATTGCACGCACCCGATCTTCTCGGGCCCCGCCATCGACCGCATCTCCCAGGGCGACGCGCTCGACGAAGTGGTCGTCACCAACACCATCCCCCTGAGCGAAGCCGGGAAGGGATGCGCCAAGATTCGCCAGCTCTCCGTGGCACCGCTGATCGCCGAGACGATCCAGCGCATCGCCAAGGGAGAGTCGGTGATGAGCCTGTTCTCGGACTGAGGATTCCATCCTCCCCTGCCCCCGCCTTCGAGCGTGGCAGTTGATGCCAAGCCTCCTTCGGGAGGCTTGCGCGTTCGGGAACCTTTACGGCCTGCCGCCTTGATGGCGTGGGTCTTTGTCAACGCAGGGCCCGCTGGTCGCGGCAGGCCCCCACAGGAGTGAAACATGAACTTCGTCGCTTTTGAGCGCGCAAAGCAAGGTACGGGTGCGAGCCGCCGTCTGCGCAATTCGGGCAAAACGCCCGGCATCGTCTATGGCGGTTCCGCCGAACCCCAACTCATCGAGGTGGACCACAACGCCCTTTGGCACGCCCTGAAGAAGGAAGCCTTCCACTCCAGCGTGCTGGACATGGAACTGGCCGGCAAGTCCAGCAAGGTGCTGCTGCGCGACGTGCAGTACCACCCGTACAAGCAGCTGGTCCTGCACATCGACTTCCAGCGCGTGGACGAGAAGACCAAGCTGCACATGAAGGTGCCGCTCCACTTCTCGGGCGCGGAGGAATCGCCGGCCGTGAAGATCGACAAGTGCATGGTCAACCCCGTGGCGACCGAACTGGACGTGTCCTGCATGCCGTCCGACCTGCCCGAGTTCATCAACGTGGACCTGAGCAAGCTGGAAAAGGGCCGCTCCCTGCACCTGAAGGACATCAAGCTGCCCCGCGGCGTGTCCCCCGTGGTGCGCGGTGGCCAGCAGAACCCCGTGCTGGTGTCCGTGGTGCCCCCGGTGGCCGAAGTCGAGGCTCCGGCCGAAGGCGCTGCCGCTCCGGCTCCCGCTCCCGCCAAGAAGGGCAAGAAGTAATTCCTGCCCGCTGACCGAAGGCAGCCCCCCCGGCGGGCCGCCCTCGCCGGCCACACGGCCCACCGCTTCCAAGCGCGTGGGCCGTTGCTTTTTGGAGCGCCTGGGGGCGCTCCCCGGATAATCGCGTGCACCATGATCAAACTGTTTGTGGGCCTGGGCAATCCCGGGCCGGATTACGACGCCACGCGGCACAACGCGGGCTTCTGGTGGATCGACGGGCTGGCCCGCGAGCTGAAGGTGCACCTTGTGCCCGAGCGGGCCTACCACGGCTTCGCCGCCCGCGCGAGCGTGAACGGGCAGAGCGTGTGGCTGCTGCAGCCGCAGACCTTCATGAACCTCTCGGGCAAGTCGGTGGCCGCGCTGGCCCGCTTCTTCAAGATCCAGCCGCAGGAAATCCTGGTGGCGCACGATGAACTGGACATCGTGCCGGGGCAGGTCAAGCTCAAGCGCGGCGGCAGCCATGCGGGGCATAACGGCCTGCGCGACATCCATGCCCAGCTGGGTTCGCCGGACTACTGGCGCCTGCGCATCGGGATCGGACACCCGGGGGTGAAGGCCGAGGTGGCGAACTGGGTGCTCAAGAAGCCGTCGCCCGACCACCGCACGCTGATCGAGGACAGCATCGCCCATTCGCTGAAGGCTGCGCCCGCCATGCTGGCCGGCGAGATGGACAAGGCCACGCTGCTGGTGCACACGACCAAACCGCCACGGCCGAAGCCCCCGCGGCCGGCCGCGGCGCCAGTGGACGCGCCAGCGGCTTCCGGCAACCCGTAGGCAGGTTCGCGCCGCGGTGCAGGGCCACGCGCGCTACTCGGGGAGTCCAGAGGGGCGTTCCACAGCCCCCGCACCCGCTGCCGCTCCGGTGAGGCGCAGGTACTTCTCCATGAGCGTCTCGCGGCTTTCGACGTGCCGGGGATTCACCGGGATGCAGGCCACGGGGCAGATCTGCACGCACTGCGGCTCGTCGAAGTGCCCCACGCACTCCGTGCATTTGTCCGGATCGATCTCGTAGGTGGCCTCGCCCAGGTAGATGGCGTGGTTGGGGCATTCGGGCTCGCACACGTCGCAGTTGATGCACTCGTCGGTGATCATCAGGGCCATGGGTGCCTCCGGGCGGAGCGGAGCACGGCGGGCGTGCGGGAAACGGACGTCATGGGAGGATTATCCCAGCCCGCCATCCCCATGCCGCGCCAGGGGCCGCCGCCCCCGCCCTGGACGGAGGGCCCCGGCGTGTTTGCCGCTATGCTGCGCCTTTCCGCCCACGCCCCTCGACCGCCTCTCCATGGGACCGTTCCTGCTCAAGCGCCTGCTCACGTTCGCCGCCACCCTCGCCGGGGCGTCGGTGGTCGTGTTCCTGGTGCTGGAGATCCTGCCCGGCAATGCCGCACAGGTGATGATGGGCCCCGACGCATCGCCCGAGGCGGTGGCGGCGCTGGCAGCCCGGCTGGGGCTGGACCAGCCCGCGCCGCTGCGCTACATGCAGTGGATCGGCGGCCTGCTGTCGGGCGACATGGGCACCAGCCTGGCCTACGGCACGCCCGTGCGCGACCTGGTCCTGGAACGCCTGGCGCTGACGGTGCCGCTGGCGGTGATGGCAATGGCGATCACGGCCGTGCTCGCGCTGCTGGCGGGGGTGTACGCGGCATCCCGCCATCGCCGCTGGGGCGACGTGGGGGTGATGGGGCTGGCGCAGATCGGCATCGCCATCCCCAATTTCTGGTTCGCGATCCTGCTGATCCTGTTGTTCTCGGTGAAGCTGCAGTGGTTCTCTGCGGGAGGGTTTCCCGGCTGGACGGAAGCATCGGGCGGCGGTCCGCTCGCGGCGCTGCAGGCGCTGCTGCTGCCTGCCGTGTCGCTGGCGGTGGTGCAGGCCGCCATCCTCGCGCGCATCACGCGTTCCGCGGTACTGGAGGTGCTGCGCGAGGATTTCGTGCGCACGGCGCGGGCCAAGGGCCTCTCTCGGCGTTCGGCGCTGTGGGGCCACGTGCTGCGCAACGCGATGATTCCCGTGGTCACCGTCATGGGGCTGCAGTTCGCCAACCTGCTGGCCGGCACCATCGTGGTGGAAAACGTCTTCTACCTGCCGGGACTGGGCCGGCTGATCTTCCAGTCGATCGCGAACCGCGACCTCGTCGTGGTGCGCAACTGCGTGATGCTGCTGGCGGCCATGGTGATCCTGGTGAACTTCGCCGTGGACCTGCTCTACGCGGCGATCGATCCCCGCGTGAAAGCGGGCGGACTCTGATGCGCGCACCGATCCACGCCCCCGGGCCTGCCGCCACCCGCCCCGCCATGGCAATGGACGGGCTGCTCCGTGCGCTGCGGCATCCCAGCTTCGCCCTCGGCGCCGCGCTGACGCTGCTGATGGCGCTGGCGGCGGGGCTGTCCTTCGTGTGGACGCCCGGCTCGCCCTATGACATGGACATGGGATCGGCCCTCCAGGCGCCCGGAGCCGCGCACTGGCTGGGCACGGATGCGTACGGGCGCGACGTGGCATCGCTGCTGCTCGTGGGCGCGCGCAATTCGATCCTGGTGGGCGTGATCGCGGTGGGCATCGGGCTCACGGCCGGCACGGCGCTCGGACTGCTGGCCGCGGCCCGGCGGGGCTGGGTGGAAGAGGCGGTGATGCGCCTGGCGGATTTCACGTTCGCGTTTCCCGCCATCCTCTCGGCCATCATGCTGACCGCCGTCTGGGGCCCCGGCGTGGTGAATTCGATCATCGCCATCGGCATCTTCAACATCCCGACCTTCGCGCGCGTGGCGCGCGCCTCGGCCAGGGCCGTCTGGGCGCGGGAGTACGTGATGGCGGCGCGCGCGTGCGGCAAGGGCCCGTGGCGCATCACGCTGGAGCATGTGCTGCCCAACATCGCCGCCGTGCTGACCGTGCAGGCGACGATCCAGTTCGCACTGGCGATCCTGGCCGAGGCCGCCCTGTCCTACCTGGGCCTGGGCACGCAGCCGCCACAGCCCTCCTGGGGCCGCATGCTGAGCGAGGCGCAGACGCTGATGTACCAGGCCCCCCTGCTGGCCGTGTGGCCCGGGCTGGCGATCGCGCTGGCGGTGCTGGGGCTGAACCTGCTGGGCGACGGACTGCGCGATCTGCTCGATCCACGCCTGTCGCGCCACCGCTGAACGAACAAGGACCGCCAGTGACTTCCGGGACGCGCCTCCCCTCCTCCCCGACGCCCTCCCCGGGCGCCCTGCTCGAGGTGCGCGGCCTCCAGGTGGACCTGCCCACCCGCCATGGCATGGCGCGCGCGGTGCGCGGGGTGGATTTCACGCTCGCACGCGGCGGTACGCTCGGCCTGGTGGGCGAATCGGGCTGCGGAAAGTCGCTCACCGCGATGGCGCTGATGGGCCTGCTGCCCGAAGGCGCCCGGGCCGCGGGCCGCGTGCGCTTCGACGGCCAGGACCTGCTGGACCTGCCCGACGCCGAGCTGGCGCGCCTGCGCGGGCGGCGCATCGCGATGGTGTTCCAGGAGCCGATGACGGCGCTCAATCCCGTGCATACCATCGGCGCGCAGGTGGCCGAGCCGCTGCGGCGGCATCTCGGCCTGGGACGTGCCGACGCGCGCGCACAGGCGGTGGCATTGCTGGACCGGGTGGGCATACCGCGGGCAGCACACCGCTTCGACGCCTATCCGCATGAATTCTCGGGCGGGCAGCGCCAGCGCATCACCATCGCGATGGCGCTGGCCTGCGGGCCGGATGTGCTGATCGCCGACGAACCGACGACTGCGCTGGATGCCACCGTGCAGCGCCAGATCCTGGAACTGATCGCGGGGCTCGTGGCCGAGCGGGGCATGGCGCTGGTGCTGATCTCGCACGATCTGGGCGTGGTCGCGCAGAACGTGGACCGGGTGCTGGTGATGTACGGCGGCAGCGTGGTCGAGGACGGCCCGACGCGCGAGGTGTTCGCGCACCGCGCCCATCCCTACACGCGCGGGCTGTTCGCCGCGCGGCCGCGCTGGACGGACGACACCGGAAGTGCAGCCGCGGCGGGCGGCGGCCGGCCACGGCTGCCGACCATTCCCGGCACGGTGCCGGAGATCGGCGCACTGCCGCCTGGCTGTCCGTTCGCGGGCCGCTGCGCCTTCACGGTGCCGGACTGCGACGCCGGCCTGCCGGAGCCGGTGGAGGTGGGGCCGGCGCACCATGCGCGCTGCATCCGGCTGGAAGCCGTCGAGGCTGCGCACGCGGCGGAGGCACGGCGGTGAGCCGGCAGGACACCCCTGGCCGCGCAGCGGCGGAGGCCGCCGGGATGCCGGCACCGCTGCTGGAAGTGCGCGGCCTGGTGCGCGACTACCCGCTGCCGCGCGAGCGCCTGTGGACTCCGGCCCCGCGCTTCCGGGCACTGGACGGCGTGGACTTCACGCTGGCGCCGGGCCGCAGCCTGGGGGTGGTGGGTGAATCGGGATCGGGCAAGTCCACGCTGGCGCGGCTCGTGATGGCGCTGGACACGCCGACCGCGGGCCAGGTGCGGCTGCGGGGACGCGATCTGCACGCGCTTGGTGCGGCGGACCTGCGCGCGGCACGGCGCGATGTGCAGATGGTGTTCCAGGACCCGTATGGCTCGCTGGATCCGCGCATGACCGTGGAGCGCATCGTGGCCGAACCGCTGGCCGCGCTGGAAGGCCTGCCCCGCCCGCAGCAGCGCGAGCGCGTGGCCGAAGTGCTGGCGCAGGTGGGCCTGCGCCCGTCCGACGCGGGCAAGTATCCGCACGAATTCTCCGGCGGCCAGCGCCAGCGCATCGCGATCGCGCGGGCCATCGTCACCCGCCCGGCCCTGGTCGTGGCCGACGAGCCGGTCAGCGCGCTCGACGTCTCCGTGCAGGCCCAGGTACTCAACCTGCTGCAGGACCTGCAGGAGCGGGCCGGGCTCTCCTTCCTGCTCATCAGCCACGATCTGGCCGTGGTCCGCCACCTGTGCGACGAGGTTGTGGTGCTCAAGGAAGGCCGCATCGTGGAGCGGGGAGCGCCGGACGTGCTGTTCCGCTCACCCGCGCATTCCTATACGCGGGAGCTGGTGGCAGCCGTTCCGAGGGTGCCAAGTGTTCGTGAGGATAACTCATCGTATTCATAGATCTCTGTAAATCGTCCTTTTCATTCTTCTATGAATCAATTTTTCATTCATAGATTTGTGGCGACACGGCGATTGAGTAATATCTAAGAATGCCTCGCCAGAACCGGACTGGGCGAGAGCTACGGAGCCCTGGCCACCGTCCTTCTGCGCCTGGGCCATCCGGACACGCAGGCAGCGCAGCGCGAGGAGCTGTTCAGGCGCATGGTGTTCAACATCCTCATGGACAACACCGACGACCACGAACGCAATCACAGCCTGCGCCTGGAGTTCGACGGCTACTACGCACTCTCGCCGGCCTACGACGTGGTGCCGACGCTGCAGAACCTGGGCTACCAGGCCATGTCGGTCGGCACGGCTGGCGCCGAATCGAGCCTCGACAACGCACTCACGGAACTGAGCGAATTCGGCATCCGCGCACCGCGGGCCCTCGAGCTGGTTCGGGAGGTGGCCCGCGCGGTCGATGGCTGGAAGGCCCACTTCGCCCGCGAGGGAATATCCACCGCAGACCTGGAACGGCTGGAGGCCAGCATCGACCGGGACGCCCTGCACCGGCAAAGGCGTGCATTCCTCTGAGACGCCCGGCCCCGGGGATGCAGCCAGCATGGCGGAAGGCGCCACGTGGTGTACAAACACACCCGGACCGACCGGAGACACGAACCCCATGCCCATCGACCGCCGCACCCTCCTCGCCGCTGCCGCCGCCTCGCCGCTGGCACTGCCGCTGCCTGCCCTGGCCCAGCCCCGCAAGGACGGCGTCGTGCTCGCGATGACGCTGGAACCGCCGGGCCTGGATCCGACATCCGGTGCGGCATCTGCCATCGGCGAGATCACGCTCTACAACGTGTTCGAGACATTGACCCGGATCAATCCCGACGGCAGTACCTCCCCGCTGCTGGCGGAGCGGTGGGACATCTCGCCGGACCTGAAGACCATCACGTTCCACCTGCGCAGGGGCGTGAAATTCCACAATGGCGCCCCCTTCAATGCCGCGGCGGTGAAGTACTCCTTCGACCGTGCGGCCGGCGAGAGAAGCACCAACAAGGACAAGCGCACCTTCGCGAACCTCGCCACGCAGGTGGTGGACGAGCACACGGTGACCGTCGTCAGCAAGGAAGTCGATCCGGACCTGCTGTTCCTGCTCGGCCAGGCCACCGCTGCGATCGTGGAGCCCACGAGTGCGGAGGGCAACGGCGTGCGGCCGGTGGGCACGGGGCCCTACCGGTTCACGGCCTGGAGCCAGGGGGCATCCGTCACGCTGTCCGCGTGGGACGGCTACCGCACGCCGGGCACGGCGAAGATACGCCGCGCGGTGTTCCGCTTCATCTCCGATCCTGCCGCCCAGGTGGCGGCCCTGATGGCGGGCGACGTGGACGCGTTCCCCCGCGTGGCGCCGCGCAGCGTGCCCCAGTTCAAGGCCAACCCGCGCTTCCAGGTGATCGTGAGCGGCTCCCGCGCCAAGACCATCCTCGCGATCAACAACCAGCGCAAGCCGCTGGACGACGTGCGCGTGCGCCGTGCCATCGCGGCGGCCATCGACCGCAAGGCCGTGATCCAGGGCGGCGCGGACGGGCTGGGCGTTCCCATCGGCAGCCACTACGTACCGGGCGCGTTCGGCTACGTGGACACCACGGGCATCAACCCCTACGACCCCGACAAGGCCCGGCGGCTGCTGGCCGAGGCCGGCGTGAAGACGCCGCTGGAACTCACGCTGACGCTGCCCCCCACACCCTATGCGCGCCAGGGCGGCGAGGTGATCGCTGCACAGCTGGCCAAGGTGGGCATCGTGGCGAAGCCGCGCAACGTGGAATGGGCGCAGTGGCTGAGCGGCACCTATGCCAACAAGAACTACGACCTCACGCTGATCTCCCACGTGGAGCCCTTCGACCTGGGCAATTTCGCCAAGCCCGACTACTACTGGGGATACCGTTCGCCGCGGTTCGACGCGCTCTACGAGCAGATCAGGAACACGGCCCAGCCCGCCGACCGGGCGCGGCTGCTGGGCGATGCGCAACGCCTGCTGGCGGAGGACTGCGTCCACGCCTTCCTCTACCAGGCGCAATGGGCCACGGTGGCGAACCGCAACCTGCGTGGCCTGTGGAAGGACATGCCCATCTTCGCCAACGACCTGTCGGCGCTGTCGTGGGCCTGACGGAAACCTCCGGCATGCCGAGCAGGCCGGCAAGACGCCGGGCGTGAGCCCGCGGCACGCCCGCTTTTTTCGCCCCCACTTCCCTGGACACTCCCACCGAATGGATACCTTGATCATGGCGGCCCTCATCGCCGCCGGCGTGCACATGCTGAACCTGCGGCAGCAGCGCCGCCGCATCGGCCTGCTGGCCCGCCACCTGGCGAACTACCAGATCGAAAAGCTCATGGAGAACCTGCTGGAGGGCTACCTGCGAGCGCTCGGCGAGAAGGAAGAAGCGCGGCGCGACCAGATCTGGCAGTTGCTGCGCACCACGGAGCAGCAACTGGCGGAGCAGTTCCAGCGCTTCGCGGCGGAGTTTTCGCAGGTGCCGCCCGAGAAGACGCGCGTGAGCCGCATTCCGGTGGCACTGCCCTTCGCGCTGCAGCTGTTTCCCGCGGCATCGTTCGACCTGCGGCAGGCGTTCGTGGTCCATGCGCAGGGCATCGCGCGCGGCGTGCGCAATGATGCCGGCCTCACGCAGCGCGACAAGGCCTTCACGCTGACGGCGGAGCTGCTGCTGATGCAGCACACCTGCCACTGGTTCTGCAAGTCGAAGACGGTGGCCTCGGCGCGCATGGTGGCCCGCCACCGCACGCCGCACCAGCAGCTGGTGGAATCGGTATCGCCGGAGACGCGGCGGGCGTACCTGGCGCTGGTGGAGGGCTGAGCGGCGATCGCCGGCCTGCGCCTGCAACGGGCTAACCCAGCCGTGCGACGCGCGCGGCGGCCGTATCCACATGGGTTTGCAGCGCGTCCACACAGGCGGAGAAGCGATCGCTGAAACCGGAAGCGCCACGCAGCGCGGCCAGGTACTGACGGGCCATCAGGACGGCATCCCCCCAGGTTCCCGAGGGCACACCGGGCAGGATGACCGGGTCAGGCACCGCGGCCGGCACGCCCCCACCGCTGCGCGGCGCGAACGCCATCGGAGTCATGTCGTAGGCCGGTGCGAGCTCATACGGCCGCCCCTGCCCGGAAATGAACGAGAGGTTGCCGGTGTGCATGTCTGTATTGCCGATCAGCGTGCCGAAGGCCCAGAGCCGGCTGGTCATCTCCACCGCTTCGGGGCACACGCACCGCTGCCGAGCCAGCGCCTGAACGATCGACGGCCAGCCGCCTGTGCCCTGGCCCACGAATTCGGCGTCCAGCGCGGCCAGCGAGACCAGGCCGATGCGCCCTGTCGCCCCCACCCGGTCGAATCGCTCCACTTCGAGGAACCGCTGTCCCGCATGGTCGATCACGGCAGTGCGGGACGCCGGGATTCCAGCTTCCAACAGGACATTCAGAGCGAGATGCTCGGCCAGCAGCAGGTCGCGCCAGCGCTCGCTCACGGGGCTCGGCTCGGCCTCGGTGAACTTCACCAGGACATGCCGGGGGCCGGCGGGGGTTTCGGCAAAGGCCGTGAATTTCGGCTGTTCCCCGCCAGCGGAGGATCCGGGCACCTCGCCACGTGCTGCAGCATCGGCCAGCCCTGCGTACACAGCAGCCTTCTCTGGCAGGGGGATCGGTTCAGGGACGGGACCATGCACGAACTGGTGGACTGCGGTATCGCCGAGCAGCAGGTTGCCCACCGTATCACCGCCCTCTGCGATGAGGGCGCGCATGACATCCTTGTCCGACCAGTCCGGGAGCCGCTGCGGAAGTCCCAGGGCGCGACCATGGCGAAGCAGAAATGCCCGCCCCAGATAACCCTGGGGCCGCATGTCGAAGAGCCACCACGGAAGACCGTCGCTGTGCAGCACCACGCCATCGGCCTGGCGCATCACATAACCCTCTGGATGCACCGGCAGCAGATCGCCCAGCCAGTGCGCACGCCCCTGGGGATCCACGCGGTGCACGGGAACGGCGGCATGCCCGCGCGAGAGATCCCGCAACACATACTGAATAGATCGGGCCCGCCCCAGCCGCAGCACCTCATCGCCCAGCACTGCGATCGCCCGGGAGATGGTCGGCTGGCTCACGCGCAGGCGCTCAGACAGCGCACGCGCAGTGTGGGGCCCCTTCCGCAGTGCCAGGCGCAACGCGTCGGAGTACATTTTGAATGGACGTATGAATAGATAAATGAATAGATATTCTATTCCTTCAGTCCATTTCGCGACGCAGTATCAGGGCTCCATGCCCCCCAGGCACAGGTACTTGATGACCACGTAGTCGTCGATGCCGTAGTGCGACCCTTCGCGTCCCAGGCCCGACTGCTTTACACCGCCGAACGGGCCGACCTCGTTCGAGATCAGTCCGGTGTTGATGCCCACGATGCCGTACTCGAGCGATTCGGCCACGCGCCAGACGCGCTGGATGTCGCGGCTGTAGAAGTAGCTCGCCAGGCCGAATTCGGTGTCGTTGGCCAGCCGCACGGCTTCCTCGTCGGAGTCGAAACGGAAGAGCGGCGCGACCGGGCCGAAGGTTTCCTCGCGCGAGAGCTGCATCTGCGGTGTGGCATCGGCCAGCACGGTCGGCTCGAAGAAGGTGCCGCCCAACGCATGCGGCTTGCCGCCGGTGAGGACCCGCGCGCCCTTGGCCACGGCGTCCTTCAGGTGCTCCTGCACCTTTTTCACGGCGGCTTCGTCGATGAGCGGGCCCTGCTCCACGCCCTCGTCCATGCCGTTGCCCACCTTCAGGCGCCGCACGGCCTCGGCCAGCTTGTCCGCGAAAGCGTCGTACACGCCGGCCTGCACGTAGATGCGGTTGGCGCACACGCAGGTCTGTCCGGCGTTGCGGAACTTGGAAGCGATGGCGCCCTGCACGGCCGCGTCCAGGTCGGCATCGTCGAACACGATGAAGGGTGCGTTGCCGCCCAGCTCCAGCGAGAGCTTCTTGATGGTGTCCGCACTCTGTCGCATCAGGGCGCGGCCGGTTTCGGTGGAGCCCGTGAAGGTGAGCTTGCGCACCAGCGGGTTGGAGGTCATCTCGCCGCCGATGTCGCTGGAGCCGCCGGTGAGCACGCTGAACACGCCGGGCGGCACGCCGGCTTCCTCTGCGAGCACCGCGAGGGCCAGCGCCGAGAGCGGCGTGGCACTGGCGGGTTTGAGCACCATCGGGCAGCCGGCCGCGAGCGCCGGGCCGGCCTTGCGCGTGATCATCGCGGCGGGGAAGTTCCACGGCGTGATCGCCGCGCAGACGCCGATCGGCTCCTTGAGCACCACGATGCGCTTGTCGGCAGCGGGCGAGGCGAGCGTGTCGCCGTGCACGCGCTTGCCCTCTTCCGCGAACCATTCGATGAAGGACGCCGCATAGGTGATCTCGCCTTTGGCCTCGGCCAGCGGCTTGCCTTGCTCCGCGGTCATGATGGCAGCCAGATCGTCGGCGTTCGCCAGCATGAGGTCGTTCCAGCGGCGCAGGATGGCGGCGCGGTCCTTGGCCGTGCGCCGGCGCCAGGGGCTCCAGGCCCGGTTCGCGGCCTCGATGGCGCGGCGGGCTTCGGCCGCGCCCATGCGCGGCACGCGGGCCACGGATTCGCCCGTGGCGGGATTGGTCACGTCGATGGTGCCGCCGTCGTCGGCGTCCACCCACCGGCCGTCCAGAAAGGCCTGCTCGCGCAGCAGGCCGGGGTTCTTGAGCTTCAGCATGCAAGGGTCTCCTGAAAGAAACGAAGAGACCCTATCGCGCCCTGCCTGGCGCGGCTGTAGGGCATCCACCCGAACCGGCGGGCGGTGCCGCAACCCCTCAGCGGACCATGCAGGGCCGCTTGTTGTCGAAGCGCCAGCCCGGCACGAGGTACTGCATGGCGACTGCATCGTCGCGTGCGCCCAGGCCGTGCTCCAGGTAGAGCCGGTGCGCGGCCTCCACTGCGTCCATGTCCAGCTCCAGCCCCAGGCCGGGGCGCTGCGGCACCTGGATCTGCCCGCCTTCGATGCGGTAGGGCTCGCGCGTGAGGTGCTGGCCGTCCTGCCAGATCCAGTGGGTGTCGATGGCCGTGACCTTGCCGGGCGCCGCGGCCGCCACGTGCGTGAACATGGCGAGCGACACGTCGAAGTGGTTGTTGGAGTGCGAGCCCCAGGTCAGGCCGAAGGCCTCGCACACCTGTGCGACGCGCACCGACCCGGCCATGGTCCAGAAATGCGGGTCGGCCAGCGGGATGTCCACCGACTGCAGCGACAGGCTGTGAGACATTTCGCGCCAGTCGGTGGCGACCATGTTGGTGGCCGTGGGCAGGCCGGTGGCGCGGCGGAATTCGGCCATCACCTCGCGGCCGGAATACACGCCCTCGGCGCCGCACGGGTCTTCGGCATAGGCCATCACGCCGTGCAGGTCGCGGGTGAGGCGCACGGCATCCTTCAGCAGCCAGCCGCCGTTGGGATCGAGCGTGACGCGCGCCTGCGGGAAGCGCTCGTGCAGCGCGCGGATCGCCTCGACCTCGTCCTCGCCGCGCAGCACGCCGCCCTTGAGCTTGAAGTCGGCGAAGCCGTAGCGCGCATGCGTGGCCTCTGCCAGGCGCACGATGGCCTCGGGCGTGAGCGCTTCCTCGTTGCGCAGGCGGAACCAGTCGTCCTGCGCGCCGGACTCGTCGCGGTAGGCCAGGTCGGTCCTGCGGCGATCGCCGACGTAGAAGAGGTAGCCCAGGACCTGCACGGCCTCGCGCTGCTGCCCGTCGCCGAGCAGCGCGGCCACGGGCACGCCCAGGTGCTGGCCCAGCAGGTCGAGGAAGCACGACTCCACGGCGGTGAGCGCATGGATGGTCACGCGCAGGTCGAAGGTCTGCAGGCCGCGGCCGCCACTGTCGCGGTCGGCGAAGCGCGCACGCATCGCGTTCAGCACCGCGCGGTGGTTGCCCACGCCCTGACCCACGATCAGCGCGCGCGCGTCCTCGAGCGTCTGCCGGATCTTCTCGCCGCCCGGCACCTCGCCCACGCCGGTGCGGCCGGCGCTGTCGCGCAGGATCAGCAGGTTGCGCGTGAAGAACGGGCCGTGCGCGCCGCTCAGGTTCAGCAGCATGCTGTCGTGGCCGGCCACGGGCACGACGCGCAGGTCGGTGATGACGGGCGTGGCGCCCGGGGCCTGGAGGTTGTCGGAAGGTGTCATGGTGAATGAGAAAAGGAAAGTGGGTAAGGCGGTCCGCTGGTACCGTGTCCGACGCACGCCCTGTAACCGTCCGATGGCCGCGGAGCAGGCCACGCCAGCGGACGCCGTGGAACCGGCTTTGCCGGGCCACCGGCGGCGTCCCTCTGCCCGCCGTGCGCAGCACGGCGAGAGCGGAGGGAAGCGGCGCAGCCGCTCAGGGAGGTGCTGTTCACTAGTCGGAAGTGATCTTGCGCGTTTCGATGAGCTGCTTCCAGCGGGTCCATTCGCGGGCCTGGAAGGCGGTGAATTCGGCCGGCGTGCTGGCCACGATTTCCAGGCCCTGCTCTTCCATGCGCCTGCGCACGGCCAGGTCCTTCATCGATGCGATGGCGGCAGCGGCGAGCTTGTCCTTCACGGCGGCGGGCAGGCCCCTGGGCGCGACCATGCCCTGCCAGGAATACACCTCGGCACCCGCCACCCCGGCCTCGGCCAGCGTGGGCACGTCGGGCAGCACGGGCGAACGCTTGCTGCCGGTGACGGCGATGGCATGCAGTTTGCCCGCGCGGATGTGCGGCAGCACGGCGTTCACGTTCTGGAAAGAGAAGTCCACCTGGTTGCCCAGCAGGTCGTTGATGGCCGGCGCGCCGCCCTTGTAGGGGATGTGCAGACCCTGCGTGCCGGTCTGCTGCCAGAACACCTCCGCGGCCAGGTGGTCGGAAGAGCCGTTGCCCGAACTCGCGAAGCTCACCTTGCCGGGCTGGGCCTTGAGCTGGGCGATCACCTCGGGCACCGTGCGGGCCTTCTGCGCCACGTTGGCCACGAGCACGTTCGGCGCCTGCACCGGCACGGTGATGTAGTCGAAATCCCTGGTGGCGTAGTAGGGCACGTTCTTCTGCAGGTGCGGCGTGACGACGAAGGCGCCCAGCGAGGACACCAGCAGGGTATGGCCATCGGGGGCCGAGCGTTTCACGAAGCCCGCGCCGATGGTGCCGGTCGCGCCGGGCCGGTTGTCCACCACGAAGCTCTGGCCCAGCCTGTCCCCCATGTACTGGGCCATGGCGCGCGCCACCATGTCGGTGGATCCGCCCGCGGGGAACGGGACGATGATGGTGACCGGCTTGTCCGGCCAGGCTCCCTGCGCGAACGTGGACGGCGCAGCGCAGAGCATGGCGGACAGCGAAAGGGCGGCGCAGAGGCAGCGCCGGAATCGGGTGGCGGACATGTCTTTTGTCTCCTGTTTTGCGGATGTTAACGTTAACATCCATCAAACGCAGAGGGTAAACCCTGCACGATGGATTGGCAGTTCCGGCGCCGGCGCCATCACGCGGAGCGGCACACCCTAGACTTGCCGGATGGCCCTGCCCCCCGACTCCCCTGCCCAGCCCCCCGCTCCGGCCGCCCGCCCCGGGTCGGCGCCCCGCGCCGCCGTCACCTTGCGGGAAGTGGCCGACCGTGCGGGGGTATCGATGATCACGGTCTCCCGCGCGCTGAAGACGCCGCAGCAGGTCAGCGAGGCCACCCGGGCCCGCGTGGAGGAAGCCGTGTCCGCCCTGGGCTACGTGCCCAACCTGCTGGCGGGCGGCCTGCGCTCTGCGCGCAGCCACCTCGTCATGGCCCTGGTCCCCACCATCCGCGGCCAGCTGTTCGGGGAAATGATCCAGTCGCTCACCGATGCGCTGCATGCGCGCGGATTCCAGGTGGTGTTCGGCGAAGTGGGCTACGCAGCGTCGCGCGAGGACGAACTGCTGCGCGCCATCGTCGGGCGGCGCCCAGACGGCATCGTGCTCACGGGCGTGATGCATTCCCCCGAGGGCCGGCGCCTGCTGCTCGCTTCGGGCATTCCCGTGGTGGAGACCTGGGACACCACGCCCACGCCGATCGACATGCTGGTGGGGCTGTCGCACGAGCGGCTGGGCGAGGCCGTCTGCCGCTACCTGCATGGCCGCGGCCGTCGCCGCCTGGCGCTCATCAGCGGCGACGACGAACGCGCCGCGCGACGCCAGCGGGGGTTTTCCGAAGCCGCCCGGCAGCTGGGCCTGCAGGAGCCGGTCCTGCGGCGGGTGCCCGCCCCCACGTCGCATGCCCAGGGGCGCGAAGGACTGGCTGCGCTGCGGAAGGCCGCCCCCGACATCGATGCCGTGTTCTGCAGTTCCGACATGCTGGCGCTCGGGGTGCTCACGGAGGCCCGCGAGCGCGGCATCGCGGTGCCACTGGACCTGGCCGTGGTGGGTTTCGGCGACATCGAGTTCGCCGCCACACTGGCGCCCAGCCTGACCACCGTGCGCATCGACGGCACGCGCATCGGCCGGATCGCCGCGTCCTTCATCGCCGACCGGGCGGAGGGCCGCGCCGTGCCCGAACCGCGGGTGGACATCGGGTTCTCGATCGTGGAGCGCGAGAGCGTGTGATGCGATGCCGGCAGGCACAGCCACGCAGGGCGTGTTGCGCTTCGCGGTACCGCACGGCCCTGCGCTCTTCCATCCGGCCACTGGCGGCGTTCGCGCAGGATGGAAAGATGACATCCATTCCTCCATCATTCCGTCCGGGCCGCACCGAATCCGCCCGGCCCGCAAACCCGTTGCCCGGCGGCGAAAGCGGCACGGTACCGCCGTCGCCGACCCGCCGTTCATCCCGCCGCGATGCGGCAGGACCGCTGGCAGAGCTGCGCGGCATCCGGGGGCCGGGCCTTGGCCGCCCACCATCCCGCCCAGGGCTGCGCGCCCCCCGGCAGGCGCCGGCGACAGCGCTCTGGCCCGCGCTGCTGTTCGCGGCGCTATGGACCCGGGCGGAAAGCTCGCGGCCAGCGCGGACGCCGGTGCCCCTGTCCGCAGCGGAAGCGGCGGTGCTCGAGCGGCTCAAACAATCCCGCCCCGCCCGGCCGCAGAACTGCATTCTGTTCAGCGACCCCAACAAGGACCCGGACGACGCGGTGTCCTTCGTCATCGGAAAACCCTTGCAGGACATGGGGCTGGCGAAGATCCACCATGTCGTGACCACACTCGGCCCCGCCGAAGTCAGGAAGGAACGCGCGCGATTCGCCAAGGGGGTATTCGATGCCCTCGGCATGCCCGAGGTCGCCGTATCGGCGGGCCGCGAGTACTACATGGGCCGGCGATCGGCAGACCACGGTGTCTTTCTGCGGCGCGGAGAGCCGCTGCGCGCGCCGGAGGGGCGCCTGGCGCCGGAAGCAGGGCAGGACATCGGCGGCAGCCTGGCACGCCTGGAGGGCAAGGCCACGCTGGTGGCGATCGCCGGAATGACCGATGCCAATGCCCTGCTGCAGCAGCACCCCGCGCTCGTCAGGGAGAAGGTGGAACGCATCGTCATCATGGGTGGCATCGAACAGGCCCCGGACGCCGAAGGGTGGGTGCAGCCCGACGAGCGCGCCTACAACAACCACACCGACCAGGCCGCCGCGCGCGCGTTCTACCGCACGGCCCAGGAATACGGCATTCCGCTGCGCATCGTCAGCAAGGAAGCCGCCTACCAGGCGGCAGTGCCACCAGAGCTCTACGAAGCGCTGGGCAAGACCGGCCACCCGGTGGGCACCTATCTGATGGACATCCAGCGCGACGCACTCAGGCATCTGTGGCGGAGCATCATGGAAGGCCAGATTGCCCGGCTCGACAAACGCTGGTTCTATGACACGTTCGTCGCCCGACCCGGGCAGGACGCACCGGCCTTCGAGGCGTGGCGGGCATCCGCCGAGGCATCCTTCGACGCGGTGTGGGAAAGCATCAGCCGGCTGAACCTCTACGATCCGCTCACGCTGCTCGCCGCCGCCGACGGGCCCGCAGGCATGTTGTTCCGCCCGGCCGCCGTGGAAACGCGGGGCACGGGCGGGGTGGAACTGATCGGGGCCGGGCAGGTGGCCGCCCCGGCGGACGCCAGGAACCTGATGTCCGCGCTCGCCAAGACCGCGCTGGGAAGCTGACGGGATCAACGCATCGGGATCACGAACACCTTGCGCGGCGCCGTGCATCCCGGCCCTTCGTAGGGTTCGCTGTCGCGCTCCCAGCCCGGGCCGGGAGACACCTGCGCGCAGACGCGCTGGCCATCCACCTTGCTGCGCCAGTAATACCAGGCAGCCGGACCGGCGTGCGCGGCCATGCAGCACAGTGCTGCCAGTGCGGCGCAGGCCGGCAGGCGCCATGCCACCTTTCTTGCCATGGCCTTGTCGAGCATGCGGAACTCCTTCGGCCGCCGATATCCGCGGCGATCCTGGCCGCATTGTGCGGCCCCCGTGTGAAGCCGGCGCAAAGCAGGGATTTGCCGTGGGCCGTCAGCGATCGGGAAACGGCGCGGTCACGATCCAGCCTTCCAGGGGGTCCATGCCGGCAGGCAGCCCGTAGAGTGCATCGCCCCGGGCATGGCGCTGCGCGGCCCACGCGGCCTGCACGAGGCACAGCACGGCATCCAGGCTGTCGCCGCTCGCGTCACCGGCCAGCGTGTCCCGCTGCGCGTGCGTGAGCGCCAGCCGCAGGCCGAGGCGGGTCGCACCGGCCTCCAGACCCGCGACCAGGTCCTTGCGGGCGATGAAGCGCTCGGTGGTCTGCTTCGCCGCTTCGTCGCTCTTGTAGCTGCGCCGCCCGAGGATCTCGCGTGCCAGCAGGCCCGGGTAGGCCTCCAGCGCCACGCGCGCCGGATCACCGGCCTGCAGCCCCGGAATGTGCACGCCCGCATCGATCAGCATCGGCAGCCCCGCGTGCAGCATGTAGGCCACGGGCGGGTTCACCCATTTCATCGAGGTGCTGGAGCCGGCCGGCCCGTCGGTGGCCCGGTGGGCGAACTTCGCACCCACGGGGCGCGCGGCGCAGAACGCAGCGAAGGTTTCGCGGATCTGCGGCCGGGTGAGGCCGCGGTAGTGGGCCATGCTGCCGGCCCAGTCCATGGGCCAGCCCAGCGCCTCCAGCAGGCCGCGCGGCAGGCCGAACGGTAGGTCGAAGCCGCCCACCCAGGCGCCGGGAGCTGCCAGCCAGCGGCCGAAGGACTCCAGTGTTTCGAACCGCTCCAGCCCCGACAGCGCCACCCGGCCCCCGCGTTCGCGGCCGAGCGCGAGCACGATGGGCTTGCGCCGGCCGGGGCTGCTGGAGAAGTCGCAGCCGAGCAGCATCGGCCCGGGGACAGGTGCAGCGGGGAGTTCCGTTGCCGCCATCCATCACCCCAATGCCAGCGCCACCACGCCGGCCGCGATGAGCACGGCGCCCGCCAGGCGCGCCGCGCGGTCGCCTTCGCCGAGCAGGTGGCCGCCGATGAGGGCCGCGAACAGCATCGACACCTCCCGGGCCGGCGCGACATGCGACATGGGCGCCTCCTGCATCGCATAGAGCACCAGCACGTAGGCCACCGGACTCACCACCGCCACGGCGACAGCGAAGCGCCACTGGGCGCGCCAGAGCCGCCGCGCCGCAGGCACGTCGCGCAGCACGACCGGAGCCAGCAGCGCCACCCGCACGAAGTTGCCCATGTAGTCCACGAGGATGGGCGACATCAGCAGCACCTTCACGGCGTAGCCATCCACCACGGTGTAGCTCGCGATGAAGGCGCCCGTGAGCAGCCCGTAGGCGATGCCCTTGTGCACGCGGGCGCGCGCGGCGGGATCGTGCGATGCCCGCAGCAGCGCCGGTCCGCCGGCGATGAGGAACACCCCGCCCACCACGCCCGCGATGCCGGCCAGGCCCAGCGCGCTGATGTGCTCGCCCAGGAAGGCGATGGCCACGAACGAGGACAGCAGCGGCCCCGAGCCCCGCGCCACGGGATACACCACCGTGAGGTCCGCCTTGCGGTAGCCGCGCAGCAGGATCACGTAGTAGGCGACGTGCAGCAGGCCGCTGGCGGCCACGAAGCCCCACTCCACGGCGCCCCAGAGCGGTACGGCCTCCCGGCCCAGCCATGCGCCGACCGGGGCCCAGACGACCATCATCACCACCGAGGTGAAAAAGGCGAAGCGCGCGTCGCCCCCCGCCTTCTTGGCGACGATGTTCCAGCCCGCGTGGATGAGGCCGGCCAGCAGGATGAGGGCGAAGGCGGAAAGGGGCATGCGGGGCCCTGCGGCGGCAGGGCGGTAGCGGATCGGGAAGCGCCCGGCGGCCCGAGAGGCTGCAGGCGCGCCGCGTCAGGTGCGGCCGATGACCGACGCCGTGGCCATGAGCTCTTCCAGCAGCGCCAGGGAGACCCGGCCGGACACCAGGTACGGATCCAGTTCCGGCTTTTCGGAATACTTCAGCAGGGTCGAATGGTTGATGCGGCCGAGGTTCACCTGGCCCATGGTCCAGCCGCCGAAGCGGCGCTCCTCGATCTCCTCGAAATGCAGGAGCTCGACGTCCTTGTGGCGGGCGTCGCGCAGGATGTGGCCATAGAGCTCGTTCACGGCGGAGCGGCCGCCCTCGATGGCCTGCAAAAACACGCCGCCGCCATAGCACAGCACCCCGGTGATGCCGCTGCCCGGGTTGTGCTGGCGCGACCGGGCCAGGATGTCTTCGATGGCCGCGCTGGAGGTGTCCACCGCGCGGCTCGCATAGAGCAGGCGTACGAGCATGTCAGGTCCTTCCGGGGATGAGCGAGAGGAATTCCCGGCGCAGCGCAGCGTCCTTCAGGAAGACGCCGCGCATCACCGAGTTCAGCATTTTGCTGTCCATCTCGCGCACGCCCCGCCAGGACATGCAGAAGTGGCTGGCCTCCATCACGATCGCGAGGCCGTCGGGCTGGGTCTTTTCCATGATGAGGTCGGCCAGCTGCACCACAGCCTCCTCCTGGATCTGCGGGCGCCCCATCACCCAGTCCACGAGGCGCGCGTACTTCGACAGGCCGATGACGTTGGTGTGCTCGTTGGGCAGCACGCCGATCCACAGCTTGCCGATCACGGGGCAGAAATGGTGGCTGCAGGCGCTGCGCACGGTGATCGGCCCGACGATCATGAGCTCGTTCAGGTGCTCGGCATTGGGGAACTCGGTGATCGCTGGCTGCTTGACGTAGCGGCCCCGGAACACCTCGCCCAGATACATCTTCGCCACGCGGCGGGCGGTGTCCTGGGTGTTGTGGTCGCCGGCCGTGTCGATGACCATGCTGTCGAGCACGCCCTGCATCTTGGCCTCGACCTCGTCGAGCAGCTGCTCGAGTTCGCCGGGCTCGAGGAAGTCGGCGATGTTGTCGTTGGCATGGAACCGCTTGCGGGCCGCGAGCAGGCGCTCACGGATCTTGGCCGAGACAGGCGCGCCTTCGGGCGGGGGCACACTGTTCGGATCGTCGGCGAGGTGTGTGAACATGCAAGCGATGGTACCAGCGATGCGCCAACCCGGCTCGACCAGGGTTTCGCCGTCTCCGGCAGCGCCGGACGGCCTCGTCAAGCTACCAAATTAATAGCAACCACCCGTTAGCGAAGGCCGCCTCAGTACCGGCTGCCAGTCACCCACAGGGCCAGGCGCATGAGCGCGAACGCCACCCGGTCGCGCAGCCGCTGACCCCAGGGACGCGCCCCGTAGGCCTGCGGGTCCAGCTGCCGGCCGGCATGCTCCATGGCGTCCACCAGCCGCGCGCGCAGGTCCCGCGCGAATCCCGCGTCCTCCACGACCACGTTCGCCTCGCGCGCCAGCAGCATGGACAGCGGATCGAGGTTGGACGAACCGACGGTCGCCCAGGGGTGCTCGCCCTGCGCGTCGATCACCGCCACCTTGGCGTGCAGGAAGCTCGGCGCGTACTCGTGGATTTCCACCCCGGCCGCCAGCAGCGCGCCATAGACCGGGCGTGCCGCGTGGTACTGCATGAAATACTCGTAGCGCCCCTGCAGCAGCAGCCGCACGCGCACGCCGCGGCGCGCGGCCAGCACGAGCGCGTGCCGCAGCTTGCGCCCCGGCAGGAAGTAGGCGTTGGCGATGATGACTTCGTGGCGGGCGTTGCCGATGGCGCGGCGGTAGGCGCGCTCGATGCGGCTGCGGTTGCGCAGGTTGTCGCGCAGCAGCAGCCCGGCGCGCAGCCCGTGCGCCGCCGCGGCCCCGCCGGGCTCGGTCTCCCGGGCCATGCGCTCCGCCTGGCGCGCCTGCGCGGCGGCGCGCAGATCGCGCATCAGCTCGGCCAGCCGGCGCTGCCGCGCGTCGCGTGTGGCCTGCAGGCGCCACCAGACCTGCTCCATGGCTTCGCCGGCCTCCTCCACGAGGCGGCCTTCCACCCGCACGGCGAAATCGAACCGCGGGGACTCCAGTGCGCCATGGTTGGGGTCGTGCAGGTCGTCCAGCACATTGATGCCGCCGCAGTACAGCACGCAGCCGTCCACCACGCACAGCTTGCGGTGCAGCCGCCGCCAGCGCCTGGGCAGCAAGAGGCCCAGCGGGCCCAGCGGCGAGTACACCTGCATGCGCACGCCCGCCTCCTCGAAGCGCTCGGGCCACGGCGAGCACAGGCGGCCCGTGCCCACCCCGTCCACCACGAGGTGCACGCGCACGCCCCGGCAGGCCGCGCGGATCAGCGCCTCCGCGATGTCGGCGCCGGAGCCGGTGCAATCGAAGATGTAGGTTTCGAACTGGATGTCCGAGAGCGCCGCATCCATGTCGGCCACCAGGGCGGAGAACAGCTCCGCCGAGCCCTGCAGCAACGCCACGCGGTGCCCGCCGGACAAGGCCGCCGGTGCCACGCGGCGCCGGCGCAGGGTGAAGCGCGGTACGCCCCGCCGCGGTGCAGGGGCGGCCGCCGGCGCGGCGGAACGCGGGGCCGGCGGCGTCACAGCCGGAATTCCGCGATCAGCGGCAGGTGGTCGGACATGCGCCACCAGATGCGGCCGCGCGGCACGTGCAGGCCCATGGGCTCCATGCCGCGCACGTACACGTGGTCCAGTTGCACCAGCGGCAGGCGTGCGGGATAGGTCAGCGCGCGCGGCTCCCCGTCGTATTCGCGCAGGCCGAACGCCGCCAGCGCGTGCTTGACCTGCTGGCCCCAGTCGTTGAAGTCCCCCGCCACGACCAGCGGCGCGCCGGGCGGCACTTCCCGCGCCACGAAACGCTGCAGTTGCGCCACCTGCCGCACCCGGCTGCCCGGGATCAGACCCAGGTGGACCACGATGGCGTGCACGCGGCGGCCCTGCACCTCGACCTCCACATGCAGCAGTCCCCGCTGCTCGAACCGATGGTCCGACATGTCCTCGTGCTGGTGGCCGATCACCGGCCAGCGCGTGAGCAGCGCATTGCCGTGCTCGCCATGGCGCGTGAACGCATTGGTGCGATAGACGGCTTCATAGCCCTCCGGGGCGAGGAATTCGGCCTGGGGCAACTCCGGCCAGCGCGGGAAGTGCAGTGCACCGCGCCGGTGCACCTTGCGCACCTCCTGCAGGCAGACGATGTCGGCGTCCAGCTGTTCGACCGCATGGCCGAGGTTGTGGATCTCGAGCCGGCGGGCGGGGCCCAGGCCCTGCACGCCCTTGTGGATGTTGTAGGTGGCAATCCGGAGAATGCCTGCGCCGTCGGAGACGTCCCATGGTTCCATGGCGCGATTGTGGCGCAGCCGCACGGCCTCTCGCACTTTCCCTCTCCCGCTTCCGGCCGCCAGGCCCTACACTGGTACGTCGCCTCTCCCACTCCTCCGACGCCGCGCCGCGGCCTTCCATGTCCAGCGCCAAAGCCGCCCACCTCGCCGAATCGCAGGCCCTGGTCATCGATGGCAATGCCACTTCGCGCAGCATCCTGGTGGCGCAGCTGCGGGAGTACGGCATCGCGCGCGTGGTGCAGTGCAGCAGGGTACAGGACGCACGCGCGCGCCTGGAGCACAACCTGTTCGACTACGTGCTGTGCGAGCAGTACTTCCCGGAGGCGGGGCAGTCGGGGCAGACGCTGCTCGACGACCTGCGCCGGGCGCAGTTGCTGCCTTTTTCCACGGTCTTCTTCATGGTGACGGCCGAGGCATCGTACGCAGCGGTGGCCGAAGCGGCCGAATCCGCCCTCGACGGCTACCTGCTCAAGCCGTTCACGCCCAGTGCCCTGTTCGAACGGCTGTCGCTGGCACGGCTGCGCAAGAACCACCTCAGGCCCATCTTCGACGCGATCGGCGAAGAAGACTTCGAGGGCGCGGCAAAGCTCTGCGTGCAGCGCTTCGAGACGCGCCAGCCCTACTGGCTCTATGCCGCGCGCATCGGCAGCGAACTGCTGCTGCGGCTGGGCCGGCACGACGAGGCCCGCACGCTGTTCGAGGCCGTGATCGAGGCACGCGCCCTCCCCTGGGCCAAGCTGGGCGTGGCGCGCTCGCAGATCGAGGCCGGCCAGGCGCCGCGGGCGGTCACCACCCTGCAGGGCATCATCAGCGACGATGCATCGTTCGCCGACGCCTACGATGTCCTCGGGCGCGCGCAGGTCGAGATGGGCCAGTTCGAGGAGGCGCTGGGCACCTACCGCACCGCGGCGCAGCTCACGCCCGACTCCGTCGTGAGGCTGCAGAAGCTGGGCATGATGGCCTATTACCTCGGAGAGCACGATACCGCCACGAAGATGCTCTCCCGTGCTGCCGTGCTCGGCCTGGACTCCAAGCTCTTCGACTACCAGTCGGTGGTGCTGCTCGCGTTCAATTACTTCGACACGACCGACCGCAAGGGGCTGGAGCGCTGCATGGCGGATTTCGCCCGCATCCGCGAGCGCCATCCGGCCAGCCACCGCCTGCTGCGCTTCGAGAACGTGGTCCGCACCCTGCAGCTGATCCTGCAGCGGCAGTTCGCGCAGGCGGTGGCCGGCGTGCGCGGAATGGCCGCGGAGGCCGCGGCCCCGGATTTCGACTTCGAGGCCGCGTGCAACCTGGTGGGGCTGCTGGCCGTGCTGACACGCACCTCCATCGACCTGCAGGACGCCCCCGGATGGGTCGAATCGCTGGGCATGCGCTACTCCAACACGCGCAGCCTCTGCGAACTGCTGGCACGCGCGGGCAGCCTCTGCCCGGAGTACGCGGAAGCCCTTCGGGCCTGCCTGCCACGGGTGAACCGGGCAGCCGAGGAAGCCATCGCCCGCAGCCTGGGTGGCGATCCCGCGGGCGCGGTGGACCAGCTCCTCGTACATGCGGAAGCCACGCTGAACACCAAGCTGCTGGACCTGGCGCAGCAGGTGCTCACACGCTACGCCGCCCGGCTGGACGCCGCCGTGGCCTCCGATCGCCAGGAACGCATCGACGCATTGCGCGCACGCTGCGGCCATGCCCCTGCCCGGGCCATGCTCGGCCAGGGAACGGAACGCAAGCCCGGGGAACTGGTGCTGCGCTCCGGCCGGGCCCCTGCCCCTGCGGCGGCCAGGGCGGACACGGCCACCCCGGCCCGGGAGTCCGGCGCGGACGAGGGTGGCGCAGAGGATGCCGCCGGCATGCTGCGCCTGCGCCCGGTCTGAGTCCCCGGCCGCACACTCACCCGGCGCTGCCCGGCCCGTGGCGCCCGGCGAACCGGGGCAGCCACAGGCAGGCCTCCGCATTCGATGGCGAGAAGCAGGCCAGCGCGGCCTGGCGCCAGGGCAGCCACTGCCAGGCATCGTGCTCCCGCGGGCTCAGCACGACCGGCGTACCCGCCGGCACGCACAGCCCGAACAGCCGCTCGCGGTTGCGCACCACGCCCGGCGCATAGCGGTGCAGCCACTGGGGCCAGATGTCGTACTCGTTTTCCAGAAACCAGTCGGTCAGCACATGCCCCGGTGCGCGCGCGTCGATGCCGGTCTCCTCGAACACCTCCCGGACCGCTGCGGCTTCGAAGGTTTCCTCCGGCCAGTCCTTGCTGCCCGTGACGGACTGCCAGTGCGGCTCGCCACCACCAGTGCGGCGGATCATCAGCACCTCGAGCGCGGGCGTATGGATCACCACCAGCACCGACTCGGGAATCTTGTAGTCCGCGGCGCCGCTGGCCGGAGGTGCCTGCGGCGGCACGGGGTCCCGTTGCATCAGCCGGCAGCCACCAGCGCCGCCAGGTCCAGCGGCGGCTCCGGCCCCAGGGCACCAGCGGCACACTGGCGCAGCCACGGGGCGCCGATGCGGCACAGCATGCGCTTGCCGGACACGCCCCCATCGAGAGGCACCGAGAGCACCGCGTCGATCAACGGAGCCTGCCCGGCGGCAGACGGCCACGCCACGGGCTGCAATTGCCGCGCATCCATGTCCAGCATGGGGCCGAGCCCATCCACACGCAGCGCGAATTCGCCCGTGCGTCCGTCGTCCAGGCCGATCCGCAGGACGATCAACTGGTGCGCGCCCGGCGGCAGGCCCGTCCGCCCGGCCCGCCCACGCTGGTCCGCCACGAGCGAATGCATGTCCACCACGGGGCATACCCGCTCCCCGATCTGCGCCAACCCCAGGAAGGGGGCCCGGGCGCGGCCGGCCTGCAGCACGGCGACATCCTGTGCGGCAGCGGCCACCTGGGCCGAACCGATCCCGAACCAGTGCTCGCCGACCAGGAAGGTGGCCAGTTGCAGCTCGCTGCCGGCCTCGCGGCGCGGCGCGGATGCCGCAGGCACCGGCACGCTCCGTCCGCCTCCGCCGCCGGAATCATCGCTGGCGCACAGGCGGCGCAGCGCGATGCAGCGCAGGCCATGCTCGTAGCCGTCCTGCACGCAGAATTCGCGGTAGCCCTGGCCCTGGCCGACCCCCACGCCGTACACACCGCCGCCGAGCGGCACCATGCGCTCGGCGGGCGCCACCCGCAGTGCCTCCAGCGCCACGGATACGGTCTCTTGCGCATGCGCAGCGCCGGTACGGCCGGCACGCGCCAGGGTGCCTGCGGCATCGACGAAAGCCAGCAGGTCCTGCTCGCCCAGGCCGGCGGCGCAATCGGCCAGGATGGAATCGAGTTGCTGGGCTGCATCCCAGACGACAGCCACGCCGCCCAGCGCGGCGGCATCTCCAGCCGAGCGCACCGCCGCCGCATAGACGAACGTGGGCGAGCCCGGATGGAAGCGGCTTTCCACGTAGTCGCTCACCGTGCAGGCCTGCTCCGAAGGCAGCCGCAGGCAGCGTGCCACCCAGGGTTCGTCGAGCACCGCCCCCATATGGTGGCCGCGGTCCGGCCGCGACACCGCGACCACCCGGCCCGAACGGTCGAACAGCACGAGGCACGCATAGACCGTGTAGAGCGCATTGATTTCCGCCAGCACCGCGGCAGAGGCTTCGCACCGCGCGGCGCCGTCCGCCAGCGTCTGAGCGAAACGGGGCGTGAGCGCCCACCAGCGGCAGTCGTTCGCGCGCTCGTACAGATTGCGGTCCAGGATCTGCATGGCCAGGGACGCACGGCTCTGCGCATCCCGCAACTGCGACTGGGTCACCACGCCATACAGGTCCTCGAGTGCCGCGGCGAAGGCGCGGGCGGTCTTGCGTGCCGTCGCACCGATTTCCGAAAGCAGGGTGCGTGCAAAGACCAGTTCCCGGGCCGCCACGGCTTCGCCTCCGGACTCCCCGCCGCCGATCTGGTTCAGCTCGAGCAGCCCGTTCCACACCGAACGCTCGAGGGCGGACTGGATGGCGGCCGAACGCAGCGGAATGCCGCGCAGCTCCTCCGATAGCAGGTCCGAGCGGCCAGCGAGATGCGGGCGGCCATCCGGCGCGCTGGCGCGCTCTTCGAACGCACCGTCCAGCGGCAGCATGGCGACGCCGCGCCAACCCGGGCCGGCGTAGCCCTGGAAGCCCTGCGTCCGGTGGACCGCGAGCAGGTACCGGCGCCCCATGTGGCACACCACCTGTCCGGCGTCGGGCGCGCCGCTCCTCGCTTCGGGAATGCGCCAATCCACCGGCAATTGCAGCGGATCGCCGGACGCCAGCACCCGGCCCTCGCCGTCCACCATCGCCAGCACCGCATCGATACCGGAATGCTCGCCGTCGCCGGTATCGCGGAGCGATTCGAAGATCGCGGGCATCTCATCCGCCAGGCGGAACTCCAGGCACAGCACGCCCACGGTGCGCCCTTCGCGGACGACGCGGTGCGCATAGACGAGGTTGGGCACGTTCCGGCCAGTGAATCCATGCACGGCGTGGTGCTCCACGTATGCGGCATCGCTGCCCAGCACCTCGCGCAGGAACTGCTGGTCGCGGTCGTGCAGCGCGCCGCCGGGCGCGGGCAGGCCCCCGTCCAGGCAGGCACAGGGGCGGCACTGCGCATCGAAGAGAAAGATATTGCCGTAGACGGTGTACTTGCTGGCGTATGCCTTCAGGCGCGACTCGATGGCCGCACGCTCGCCCGGGCCGTGAAGCCCCTCGTCGAGGTACCTGGCCAACGGGCCGTCCAGTGCGAGGAAGCCGATGTCCGCGGTCCGTTCGAACAGATTGCGCACGAGCACGTCGATGCAGATCTGCGCCCGGTTCGCCAGGTCGTCCAGACGGTTGCGCAGCGCCTCCCCGGCCAGCCCGCGCATGAGTTCCCCGGAGAGCGCGGCGAAGTCATGGCGGGCGCGCGCCAGATCGCTGCCCGAAGATGCCTTGGTGGAGAGCAGCGAGAGCGACGACAACAGCGACAGATGGTCCCACGCACTTTCGACGAGCCTGAGCTCCTGCTGCTGTTGCTGCGCGGCAGGCATGTAGCGCAGCCATTCCTCCGGGGATGCGATGGGCGAAGTGGACACGTTGCGGACTCCACCTTTCCTTTGAAATATTGCGGGATCTGGAAAGGTCGTGTCACTTTAAGCAAATATCACACCTGCCGGGTTCTCGTGAACCCTGAGCGCTCCGGGCACGGCCGGGCCCGCGAAAGATGCGATCCGCCCCCTCAGCCGCCCGCCGTGGCCTTGCGCACCGGGACCGCCGGCGGCAAGTCCTTCGCCTGCAGCGCGCGCACCTGCACCACGAGCTGGTTGTGGGCATCGAGGAACGCCGCGGCGATCACCTTGCCCTCGTTGGTATTGCTCCAGCCGGCCCCCGCGCCGCCGCCCAGGCGGCCCAGCACCAGGCCGCCCACACCCAGATCGGTGGTGCGGGCAGAGCCCGTGGCGGCGGCCACCTGCTCCGTCGTCTCGTTGTCCGACAGCAGCAGGGCCGTCTGGGCCTCCTTGAACTTGACCTGCTCCGCGAGGCCGATGAGGCCGGCCATGTCGCGCAGCCCGGGGATCATCGCGAGGATGCCGCCCAGGCCCCGCCCGGCGTCCTGCTCGCTGAAAGTGACGCTCGGGGTCAGCGTGTACTGCGCCTCGTAGCCCCGGCCCTTGTGCACCGTGGTGTCCTTGCGCAGCACGCCCGCCTCGCGCAGGTCCTGCTCCTGCACCGTACCGCGCAGGCCGGCGGAGCGGTCCACCACGCGGAAACACCCGCTCTGCTGGGCGAGCAGCTTGACCAGCGGCACGGGCGAGGCCGGCAACTGGTAGGCCGAGCCCATCACGTAGCCGTTCGGGTTCTCGGCCAGCGCCAGCGTGGCGACCGGCGCGTCGCAGCGCACCAGTTCATGCGCCGCATTGCGCGCGCCCTGCGGGCCGGCCGAACCGCTGACCACGGAACCGCCCTCGCCCAGCTCCGTCTTCTTCTCGCCGCAGGCCGCGAGGGCCAGCACCGCCGCCAGGGCCGCGGCGCCCTTCGAGAAATTCCGCATGTGACAGGTTCCTCGCATAAAAAAATGGCAGAAGCCGCGAGGCCCCTGCCATGTCGGGTCCAACCGTTGCCGGCCTCAGGTCAGGCGGCCCTGGCGGCGTCCGGGTTGCGCAGGCGGATGTGCAGCTCGCGCAACTGCTTTTCGTCCACCGGGCTCGGCGCCTGCGTGAGCAGGTCCTGCGCGCGCTGCGTCTTGGGAAAGGCGATCACGTCGCGGATCGACTCGGCGCCCGTCATCAGCGTGATGAGGCGGTCCAGGCCGAAAGCCAGCCCGCCGTGCGGGGGCGCACCGTACTGAAGCGCGTCCAGCAGGTAGCCGAACTTGGCGCGGGCGTCCTCGGGCGTGAGCTTGAGGGCCGCGAACACCTTGCTCTGCACCTCGGCACGGTGGATCCGCACCGAACCGCCGCCCAGTTCCCAGCCGTTCAGCACCATGTCGTAGGCCTTGGCGAGGCACTTGCCCGGGTCCGTGTCCATCAGGTCTTCATGGCCGTCCTTGGGCGCCGTGAAGGGATGGTGCACTGCCACCCAGCGCGCGTCGTCCTCGTCGTATTCGAACATGGGGAAGTCCACCACCCACAGCGGCGCCCAGACGTTCTCGAACAGGCCGTTCTTCCTGCCGAACTCGCTGTGGCCGATCTTCAGGCGCAGCGCGCCGATCGCGTCGTTGACCACCTTGGTCTTGTCGGCTCCGAAGAACAGCAGGTCGCCGTCCTGCGCGCCGGTGCGCTTCAGGATCTCGGCGATGGCCGCGTCGTGGATGTTCTTCACGATCGGCGATTGCAGGCCGTCGCGGCCCTTCGCCAGTTCGTTGACCTTGATGTAGGCCAGGCCCTTGGCGCCGTAGATCTTCACGAACTCGGTGTACGCATCGATCTCGCCGCGCGACAGGCCGCCGTTCTCGCGTGCGCCGCCAGGCACGCGCAGGGCCACCACCCGGCCGCCCTGCATGTTGGCCGCGCCGGAGAACACCTTGAAGTCCACGTCCTTCATGACCTCGGTGAGTTCGGTGAATTCGAGCTTCACGCGCAGGTCCGGCTTGTCGGAGCCGAAGCGGAACGCCGCGTCCTGGTACGTCATGATCGGGAACTCGCCCAGGTCCACGCCCAGCTGGGTCTTGAATACCTCGGTGACCATGCGCTGGAAGATCGCGCGGATCTCTTCCTCGTCCAGGAACGAGGTCTCGCAGTCGATCTGCGTGAATTCGGGCTGGCGGTCGGCGCGCAGGTCCTCGTCGCGGAAGCACTTGGTGATCTGGTAGTAGCGGTCATAGCCGGCCACCATCAGCATCTGCTTGTAGAGCTGCGGCGACTGCGGCAGCGCGAAGAACTGCCCGTCGTGCACGCGGCTGGGCACGAGGTAGTCGCGCGCGCCCTCGGGCGTGCTCTTGCCCAGCATGGGCGTCTCGATGTCGATGAAGCCTTCCTTGTCCAGGAAGTTGCGCACCTGGATCGCCGTCTTGTAGCGCAGCATCAGGTTGCGCTGCATGTAGGGGCGGCGCAGGTCCAGCACGCGGTGCGTGAGGCGCGTGGTCTCCGACAGGTTCTCGTCGTCCATCTGGAACGGAGGCGTCACGGAGGGGTTGAGCACGTTCAGCTCGTGGCACAGCACCTCGATCTTGCCGCTCTTGAGGCTGTCGTTGGTCGTGCCCTCGGGGCGCGCACGCACCAGGCCCTTGACCTGCACGCAGAACTCGTTGCGCACGCCTTCGGCCGTCTTGAACATGTCGGCACGGTCGGGGTCGCACACCACCTGCACGTTGCCTTCGCGGTCGCGCAGGTCGATGAAGATCACGCCGCCATGGTCGCGGCGGCGGTTCACCCAGCCCGCGAGGGTGACGGTTTGGCCCATCAGGGCTTCGGTGACGAGACCGCAATAGTGGGAACGCATGGCCATGGGTGCTTCTTCCTGCGCCCGCGAAGGGCGCCCAAACTGGAGGGAGGTATCGAGCGCGACCGTGCGGAACGCGCCGAAAGGGAAAGGGTTACTTGGAATCGGGGAGCGTGAGGTCCGGAGGCGCCACCACGCCCATCGACACGATGTACTTCAGCGCGGCATCCACGCTCATGTCGAGCTCGACGCAGTCGCTCTTGCGCAGGATCACGAAATAGCCGCCGGTCGGATTGGGCGTCGTCGGCACGTACACGCTGACGTAGCCGTCACGCAGGTAGGCGGCCACTTCGCCGCTGGGCGTGCCGGTGATGAACGCGACGGTCCAGACACCCTCGCGCGGCCACTGCACGAGCACCGCCGTGCGGAAGGCGTTGCCGCTTTCGGAAAACAGCGTGTCCGAGACCTGCTTGACGCTCGAGTAGATCGAGCGCACCACCGGGATGCGGCTCACGAGCGCGTCGCCCCACTCCACCAGCTTGCGGCCCGCGAAATTGCTGGCCAGCGCGCCCACCGTGAGCAGGATCGCGAGCGTGAGCAGCACGCCGAAGCCGGGGATGTGGAAGCCCAGCAGCCGGTCGGGCTGCCAGTTCTCGGGAAGGATCTGCAGCGTCTGGTCGAGCGTGCTGATGATCCAGTGCAGGACCCAGGCGGTGATCACGCCGGGCACGATCACCAGCAGGCCCGTGAACAGCCATTTGCGCAAAGCGGACATCGATGGGCGTTCAGCTCTTGGAGGTGGGTGCGGCAGGCGCCGCGGCGGAGGCTGCCGGCGCTGGAGCAGGTGCAGCCGCGGGGGCGGGAGCGGGTGCCGCGGCACCTTCGGCGGCCGGCGCGGGGGCGCTGGTGCCGCCGCCGCTGCCGCCGCGGAAATCGGTCACATACCAGCCCGAGCCCTTGAGCTGGAAGCCGGCGGCCGTGACCTGCTTGGAGAACGTCTCGGCGCCACAGGCGGGGCAGACCGTGAGCGGGGCATCGGAGATCTTCTGCAGCACATCCTTGGCATGGCCACAGGAGCCGCATTTATAGGCATAGATAGGCATTTTTTACCGTGCTATTGAAGGCGCGAAGGAGGGTTTGCAAAACCTTCAATTATAGGCAGGCGCTCCGGCGGACCTGCCGGCCCTCTTTTCGCGGCCCGCGCGGCTCACTCCGCTCCCACCACGCGGTGGTGGGATGCGTGGCGGTTGCCCACCCACTGGGGTGCCAGCGAACCGGCGAGCATGCCGGCGACGGCGGCCAGCAGGCCGGCCAGCTGCGCCGGAAACACCTCGCCCACCGGCAGCGCCATGAAGGCCAGCCAGAAGCCCAGGCCCAGCACGATGGCCCACAGCGCGCCCTGGGTGGTGGCACGCTTCCAGTACAGGCCGAACACCAGCGGCACGAAGGCGCCGACCAGGGGCACCTGGTAGGCGCCGGACACCAGTTCGTAGATGGACGTGCCCTGCATGCGGATCGAATAGGCCAGCACCAGCAGGCTGAACACCAGGGTGCTGATGCGCATGGTGCGCAGGTGCTCGCGGTCGGTCACGGAGGGGCGGAACTGGCGCCAGATGTTCTCGGTGAACGTGACGCTGGGCGCCAGCAGCGTGGCCGAGGCGGTGGACTTGAGCGCCGACAGCAGCGCACCAAAGAAGAGCACCTGCATCACGAAGGGCATCTTCTCGAGCACCAGGGTGGGGAGCACCTTCTGCGGATCGTCCTGCAGCAGCGCCGCCGTCTCGGTCGGCATGATGATGAGCGCGCTGGCCACGAGGAACATGGGCACGAAGGCGAACAGGATGTAGCAGATGCCGCCGATCACGGGCCCGCGCGTGGCGGCCTTCAGGTTGTTGGCGGACATCACGCGCTGGAACACGTCCTGCTGCGGGATCGAACCGAACATCATGGTGATGCCGGCCGCGATGAAGAACACCACGTCGTGGAATTTCGGCTCCGGCAGGAAACGGAACAGGTCGCGGCTCGCGGCGAAGTCGATCACCTTGCCGGCCCCGCCCGCCATTTCGCCCGCGAAGACCGCGATGATGGCCAGGCCCGCCACCAGGATGATCATCTGGATGAAGTCGGTCACCGCCACCGACCACATCCCGCCGAAGAGCGTGTAAGCGAGGATGGACACCACGCCGATCGCCATGCCCACCGGGACGCTGATGGCGCCGCCCGAGAGCAGGTTGAACACCAGCCCCAGCGCCGTCACCTGCGCCGCGACCCAGCCCAGGTAGCTCAGCATGATGATGAGCGAGCAGATGATCTCCACCGCCCGGCCGTAGCGCTCGCGGTAGTAGTCGCTGATCGTGAGCAGCGTCATGCGGTAGAGCTTCGCGGCGAAGAAGATGCCCACCAGGATCAGGCAGAAGCCGGCCCCGAAAGGGTCTTCCACCACGTTGCCCAGGCCGCCCTGGATGAACTTGGCGGGTATGCCCAGCACCGTCTCCGAACCGAACCAGGTCGCGAAGGTGGTGGTGATGATCATGTAGAGCGGCAGGTGGCGCCCGGCGATGGCGAAATCCGCCGTGTTCTTGACGCGCTTGGCCGCCACCAGCCCGATGGCGATGGTGATCAGCAGATAGACGATGACCAGGGTCAGCAGCACGGCATGCTCCTCGATGTCGCGAAGTGAGGTTGTGGATGGGGAGGATGTGCAGGCGGCGCTGCGGGGGCCTAGTGGAAGAACCGGATGCGGATCAGGAACTGCAACGCCAGCAGTCCCAATACAAAACCCATGCCACCGTAGATGATGCTTTGCAGCAGCCGGTTGGTGCGGCGCTGCTCCGCGAGCAGTTCCTGCATCTCGCGCCGGTGATCGTGCGGCTTGTGGCGCAGGTAGTCGTGCAGCAGGCGCGGCAGCTCGGGGAGCATCTTCGCGAAATGCGGCGACTCGGCCTTCACTTCGCGCCAGAGCCGCTGCGGCCCCATCTGGTCGAGCATCCACTTCTCCAGGAACGGCTTGGCCGTGCTCCAGAGATCCAGCTCCGGGTCGAGCTGGCGGCCCAGGCCTTCGATGTTGAGCAGCGTCTTCTGCAGCAGCACGAGCTGCGGCTGGATCTCCACGTGGAAGCGGCGGGAGGTCTGGAACAGCCGCATCAGCACCATGCCCAGGGAGATCTCCTTGAGCGGACGGTCGAAGTACGGCTCGCACACGGCGCGGATGGCCGACTCCAGTTCGTTGATGCGCGTGTCGGCCGGCACCCAGCCGCTCTCCACATGCAATTCCGCCACGCGCTTGTAGTCGCGGCGGAAGAAGGCGGTGAAGTTCTGCGCGAGGTATTCCTTGTCGAACTCGGTGAGCGAGCCCACGATGCCGAAATCCAGCGAGATGTAGCGGCCGAACGAACCCGGCTCCAGGCTCACCTGGATGTTGCCCGGGTGCATGTCCGCGTGGAAGAAGCCGTCGCGGAAGACCTGGGTGAAGAAGATGGTGACGCCGTCGCGCGCCAGCTGGCGGATGTCCACCCCGGCCGCGCGCAGCCGCTCGATCTGGCTGATCGGCACGCCCTTCATGCGCTCCATCACCAGCACTTCAGGGTGGCAGAAATCCCAGAGGATTTCCGGGATGCGCACCAGGCCCAGGCCCTCCATGTTGCGGCGCAGCTGCGCCGCATTGGCAGCCTCTCGGATCAGGTCCAGCTCGTCGTGCAGGTAATTGTCGAACTCCGCCACCACCTGCCGCGGCTTCAGGCGCTTGCCGTCGGCCGACAGGCTCTCCACCCAGCCGGCCATGGCGCGCATGAGCCCCAGGTCGTTGTCGATCACGGGCAGCATGCCGGGCCGCAGCACCTTCACGGCCACCTCGCGCTCGACGCCGTGGCGGTCGCGCACGACGGCGAAATGCACCTGTGCGATGGAGGCGCTCGCCACCGGCACGCGCTCGAACGAAACGAACACTTCGCCCACGGGCCGGCGGAAGGCGCGCTCGATGGTGGCCACGGCCACGTCCGGGTCGAAGGGGGGCACGCGGTCCTGCAGCAGCGCGAGTTCGTTGGCGATGTCCGGCGGCAGCAGGTCGCGCCGCGTGGACAGCACCTGCCCGAATTTCACGAAGATGGGCCCCAGCCGCTCCAGCGCCTCGCGCAGGCGTTGCCCGCGCGGCGCATCCAGCTTGCGGCCGAAGGAGACGATGCGCGCCAGCAGCCGAAGCCAGGGCTTCTGGAAGCTCGTCAGTACCAGTTCATCCAGTCCATAGCGCAGCACCACCCAGACGATGGTGGCGCCGCGGAAAAGCCGGCTCATGGAACGCCGCGGTCGGAACCGGGAGCCGCCGCCTGGGCGGAGCCGTCCGCGGGAGGACGCCCTCCCATGCGCATGCCCACGAACTGCCTGAGCGCCTGCGCGGCGCGCCGCGCGGCCGTGCAGATCGCATGCGCCGGCGTGTCGCCGAGCAGGCGCGACAGGTCTTCCTCGAGATCCCAGCGCACATGGTCCACCAGCCACTGGATCTCGGCCGCCAGCTGCACGTCGCCCTCGATGCGGATGGCCGGCTTGTCGCCGCGCAGGGCGGCCTGGGCGAGCGACAGCGGCGAGGTGTCGGTGATCTCCATGCGCAGGTCGGGCACGGCCGCCTCGCCTGCCAGATCGAACAGGCCGGCAGGGGTCACGCGCAGGGACATGGAATAGACGCGCCACTGCACGCGCGCCACCCTGCCGCTCTGGCGCACGAGCCGTTCCATGGCCTCGGGTTCCTGCATGAGCACGTGGTTGACGAGCAGCACCAGGCGGTGCTGCACCTCATGCACCAGCCATTGCGGGGGCTGGGGGCCGCTGGCCAGGCGCTCGAAGAGGCCGTCCAGGAACGAAAAAGGGGACTGTGGTGCTGCCATAGTCCCCGATTATTCCCCGAACTCGCCCGGATGCCCGAAAGCTTGCCCGTACACGGCCCGTGCCATTGGAGCCCGGCCCGCCGCGCGGCGGACCGGCCCCGCAGGTTTCACTGCA
Organism: Paracidovorax avenae; assembly: GCF_040892545.1. NCBI lineage: Bacteria > Pseudomonadati > Pseudomonadota > Betaproteobacteria > Burkholderiales > Comamonadaceae > Paracidovorax > Paracidovorax avenae. Next base: position 4,246,476 of record NZ_CP156079.1, read on the forward strand.
GCGCCTGCACGCCCGCCACCAGCCATCCGCTGGTGCCGCTCTTGGGCTTGGTCATGTTCCAGACCTCGCGGAACGGGCTCGGGCCTGCGGAGGGCTCCTCGCGGATCATGCCGGAGAACTCCACGCTGGCCATGTAGCCGTCGCCCAGGTCCTCGATGCCCAGCAGTTGCGCTTCCAGCATCACCACGTCGGTGTGGTTGGGCTGGCTGGCACCGCGCAGGGATTCGCGCTCGCCGAGCTGCGCGCGGATTTCATCGACCATGCTGTCGGTCATCATCGAGCGCAGCGTGGCGATGTCCGAGCGGTCCCAGGCGGCCTGCAGCGTCACGAAGTTGCGCTTGGCAGCGTCCAGGAAGCCCTGCGTGTCGAAGTCGGCCGGGATGCCCCAGTTCTGCGAACCGGACAGCGCGGAGCCGATCACCACGCCGCTGCCGGCGCCGGCGGCACGGGACGTGTCGAACGCCATGCCGCTGCGCTCGAAGGGGCGCGCGGAGGCATCGTTGCCCACGTTCTGCGGGCTGTACTGGCGCGGCACGGCCGCATCGGACGGCGATGCGGCACCGGCACCCTGGAAGGCGAAGGGCGCGCCGCCGGCCGCTGCCGCGGAAGCCGGCCTGCGCGAGCGCATGACCATGCCGATCACCGCGAATGCCACGAGCGCGAGCAGCGCGATCAGCAGGAAATTGCCGAAGGCCGCGCCCAGCCCGAGGGAATGGGCCAGCCATGCCAGGCCCAGGCCCGCGGCCAGGCCGCCCAGCATCGCGCCCCACGGCTTCTTGGGGGCAGCGGCGGGCGCCGCGTTCGGTGCGGCCGCCGGCTTCGCCGCGGCTGCGTTGGCGGGGCTGGTGCCCACCGCGTTCTGTGCGGGAGCCGCCGGCGTGGCCGGCGGGGTCGCGGCCTCGCGCTGCGTCACGTTGCTCGACTGCTTGCCGACCGACTTGCCGCCGCCCATGCGGCGCGCGTCGGCGTCCAGGTGCACCACCGCGAGCATCGCCACCAAAGCCACAGACCAGAATTTCATCATGTCATCTCCATCCGTTTAGTTATCCGAAACGCGTGCTTCGTCCCAGTTCAGCACTTGATTCCAACATGCAGGGCCACGATGCCGCCAGTCATGTTGTGATAGTCCACATGCCCAAAGCCATTTTTCTGCATGAGGGATTTGAGTTCTTCCTGGCCCGGATGCATGCGGATCGACTCGGCCAGGTAGCGGTAGCTCGCGTCGTCGCCGGCCACGAGCTTGCCCAGCCGCGGCAGCACCTTGAAGGAGTACCAGTCGTAGGGTTTGCGCAGCGGCTTGGCCACCTGCGAGAACTCCAGCACCAGCAGCCGGCCGCGCGGCTTGAGCACGCGGCACATCTCGGCGATGGCCACGTCCTTGTGGGTCATGTTGCGCAGGCCGAAGGCCACGCTCACCACGTCGAAATGGTTGTCGGGGAACGGCAGCCGCTCGGCATCGCAGACCAGCGTGGGGAGCACGGTGCCTTCGTCTATGAGGCGGTCGCGCCCCACGCGCAGCATGGATTCGTTGATGTCGGTGTGCACCACCGTGCCGCTCGCGCCCACCTTCTTCGCGAAGGCGCGCGCCAGGTCGCCCGTGCCGCCGGCGATGTCCAGCACGCGCTGGCCCTCGCGCAGGTTGGCGACCATCACGGTGTAGGCCTTCCACGCACGGTGCAGGCCGCCCGACATCAGGTCGTTCATGACGTCGTACCTGGAGGCGACGGAATCGAAAACCCCGCGCACGCGGCGCGCCTTGTCGTTTTCGTCCACGGTCTGGAAACCGAAATGGGTGGTGCTCATGGTGGGGATGCTAAGAGCGCAGGGGCCGCGCAGACAGCGACAACCCCGCAAAGGGTTGGGGCATGTGTCGCGCGGCGGGTACGCGGGGCTTGAAGGAAAAGCCGGCGCCAGCGCTTTTGCGCATGGCCTCCGGCGCTATCAATATTAGAGCATACGATCAGTGCGTGCCGCATGCGCCGCCGCTGCCGCCGCCGCGTGCTGGCGGCATGGGCGCATCGCGATCGAGCCCGGCATCCGCCAGGCGCTGCAGGTACTGCTGCCAGAGCGATTCCTGCTCCCGCCCGAGCCGGTACAGGTACGGCCAGGTGAAGAGCCCGCTCTGGTGGCCGTCGGAGAACACGGGCTTGATCGCGTAGTGGCCCACGGGCTCGATGGCGGTGATCTGCACATCGCGCTTGCCCGTCTGCAGCACCTCCTGGCCCGGGCCATGGCCCTGCACTTCCGCGGAGGGCGAATACACCCGCAGCAGTTCGAAAGGAATGCGGAAGCTCGCGCCATCGTCGAAAGCGATCTCGAGCACGCGCGATGCGCCGTGCACGGTGAGCGATTGCGGCGCGGCGGCGGCCGCGTGCTGGTCTGCCATGGGAGGTCCTCTCATCCTGCCGCCGCACCTGGAACGCCGCGGTAGCAACTCTTACATTCGTGGACGAGAATTGTCCCACCAGCCGCCGTCCGATACAGGCTCCCCATGCCACGCAACGATGCCTCCGCCATCCCCGCGCTCCATCCCGCCCAGGAGGGGCGTCTGGCGCGCAAGGCCTTCTGGGTGATGACGCAGCGCGTGACGGTGATGGCCGCGGCGGTGGACGCGGCCTTCATTCCGCTCTTCCTGCTGCTCGGGTCGCCGCTGTTGACGTGGATCAATGTGGCGAGCATCGCCATGTATGCGGCGGCCTACGCGCTGCTGGGGCGGCGCCGCAACGTCGCCGCGCTGTTGCTGATCTGGATCGAGGTGGTGGGCCATTCATTCCTCGGGACCTGGCTGGTCGGCTGGAACAGCGGCTTCCACTACTACCTGCTGATGTTCATTCCCGCCATCGTGGTGGGCCGGGGCCGGCGCAGGATCACCCCGGTGATGCTGCTCGCGCTGTTCGCCTTCTACATCGGCATGTACGAGCTGTCGCGCCGCCACGGCGCGCAGGCGCCGCTCGACGACTTCGGGCTCTCGATCACGCATGCATTCAACGTGGCCGTGGTGTTCGCCATGGCGGCCTACACCGCGCGCTACTACTACGGTTCGGTCCTGCGCGCCGAGCGCCGGCTGGAAGCCCAGGCGGCCACCGATCCGCTCACGGGGCTGTCCAACCGGCGGCGCCTGGCCAGCCTCGCGCAGGAACGCATCGCGCAGGCGCGGCAGGCCGGGCAGCCGACGGCGGTGGTGATCGCGGACATCGATCACTTCAAGCGTATCAACGACACCCACGGCCACGAGGCCGGAGACCAGGTCCTGATGCACGTGGCGGAACTGCTGGCGCGCAGCAGCCGCGCGCGCGACCTGCTGGCGCGCTGGGGTGGCGAGGAATTCCTGCTGGTGATGCCCACGTGCGGCCTGGCGGACGCGCAGGCGCTGGCCGAGCGCATGCGCGCCACCGTGGCCGAACGCCCAGCCCGCTACCGGGCGCATGCCATCCCCGCGAGCCTTTCGCTGGGCGTGGCGCAACTGCGCAGCGGCGAATCGCTGGAGGCCGCGATCGCCCGCGCCGACGGGGCGCTGTATGCCAGCAAGCATGCGGGCCGCAACCGCGTGACGGCGGCGGATTGAGCGCGCGCCGCAAGCGTGCGGGCCGGCGCGCGGGTTCAGTCCAGCCCGGCCTGGGCCAGCCGCTCGCGCAGCAGTTGCGCGATGGCTTCGCTGCGTGCCTGCACGGCGGCTTCCTGCGCCAGGTCGCGCTCGCGCTGGGCCGGCGCCCAGACGGGTGCGGGAAAGTGGCTGTCCCACCCGAAGCGGGCGATCACGTGCCAGTGCAGGTGGGGCACCATGTTGCCCAGGGCCGCGAGATTGACCTTCGCGGGCTGCAGTTGCTCTCGCAGCACCTGCTCCACCACGGCCACGGCCGCCATGCAACGCTCGCGCTCGGTGTCGGACAGGTCCGAGAACTCCGCCACGTGCGTGTTCCAGATGACGCGGTAGAACGCCGGGAAGCCGCGCGCGGCCTCCTCGCCGGCATGCACGACGCGCATCAGCCGGCCACGCCAGACCAGCGTGCCGCCGTCGCCGCTGCACAGGGGACAGGTGGAAGCCATCACACCAGTACCCGCTCGATGCCGCCCGCGTTGGCGCGCTGCACGTACTCGGGCATCCAGTTCTCGCCCAGGATCTCGCGCGCCATCTCGACGACGATGTAGTCGGCTTCGAGCAGGCCGTTCTGCAGATCGTCCTGGTAGCGGTTCAGGCCCTGCAGGCAGCTGGGGCAGCTGGTGAGGATCTTCACGTTCTCCTGCGGGGCGACAGCGCCGCTGGCGCGCAGCGCGGCCTCGCCCTTCCTGATCTCCTGCTCCTTGCGGAAGCGCACCTGGGTGGAAATGTCGGGCCGGGTCACGCCCAGCGTGCCGGACTCGCCGCAGCAGCGCTCGCTCTTCACCACTTGGTCGCCCACCAGCGCCTTCACGGTCTTCATCGCGTCCTGCTGCTTCATGGGGCTGTGGCAGGGCTCGTGGTAGAGGTAGGCGCCCTTGCCCTGCAGCTGGATGCCCTTTTCGAGCAGGTATTCGTGGATGTCGATGATGCGGCAGCCCGGGAAGATCTTGTCGAACTGGTAGCCCTGCAGCTGGTCGTAGCAGGTGCCGCAGCTCACCACCACGGTCTTGATGTCCAGGTAGTTCAGCGTGTTGGCCACGCGGTGGAACAGCACCCGGTTGTCGGTGATCATCTTCTCGGCCTTGTCGAACTGGCCGCTGCCGCGCTGGGGATAGCCGCAGCAGAGATACCCGGGTGGCAGCACGGTCTGCACGCCGGCATGCCAGAGCATGGCCTGGGTCGCCAGGCCGACCTGCGAGAACAGGCGCTCGGAGCCGCATCCGGGGAAATAGAACACCGCCTCCGTCTCGGCCGTGGTGGCGGCCGGGTTGCGGATGATGGGCACGTAGTCCTTGTCCTCGATGTCCAGCAGCGCGCGCGCCGTCTTCTTGGGCAGGCCGCCGGGCAGCTTCTTGTTGACGAAGTGGATCACCTGCTCCTTGACCGGCGCCGTACCCACCGTGGCGGGGGGGTGCGCGGTCTGCTTGCGGCCGAAGCCGCGCAGCAGATCGACGGCCATGCGCTGCGCCTTGAAGCCCACGTCCACCATGGCCGAGCGCATCAGCTTGATGGTGTCCGGATTGGTGGCGTTGAGCATGCCCATGGCCAGCGCATTGCCCGGGCGGAAGGTCTTCTTGCCCATCTTGCGCAGCAGGTTGCGCATGTTCATCGTCACATCGCCGAAGTCGATCTTGACCGGGCACGGCGTGTAGCACTTGTGGCAGACGGTGCAGTGGTCGGCCACGTCCTCGAATTCCTGCCAGTGCTTGATCGAGACACCTCGGCGCGTCTGCTCCTCGTACAGGAAAGCCTCGACCAGCAGCGAGGTGGCCAGGATCTTGTTGCGAGGGCTGTAGAGCAGGCTGGCGCGCGGCACATGGGTGGCGCACACGGGCTTGCACTTGCCGCAGCGCAGGCAGTCCTTCACCGAATCGGCGATGGCGCCGATGTCGCTTTGCTGCATGATGAGCGACTCGTGCCCCATCAGCCCGAAGCTGGGCGTGTAGGCGTTGGTCAGGTCCGAGAACATCAGCGACTCGCGGGCCGCGGCGGCCGCCGGCGCCTGCTCCGTCCGGGCCGCGGGCTCCTGGCTCCGCAGCAGCTTGCCCTTGTTGAAGCGGCCTTGCGGGTCCACGCGGCGCTTGTAGTCGGCGAAGGGCCGCAGTTCGTCGTCGGTGAGGAATTCGAGCTTGGTGATGCCGATGCCGTGCTCGCCCGAGATCACGCCGTCCAGGCTGCGCGCGAGCACCATGATGCGGGCCACGGCCTCGTGGGCCGTCTGCAGCATCTGGTAGTCGTCGCTGTTGACGGGGATGTTGGTGTGGACGTTGCCGTCGCCCGCATGCATGTGCAGCGCCACCCACACGCGGCCCTTGAGCACGCGCTGGTGGATGGCCTGCGCCTCGTCCATGATGGGCTTGAAGGACGCGCCGGGGAAGATCTTGGCGAGCGGCTCGCGCAGTTGCGTCTTCCAGCTCGCGCGCAGCGTGTGGTCCTGCAACTGCGGGAAGAGCGCTTCCACGCCCTGCAGCCAGCCGCTCCAGAGCGACCGCACTTCGCCGATCAGTGCCACGGCCTGGGCCACGCGGTCTTCCAGCAGTTCGGCCGAGGGAATCTCGTGCGCGTCGTCCTGGCGGCCCAGGGGCAGGTCACCGCGCAGGAAGAACGCCTCCAGCGCATCGCACAGCTGCAGCTTGTTGCGCAGCGACAGTTCGATGTTGATGCGCTCGATGCCGTCGGTGTATTCGGCCATGCGCGGCAGCGGGATCACCACGTCTTCGTTGATCTTGAAGGCGTTGGTGTGGCGGCTGATGGCGGCCGTGCGCTTGCGGTCCAGCCAGAACTTCTTGCGCGCCTCGGGGCTGATGGCGATGAAGCCCTCGCCCGCGCGCGAGTTGGCGATGCGAACGACTTCGCTGGTCACGCGCGCCACGGCATCGGCGTCGTCGCCCGCGATGTCGCCGAACAGCACCATCTTGGGCAGGCCGCCGCCGTGCTTGCGGCTCTTGGTGGCGTAGCCCACGGCCTTGAGATACCGGTCGTCCAGGTGTTCCAGGCCGGCGAGCAGTACGCCCGAGCGCTTCTGCTCGGCGAACATGAAGTCCTTGATTTCCACGATGCTGGGCACCGCGTCCTTGGCATTGCCGAAGAACTCCAGGCACACGGTGCGCGTGTGCTCCGGCATGCGGTGCACCACCCAGCGCGCGCTGGTGATGAGGCCGTCGCAGCCTTCCTTCTGGATGCCGGGCAGGCCGGAGAGGAACTTGTCCGTCACGTCCTTGCCCAGGCCTTCCTTGCGGAAGGTGCGGCCGGGGATGGCCAGCCGCTCGGTGCGGACCGGGGTCTTTCCGTCGGCCTCGAAATACTGCAGCTCGAAGGTGGCCGTCTCCACGTCGTGGATCTTGCCCATGTTGTGGTCCAGGCGTGTGACCTCCAGCCACTGTGCCTCGGGCGTCACCATGCGCCAGCTGACCAGGTTGTCCAGCGCCGTGCCCCAGAGCACGGCCTTCTTGCCGCCCGCATTCATGGCGATGTTGCCGCCGATGCAGGACGCCTCCGCGCTGGTCGGATCGACCGCGAAGACGAAGCCCGCGCGCTCGGCCGCATCGGCCACGCGCTGGGTGACCACGCCGGCCTCGGTCCAGATGGTGCCCACCTCGCGGTCCATGCCCGGCAGGCGGCGCATCTCCACCTCGGTCATGGCCTCGAGCTTCTCGGTATTGATGACCACGCTGCGCCAGGTCAGCGGGATGGCGCCGCCGGTATAGCCGGTGCCGCCGCCGCGCGGGATGATGGTCAGTTCCAGTTCGATGCAGGCCTTGACCAGCGCAGCCATCTCGGCCTCGGTGTCGGGCGTGAGCACCACGAACGGGTACTCGACGCGCCAGTCGGTGGCATCGGTCACGTGCGACACGCGCGAGAGGCCGTCGAACTTGATGTTGTCCCTGGCGGTGTGGCGGCCCAGGCGCTTTTGCACCTGGCGGCGCAGCTGGGCGGCCTCCACGAAGGTGGCGTCGAACTGCGCGATGGCGCGGCGGGCGGCCTCCACCAGCTGTCCCACCAGGCGGTCGCGCTCGGCGTCCTCGCCGGGCGTGCGGCGCTTGCCGATCTCCGACAGCCGGTGCTGCAGCGCGTCCACCAGCATCTTGCGGCGGCCCGCGTTGTCCAGCAGGTCGTCCTGCAGGTAGGGGTTGCGCTGCACGACCCAGATGTCGCCCAGCACCTCGTACAGCATGCGGGCGGAGCGCCCTGTGCGCCGCTCGCGGCGCAACTGGTCCAGCACGTCCCAGGAGTCGGAGCCCAGCAGCCGGATGACGATTTCCCGGTCGGAAAACGAGGTGTAGTTGTACGGAATCTCGCGCAGGCGAGTGGGCTCGGCGGCCTGCGTCAGGGCTGCCAACTCAGTGGGTGCATTCATCGGGGGGATCACCTGGGGAGCGCGGACGCTCCCAACCTTGGGAGGGGCCGCGATTTTAAGCCAGCGGCCCCGGGCGTGCCCGGGCCCGGAACCGCGGCCGCCCGCGCGGGCAGGCCGGCGTCAGAAACTCTCCCACTCGTCCTCTTTGGCGGCGGCGCGGGGAGCCGGCACGGGCGCGGCCGGAACCGCCGGGCCGGCGGAGGCGCCGATACGGGCCTTCGGGACCGCGGCGCGGGCCGGGACACGGGGCTTCGCGGCAGGCACGGGCACTGGTGCCGGTGCGGCCCGCGCAGGCACGGGGACCGCCACCGTCGCCCGGGGGGCCGCCGGTGCGCTGCGGGCCGCCTCGGCCCCGGGGGCCGTGCGGAAGAACGACACGGCCTGCACCAGCTGTTCCGCCTGGGTGTTGAGGCTGCCGGCCGCCGCCGCGGACTCTTCCACCAGCGCGGCGTTCTGCTGCGTGGCCTGGTCCATCTGCGTCACCGCCGCGCCCACCTGGGCCACGCCTTCGCTCTGCTCGCTGCTCGCCGCGCTGATCTCCGCCACGATGTCGGTCACGCGCCGGATCGAGGTGACGACCTCGGTCATCGTGACGCCCGCCTTGTCCACCAGCGCCGTGCCCTGCTCCACCCGTTCGACGCTGTTGCCGATCAGGTTCTTGATTTCCTTGGCGGCCTCGGCGCTGCGCTGCGCCAGGCTGCGCACCTCGCCCGCCACCACCGCGAAGCCGCGGCCCTGCTCACCGGCGCGCGCAGCCTCCACTGCCGCGTTGAGCGCCAGGATGTTCGTCTGGAAGGCGATGCCGTCGATGGTGCCGATGATGTCGCCGATGCGCCGCGAGGCCTCGTTGATGCCCTTCATGGTCTCGACCACCTCGCCGACCACCTCGCCGCCCTGGCTCGCGATGCCCGACGCGCTGACCGCCAGCTGGCTGGCCTGGCGCGCGTTCTCGGCATTCTGGCGCACGGTGGAGCCCAGTTGCTCCATCGACGCCGCCGCCTGCTGGAGCGAGGCCGCCTGCTGTTCCGTGCGCGCGGACAGGTCCCCGTTGCCCTGCGCGATCTGGGCGCTGGCCGTGGCCACGCTCTCCGCGTTGCGGCGGACCTCGCCGGTGATGCGCGCCAGCGTGTCGCGCATGCCCACGAGGGTGCGCAGCAGCCGGGACACCTCGTCGCGGCCATCGGCGTGCAGTTCGACGGCCAGATTGCCCTCCGCCACCTGCTGGGCCGCGTCGATGGCGCGGTTGAGGGGGTGGACGATGCTGCGGACGATGACCACGGCCAGCAGCGCGGCGATGGCGGCGGCAGCCACCATGGTCACCACGAGCCAGTTGCGGCCGTTGCCCAGGATCTTCATCGCCAGGGTCGAGGCATCCTTGGCCTGCTCCACGTTGTACTGGATCACCTTGTCGAGCTGGTCGCTGGTGGTGAAGTACAGGCCACGCGTGGTGTTCAGCATGTGGTTCAGCAGTTCCGCATGCTGGGCCGGATCCTGCGCGGAGGCGCGGATGCGCGACGCGGCGGCAATATAGGCCGCAAGGTCCTTCTTGAAGGCAGCGGCCAGCACGGCCTCGCCGGGACTGCCGATCAGCGTGGGCTCGACATAGGTGCGGTTGAGTTCCTCGAACCTGGCGGCCGTCTTGTCGAACGAGTCGCGGTACTCACCCTGCTCCTTGGCGGGTGTTTCCAGCAGCAGGAGGGCTTCCACGCGCCGCATCAGGTCGAGATTGCGGCGGTATTCCGACAGGATCATCACCGACGGCAGGTTGTTGTCCACCACGGTGCTGGTCTGCTCCTGCAACTGCGACATCTGCCGCAGGCTGAAAAGCCCCAGGAAGACAGAGAGAACGACCATGGCGGCGAAGGCGAAGCCCAGCCGCGGAGCGAGCTTGATGTGGGAGAAATTCATGTTGTCTGGAGATGGCCCGGATGCAGATTCCGCCGGTCACCAAATGTATCAATTGATTCAAAAAGCTATTGTCAGCCATCTTCCCGTCCATACCCGCCATGGCCGGAGAAGCTGCGCCGCCCCGGCCAACACTCAGAACAGGACGCGGCTGCGGATGGTGCCCGGCACGCTCGCGAGCTTGTCCTGCGCCAGTTCGGACGACTGCGCGTCGATGTCGATCACCACGTAGCCCACCTTTTCGTTGGTCTGCAGGTACTGGGCGGCGATGTTGATCTGGTTGTCGGCGAACACCTGGTTGATGGCCGACAGCACCCCCGGCACGTTGCGGTGGATGTGCAGGATGCGGTGCTTGCCCGGGTGCGCGGGCAGCGCCACCTCGGGGAAGTTCACCGACGAGGTCGAGGTGCCGTTGTCGCTGTACTTCACGAGCTTCTCGGCCACCTCCAGCCCGATGTTGGCCTGCGCCTCCATGGTGGAGCCGCCGATGTGCGGCGTGAGGATGACGTTGTCCAGGCCGCGCAGGGGCGAGGTGAACTCGTCCTTGTTGCTGCGCGGCTCCACCGGGAACACGTCGATGGCCGCGCCGAGCAGTTTCTTGGCGCGGATCGCCTCGGCCAGCGCCTCGATGCGCACTACGGTGCCGCGCGCCGCATTGATCAGGATCGCGCCCGGCTTCATGGCCGCGATCTCTTCCGGCCCGATCATCCACTGCGTGGAGGGCAGTTCGGGCACGTGCAGGGTCACGATATCGCTCTGCGCCAGCAGGGCCTGCAGCGACGGCGCCTGCCGCGCGTTGCCCAGCGGCAGCTTGCTCACCACGTCGTGGAAGACGACGTGCATGCCCAGCGCCTCGGCCAGCACCGACAGCTGCGTGCCGATGGAGCCGTAGCCGACGATGCCCAGCGTCTTGCCGCGGATCTCGTAGGCGTTCTCGGCGCTCTTGAGCCAGCCACCGCGGTGCGCCACTGCGTTTTTCTCGGGCACGCCGCGCAGCAGCAGGATGGCCTCGGCCAGCACCAGTTCCGCCACGGAGCGGGTGTTGGAGTACGGCGCATTGAAGACGGCGATGCCACGCTCGCGCGCCGCTTCCAGGTCGATCTGGTTGGTGCCTATGCAGAAGGCTCCCACGGCCACGAGCTTGTGGGCGTGCGCGAACACCTCGGCCGTGAGCTGGGTGCGCGAACGGATGCCCAGGAAATGCGCATCGGCGATCTTGCGGTGCAGCTCTTCGCCTTCCAGCGCCCCCGGCAATGCCTCGATCTGGGTGTAGCCCGCGCCGCGCAGCACGTCGAGCGCGGAGGGGTGCACCCCCTCCAGCAGAAGGAACTTGATCTTGCTCTTGTCCAGCGATGTCTTGGTCATGGAACTACGGGAAGGAGAAGTAAGGAAGGGAAGGATGCATGGCGGACGCCTTGCAGGCAGCCGGCCATTGTGCAATGAGAAGAAACCCTGTACCTGCCGGGTTTTTCGATCCGCGCCGCGGAATCCCGGTCACACAGGCGACGGACGAGCCCGGAAAACCGTCACAAAACAGACACAATTCCGCCACGCAGAGTCCTTCATCCAGGGAAGTTCCCGATCCGCGGAAATCCCTGTCCATGCGACAACGACATACCGATGACATGTAGCGCGCATACCATGCGCCGCTTTCGCATCGCCACTTTGAGGAGTTTTCATGCAGCCCAAGCACCTGGCCCTGGCAGCCGCCATCGCCGCATCCGCCTGCATTTCGGCCCACGCCCAGACCGAGATCCAGTGGTGGCACTCGATGACGGCCGTGAACGGCGAATGGGTGAACGACCTGGCCCGCCAGTTCAACGAGAGCCAGAAGGACTACAAGATCGTGCCCACCTACAAGGGCACGTATGACGAATCCATGACGGCCTCGATCGCTGCCTTCCGTGCCGGCAACGCGCCGCACATCCTGCAGGTGTTCGAAGTGGGCACCGCCACCATGATGGCCAGCAAGGGCGCGGTCGTGCCCGTGGGCAAGGTGATGCAGGACGCCGGTGCGCCCTTCGACCCTAAGGCCTACATCCCTGCCGTGGCCGGTTACTACACGGCCCCCAACGGCCAGATGCTGAGCTTCCCGTTCAACAGCTCCACCACCATCTTCTATTTCAACAAGGACGCCTTCAAGGCGGCCGGCCTGCCCACCGACAAGGCGCCCGCCACCTGGCCCGAAGTGGTCAACGCCGCCGCCAAGCTCAAGGCCTCCGGCCACAAGTGCCCGTTCACCACGGCATGGCAGAACTGGACGCAGGTGGAGAGTTTCTCGGCCTGGCACAACGTGGAGTTCGCGAGCAAGGCCAACGGCCTGCAGGGCCTCGATGCGCGCCTGAAGGTGGATTCGCCCCTGCATGTGCGCCACATCGAGAACCTCGCGAACATGGCCAAGCAGGGCCTGTTCGTGTACAAGGGCCGCGGCAACGTGCCCGAGGCAAGCTTCGTCTCCGGCGAGTGCGCCATGATCAACACGTCGTCGGGCTTCTACGGCAACGTGGCCAAGAACGCCAAGTTCGCCTACGGCCTCGCTCCCCTGCCCTACTACCCGGACGTGCCCGGCGCGCCGCAGAACACCGTCATCGGCGGTGCGAGCCTCTGGGTGATGGCCGGCAAGAAGCCTGCCGAATACAAGGGCGTGGCCGAATTCTTCAAGTTCATCTCGACGCCTGAAGTGCAGTCGGCCAGCCACAAGCGCACCGGCTACCTGCCCGTGACGACCGCCGCCTACGAACTGACCGAGAAGTCCGGCTTCTACAAGGAGCATCCCGGCACCGACGTCGCCGTGACGCAGATGATCCGCAAGGTGACCGACAAGAGCCGCGGCATCCGCCTGGGCAACTATGTGCAGATCCGCGCCATCGAGGACGAGGAACTCGAGCAGGTCTGGTCCGGCAAGAAGACCGCCAAGGAAGCGCTCGACGCCATCGTGAAGCGCGGCAACGAACAGCTGGAGCGCTTCCAGAAGGCCAACAAGGGCTGATTACCGGCGCCCCGGGACGGCCCACGGGCCCGGCCCGTCCGGCTTCCGCCCTCCCCCACCGGCCCTCCCCGCACCCGCGGAGAGGGTCTTTTCGTCATTCGACAGCCCGGCGGCGCACGCCGGGCACAAGGTAACTGCATCCGCCATGGAAAAACGCGTCCGATTCCAGTCCGCCTGGCTGCCCTGGCTGCTCATCGCGCCGCAGATGGCCATCATCGTGGTCTTCTTCTTCTGGCCCGCCAGCCAGGCGCTGGTGCAGTCGCTGCAGATGCAGGATGCCTTCGGCACCTCCACCGAATGGGTGGGGCTGGAGAACTTCCGGCGGCTGTTCGACGATCCCGGCTACATCGAGTCGTTCAAGACCACCGCGTTCTTCTCGGTGCTGGTGGCGGCCAGCGGCATCGTGCTGTCGCTGCTGCTGGCGGTGTTCGCCGACCGGGTGGTCAAGGGCGCCATGTTCTACAAGACCCTGCTGATCCTGCCCTACGCCGTGGCGCCGGCCGTGGCCGCCGTGCTGTGGGTCTTCATGTTCTCGCCCTCGCTGGGCGTGGTCTCGTACGCGCTGGGCCGCTTCGGCATCGACTGGAACCACCTGCTCAACTCCGGACAGGCCATGGCGCTGATCGTGATGGCCTCGGTCTGGAAGCAGATCTCCTACAACTTCCTCTTCTTCCTCGCGGGGCTGCAGTCGATTCCCAAATCGCTGATCGAGGCCGCCGCCATCGACGGCGCCGGCCCGTGGCGGCGCTTCTGGAGCGTGCAGTTCCCGCTGCTCTCGCCCACCACCTTCTTCCTGCTGGTCATCAACGTGGTCTATGCATTCTTCGACACCTTCGCCATCGTCGATGCCGCCACGCAGGGCGGCCCGGGCAAGGACACGGCCATCCTGGTCTACAAGGTCTATTACGACGGCTTCAAGGCCATGGACCTGGGCGGCTCCGCGGCGCAATCCGTGGTGCTGATGCTGATCGTGGTCGCGCTCACCGTCGTGCAGTTCCGCTACGTTGAAAAGAAAGTCCAGTACTGAAATGGTCGAACGCAGCCTCACGCGCGGCATCCTCGCGCACTTCATCATGATCCTGGGCATCGCCATCGTGGCGTTCCCGCTCTACCTGGCGTTCGTCGCCTCCACCCACACCGCCCAGGAAATCGTGCAGGCGCCCATGCCCCTGCTGCCCGGCTCCAACTTCTGGGACACCTACAAGGCGGCCCTGTTCGGGCGCGACCAGGGGGCCGGTTCCACCGCGCCGGTGGCCCGCATGATGTGGGTGAGCTTCGTCTCGGCCATCGTCATCACGGTGGGCAAGATCGCCATCTCGCTGCTGTCGGCCTTCGCCATCGTGTACTTCCGCTTCCCGTTCAAGGGCCTGTGCTTCTGGCTGATCTTCATCACGCTGATGCTGCCCGTGGAAGTGCGCATCGGCCCGACCTACCAGGTGGTGTCCGACCTCGGCATGCTCAACAGCTACGCGGGCCTCACGGTGCCGCTGATCGCGTCGGCCACCGCCACCTTCCTCTTCCGGCAGTTCTTCCTGACGGTGCCGGACGAGCTGGTCGAGGCCGCGCGCATCGACGGCGCCGGGCCCATGCGCTTCTTCAAGGACGTGCTGGTGCCGCTGTCGCGCACCTCCATCGCCGCGCTCTTCGTGATCCAGTTCATCTACGGCTGGAACCAGTACCTCTGGCCGCTGCTGGCGACCACGAGCGAGGACATGTACCCCGTGGTGATCGGCATCAAGCGCATGATCGCGGGTGGCGACGGGCAGAACGAGTGGAACATCGTCATGGCCACCGCCATCCTGGCCATGCTGCCGCCCGCCGCGGTGGTGATCCTCATGCAGAAATGGTTCGTGAAGGGCCTGGTGGACACCGAGAAGTAAGTTCCCCATCCCTCGACGCGCCCGTTCCACCAACGCATACAGCTACGAATCCCAACGCAAAATGGCATCTCTTTCCCTGCGCAACGTCGTCAAGCGCTACGGCCACGGCCCGAAGGCCAACCAGGTCATCCACGGCGTGAACGCCGAAATCGCCGACGGCGAGTTCATCGTCATCGTCGGCCCATCGGGCTGCGGCAAGTCCACCCTGCTGCGCATGGTGGCAGGCCTGGAAGAAATCTCCGGCGGCGAGATCGCCATCGGCAACCGCGTGGTCAACAACCTGGAACCCGCCCAGCGCGACATCGCCATGGTGTTCCAGAACTACGCGCTCTACCCGCACATGACGAACTTCGAGAACATGGCCTACGGGCTGAAGATCGCCAAGGTGCCCAAGGACGAAATCAAGGCCCGCGTGGACAAGGCCGCGAAGATCCTCGAGCTCGGCCACCTGCTCGAACGCAAGCCGCGCGAGCTCTCCGGCGGCCAGCGCCAGCGCGTCGCCATGGGGCGCGCCATCGTGCGCCAGCCCCAGGTGTTCCTGTTCGACGAGCCGCTCTCCAACCTCGACGCCAAGCTGCGCGCGCAGACCCGCCTGGAAATCCAGAAGCTGCACCGGAGCTTAAGCATCACCAGCCTCTTCGTCACGCACGACCAGGTCGAGGCCATGACGCTGGCGCAGCGCATGATCGTGATGAACGGTGGCGTGATGGAGCAGTTCGGCACGCCCGAGGAGGTCTATCACACGCCTGCATCGACCTTCGTCGCGAGCTTCATCGGCTCGCCGCCCATGAACCTGCTGAAGAACGCCCCGGGCGGGCGGCAGGGCGCGATCCTCGGCATCCGGCCGGAGCACATCGACATCGCCCGCGTGGGCTGGGAGCTGCGCGTGGAGACGGTCGAACTGCTGGGCGCCGAGCGCCTCGTGTATGGCCGCCTGCAGTCGGGCAGCGGGGACGAGTCGGTCATCGTGCGCATCGAGGAAGGCACCCACCATCCTCAGCCCGGCGACATGATCCACGTGGAGCCCCGCATGGACCGGCTGCACTGGTTCGACGCCGCCTCCGGCAAGCGGCTCTGAGCCGCGCCGGCACCGCCCGCATGGAACACAAAGCTCCGCTGCACGCCACCATCCCGGTGCTGGCGTCCCTCGACCTCGAGGAAAGCGCTGCCTTCTATTCCGGGCGGCTCGGCTTCACGGTCGCATTGCGCACCGCCGACTACCTCATCGCCGCGCGCGACGGCTGCGAGCTGCATTTCTGGCTCTGCGGCGAGCGCCACATCGCCGAAAACACCTCCTGCTACGTGCGCGGCGACGTGCGCGCACTGCATGCCGAATTCGCGCAGCGGGGGCTGGAGTTGCCACCGCCCGTGGAGCGCCCCTGGGGCATGCGCGAACTCTACGTGCACGATCCCCACGGCAACCTGCTCAAGTTCGGCGAAGCGATCCGGGCATCCTGAGCGCCACGTGCCGCCGCCAGCGGTTCTATAGTCCATCGCCATGACTGCCACCCCATCCACCACGTCCCCCGCCGACTGGCCCTATCCCCGATGGATCGCCCACCGCGGCGCGGGCCGGCTGGCCCCCGAGAACACCCTGGCGGCCTTCCGGCTCGGCGCGCGCCATGGCTACCGCATGTTCGAATGCGACGCCAAGCTCAGCAGCGACGGCGTCGTCTTCCTGCTGCACGACGCCACCCTGGACCGCACCACCAACGGCCGGGGCACCGCCGGCGAGCGCCCGTGGGGCGAACTCGCGCAACTCGACGCGGGCAGCTGGCATTCCCGCGGCTGCGCGGGCGAACCCCTGCCGACCCTGGAGCACCTGGCGCGCTACTGCCTGGCCAACGGCTACCTGCTGAACATCGAGATCAAGCCCACGCCGGGCACCGAAGAGGAAACCGGCCGAGCGGTCGCGGCGCTGGCGGCCCGACTCTGGCACCAGGCCGAGGTGCCGCCGCTCCTC
Source organism: Paracidovorax avenae (assembly GCF_040892545.1). Taxonomy (NCBI): domain Bacteria; kingdom Pseudomonadati; phylum Pseudomonadota; class Betaproteobacteria; order Burkholderiales; family Comamonadaceae; genus Paracidovorax; species Paracidovorax avenae. The sequence goes on from NZ_CP156079.1 coordinate 4,263,171, forward strand.
ACCTCCTTCAAGGTGGCCGCGCTCACGGGCGCGCGCGACGCCGCGCCCCTGCTGCCGCGCGGGCTGCTGCTGGACACCCTGGAGCCCGGCTGGCTGGACACGGCCCGCCAGCTCGGCTGCGCGGCGGTGGTCTGCAACCATGCGCTCTGGACGGTGGAGCACGTCGCCGCCGTGAAGGCCGGCGGCCTGCGCACGCTCAGCTACACGGTGAACGACGAATGGGCCGCCCGGCGGCTCATCGACCTGGGCACCGACGGCATCATCACCGACCGGGTGGATCTCTTCAGTCCGGCGCGGTGATACCCTCGCGGGTCCAGCCATGGACGCGACCATTCACTCCCTTTCCCTGACCCGTTTCCTGCGGCGCCTTCCGCACTCCGTGCGGGCGCTGGTCCTCCTGGCGGCATGCCTGCTGGCCTGGCCGCCCGGCACGGCACAGGCCGCCCCGCAGGCGCCCGCCTCCGCCCCGGCGTCCGCGAGCAGCGCTGCGGCATCCCGGGCCGCCGCAGCCGCTGCGGCGGCGGCCGCGGCAGACATCGTCGATCCCGACACCCCGCTGCCCTCCGTGGACGAGCTGCGCAAGCGCCTGGAGGCCATCCCGCGCAAGCTCGGCGACCAGGACGACGGCCGCAAGCTCGTGAACGACGCCTACGCCGTCGGCGCCACGGCCGAGCAGGTGGTGGCCCGCCGCACGGCCGACCTGGCGGACCTGGACAGCCGCCTCGCCGGACTCGGCCCCGCCCCCGAGAAAGGCGCGCCCGCCGACTCGCCCGACGTCGTCCAGCAGCGCAGCGCCCTCGCCAAGCAGCGCGCCACCGTCGATGCGGACCTCAAGCTCGCGCGCCTGATCGCCGTCGATGCGGAACAGCTCGGCGCCGACCTGCTGCGCCAGCGGCGCCAGCAGTTCCAGGCCGAACTCACCGCGCGCGCCGATTCGCCCCTGGGCGCCGCCTTCTGGCGCAACCTGCGCGCCGCATGGCCCACGGACACCGAGCGCCTGTCCGTCCTGGCCATCGAAGCCAAACAGGCCGTGCAGCGCGCCCTCGAACCCGAACGGCGCCGGACTTTCCTCGTCAGCCTGCTGGGGGCGCTGCTGCTCCTGGTAGCGGGCAACTGGGCCGGCGAGCGCCTGCTCGTGCGCCTCGCGCCGGCCAAGCTGCCCGCGGGTCGGCTGCGGCGCTCACTGCTGGCCTCGGCCTCCGTCCTGGCGAACGTGATCTTCACCGGCACCGCCGCGCAATGGCTGCTGAGCGGGCTCGACGCGGGCGACAACCTCGGCGAGCGGCTCGACGGGCTCGGGCACTCCGCCGTGGGCATGGCGGTCTTCGCGGCCTTCGCGATCGGCCTGGGGCACGCGCTGCTCTCGCGCAAGCGCAGTTCCTGGCGCCTGCCCGCGCTGCCCGACGACCTCGCCCGCCGGCTGAGCCCCTACCCCTGGTGGATCGCGATCATCGCGGCGCTCGGCGGCATGGTGACGGAGATCAACGCCGCCGTGGGCGCCAGCCTCGCCGCGGAAGTCACTGCCCAGGCCTTCTTCGCGCTGCTCGTGGCCGCCGTCGTCGCCGCGTCGGTGCGGCAGCTCAACGCGCCGCTGCCCGCATCGGTGCAGGAGCCGGCCAGCGACGAGGATTCCGCGCCGGCCCCGTCCGCCGCGCCGCCACGCCCGCTCTGGGTCGGCCTGCTGGTCGCCTGCGCCGGCATCGCCTCCCTGGCCGTGGTGCTGCTGGTCGCCTTCGGCTACATCGCGCTGGCCGGGGCCCTGGCACGGCAGGTGGTCTGGAGCGGCGTCGCCTTCGCCACCGCCTACCTGCTCTACCAGCTGGTGGACGACCTGTGCGACGCCCTGCTCTCCTCGCGCAGCGGCTTCGGGCGGCGCCTGCACACGGGCATGGGCATCGACCCGGGCCTGCTCGACCAGGCGGCGGTCGTGCTGTCCGGCGCGCTGCGCGTCGTGCTGTTCTTCTATCTGGTCATCGCCCTGCTGGCCCCCTTCGGCACCGGGCCGGACGAACTGTTCCGCCGCGGCAGCGCGATGGACCAGGGCCTGAACCTCGGCAACTTCGCGCTGGCGCCGCAGGCCCTGCTGACGGCCCTGGGCGTCGTCGTGGCGGGCTTCATCGGCATCCGCATGATCAAGCGCTGGCTGAGCGACCGGTACTTCCCCAGCACCACGCTGGAGCCGGGCATGCGCAGTTCCATCACCACCCTGCTGGGCTACTTCGGCGGCGTGATGGTGATCGCGGCCGCGCTGGCGGCCCTGGGCATCAGCGTGGAACGCATCGCATGGGTCGCGAGCGCGCTGTCGGTGGGTATCGGCTTCGGGCTGCAGGCCATCGTGCAGAACTTCATCTCGGGCCTGATCCTGCTGGCAGAGCGGCCCGTGAAGGTGGGCGACTGGGTCAAGCTCGGCGACACCGAAGGCGACATCCGCCGCATCAACGTGCGTGCCACCGAGATCCAGCTGGGCGACCACTCCACCGTGATCGTGCCCAACTCGGAGTTCATCACCAAGACCGTGCGCAACATGACCTGGGGCGGCTCGCAGGGCCGCGTGCTGCTGCGCCTGCCGGCCCCGCTGGACACCGACGCCCAGCGCATGCGCGCCCTGATCCTGGACGCCTTCAAGGCCCACGAAAGCATCCTGGAGAGCCCCGGGCCCAGCGTGACGCTGGAAGACATCGTGAGCGGCACCCTCACTTTCCTGGCCATCGGCTACGTGAGCAACCCGCGCAACGCCGGCGGCGTGAAAAGCGATCTGCTTTTTTCCATCCTCGAATCGCTGCGCGCCGCAGGCCTGGCGCTCTCGCCCCCGGCCACCACCGCCGTGGCGCCGCTGTCCGCCACCGCCGCCCTCCAGCCCAGGGAGCCGGCCGGCACGCCGACGCCCGGCACGGCGTAAACCACCGCCGCGGGCCCGCCGGGGCTGCGGTTCAGTTCAGTCCAGCTTGGCGCCGGACTGCTGCACCGCCACGGCCCAGCGCGGCATCTCCGCCGCGAGGAAGCTGGCGAACGCATCGGCGCCCAGGAAGGCCGGATCGGCGCCCTGCGCCACCATGCGGTTTTTCACGTCGGGCGACTGCATGACCTGGCCGAACGCATTGCTGAGCTTCGCCACCACGTCCCTGGGCGTGCCGGCCGGTGCCAGGAAGCCGTAGAAGCCCACCACCTCGAAGTTCTTCAGCCCGCTCTCGATCGCCGTCGGCACATCGGGCAGCGCCGGATTGCGCTCGCGGCTGGTGACGGCCAGCGCGCGCACCTTGCCCTGCTTGTGGTACGCCGCGGCCTGCGGAATGCTCTCGGCCATGAACTGCACCTGCCCACCCATCAGGTCGGTGAAGGCCGGCGCACTGCCGCGGTACGGGATGTGCACCATGAACAGCCCCGTGGCCGTCTTGAACATCTCCGGCACCAGGTGGCTGATGCCCCCGTTGCCCGCCGAACCGAAATTGACCTGCCCCGGCCGCGCCTTCGCGTACGCGATGAACTCCTGCAGGTTCTGCACCGGCAGCTTCGGATTGACCAGCAGCGCCAGGGGTTGCATCGCCGTGCGCGCGACGGGCGTGAAATCCTTGAGCATCGAGTAAGGCAGCTTGCTGTAGAGCGCCGGGTTGATGACCATCACGCCCGTGTTGGCCAGCATCAGCGTATGGCCGTCAGGCGGCGCCTTCATCACATCCTGCGCGCCCACCGTGCCGCCCGCGCCAGCCTTGTAGTCCACCACCACGGGCTGGCCCAGCACGGCCTGCAGCTTGTCGGTCAGCAGCCGCGCATGCTGGTCCAATGGCCCGCCGGCCGGAAAGCCGACCACCACGCGGATGGGTTTGGAGGGGAAGGCGAGCTGGGCCAGGGCGGCGACGGATGTGCAGGCCAGGGCGGCGGCGGCAAGCCAGTTGCGCAAGCGCATGGGAAGTCTCCAGGACTGTTGGTGTTATGGAGACGGGAGCTTAAGGCGGGAGCAGTCGTGGAGGCAGGGGGCAATACCCGTGGGGTGGCCGCTAACGCGCCGCACGCCCGCGCTGCAACCCCTTGCCAGGCACCTCCTGCGAGGCCCATTCGGCCTGTTCGATGAGGCGCCCCAGTTCCCGCACTGCCGCACGGCTGCCCTGCGCCGGCTCATCGCTGTAAACCAGCATGTAATCCATCATGGGCAACGGAGGCAACCCATCGCGCTCGCCCAGCAGCACCATGCCGGGACGCAGGTTGTCGCTCGTGAACATGGCCACGGCCAGACCGCTCAGCACGGCGGCGCGCAGGTCGTGCAGGCTGTGCGAACTGAAGGCCTTGTGCCAGGCGATGCCCGCCCGCTCGAGCGCATCGATCCCGATCTGGCCGCAAACGCAAGGCAGCGGCGAATAGGCCAGCGGCAGCGAGGCGCCGGCCCTCCACTCCCAGCAATCGGCGGCGGCCCAGACCATCGGCAGGCGCTGCAGCAGGATGCCGCCGCTCACTGCAGATGTGCTGGTGATCACGGCGAGGTCCACATCCCCTTCACGCACCATGGCCGACAGGTCGAGCGTGAGGCCCACGCTCACCTCCAGGCGGACATGGGGACAACTGCGCGCGAACTGGTGCAGCAGTTGCGGCAGGCCATCGCTCATGAAGTGCTCCTGCACCCCCAGGCGCACGGTGCCCTCGATGGGCGAGCAGCGGAAATGGCGCTCCAGCGCTTCCTGAGCCTGCAGCACGCGCTGCGCGTGGTGCAGCAGATCCTCGCCGTCGGCCGTCAGGTCCAGGCGCCGGGTCGTGCGGCGGAACAGCGGCCGTCCCACCAGCGCCTCCAGCCGCCGGATCTGGTGGCTGACGGCGGACTGCGTCAGGTGCAGTTGCCCGGCCGCACGGGTGAAGCCCTGGTTGCGATGCACCGCGACGAAGGTGTGCAGCAATCCGGTGTCGATGGTCATCGCGCCCTATAAATTAAGAAATTCACTGAATCCCACATTATTTAATCATTTGCATCATGAAGCCAGGCTTTCCAGAATGACGCCAGCCTTTCCGGCCTTCTTTCTGCACACCTCTTCCCATGCCTGACTACCGCACTCCATCCCGGCCCCTGGCGCTGACCGCCATCTGCCTTTCCGCACTGATGTTCGGCCTGGAGATTTCGAGCGTGCCCGTGATCCTGTCCGTGCTGGACAAGGAAATGCACGCCGACTTCCAGGGCCTGCAATGGATCATGAACGCCTACACCATCGGCTGCACCACGGTGCTGATGGCTACCGGCACCCTGGCGGACCGGTACGGACGCCGCCGCGTCTTCATGCTCAGCGTGCTGGCTTTCGGCCTGGCTTCGCTCTGGTGCGGATGGGCCGGTTCCACGCCCGTGCTCATCCTGGGCCGGCTCGTGCAGGGCATCGCAGGCGGCGCCATGTTCATCTGCTCCATCGCCCTCCTCTCGCACCAGTTTCCCGACGGCCGGGAGCGGGGCCGCGCCTTCGCGGTCTGGGGCGTGGTGGCCGGCATCGGGCTGGGTTTCGGCCCCATGGCCGGCAGCGCCATCGTCTGGGCTTCCAGTTGGCACTGGGTGTTCCTCGTGCACGTGCCGCTGTCCGCGCTCACGCTGGCGCTGATCCGTGCAGGCGTGGCGGAGTCCCGCGATCCCCAGGCACGGGAGCACCGGCTGGACTGGGCCGGCCTCTGCACCCTGACGCTGGCGGTGCTCGGTTTCACCGGCTTCCTCATGCAGGGGGAAAGCCTCGGCTGGAAGAGCCCTGCCACCCTCGGCCTGGCTGCCCTGGCCACCGTCAGCCTCGCGGCATTCATCGCGGTGGAGCGAAGCCAGCCCCGCCCGATGTTCGACTTCTCCGTGTTCACGATCCGCGACTTCTCGGGCGGCATCCTGGCCTGCGTCGGCATGAACTGCAGCTACTGGCCCTTCATGATCTATCTGCCCTTCTACTTCGGCGCCGGCGTGGGCCTGGACACCACCGCCACCGGCCTGATGCTGCTGGTCTATACGGTGCCGTTCCTGGTCATGCCCCCCGTCGCACAGTGGCTGCTGCTGCGCTACCAGGCGGCCTGGGTGATCCCCTCCGGGCTCTTCATCATCGGGCTGGGCTTCATGCTGATGTGGGGAGGCAGCCTGCTGGCGCACCTCGGCAGCTGGACCGTGCTGCCCGGCGCGCTCGTCGCAGGCATCGGGCTGGGCCTGACCACGACGCCGGCCACCAACATGACCACGGCCTCGGTGCCGCCGCATCGCGCCGGAATGGCGTCAGGCATGGACGTGAGCGCACGCCTCATCACGCTGGTCATCCACATTGCCGTGATGGGCCTGGTGCTGGTGGCGGGCATCCAGGCCGCATTGCGCGGGCGATGGGGGCCGGCGGTGGAACCGGGCCTGCTGCAGGCGCTGGCCCGGCGGCTTGCGGGTGGCGACCTGCCTGGCGCTCAGCACCTCCTGGCCGCCCACTCCCTGCCGGGCGCGAGCGTGGTGCCGTTGCAGGAGGTGGTGGTTCAGGGCTTCGGCTGGGTGATGCTGTATGGCGGGCTGGCCGCCTGGATCACGGCAGGGCTCAGCCTCGCGGTGCTGAGGAGCCACCCGGTGCAGGGAGGTCTTCAGCCCTGCGGTAGCGGCATGCATTGAGGGTCTCTCAGCGCCAGCCGCGCACCAGCACCCACTGCACCGTGCCGCAGGCCGCCACCAGGGCTGCGTAGGTCAGCATCTTCCCGTCCCGCCCGGTCAGCACCAGCCCGGCCACACACACCCCGAGCCCTACGGCAAAGCCCACGCCCACCTGCCCCAGGAACCCGACGCTGCGGGGCGCCCCCCGAAAGAAGAGCGCGGCCATGCAGGCCAGCAACAGCGCCACGCCGAAGGCGGGCGCCATGAAATTCAGCAGGTGGAGTGCGGCGGCAGTCGGGTCCATAGCGCAAAGGCATGACGCAGATCAAGACCCTTGTACTGCGGGAAGCACACGGGCGGGATGGAAATTTTATAATCCGGGGCATGGCAGTCTGGGCCCTCGGCATCAACCACACGACCGCGCCGCTCGATCTGCGCGGCCGTTTTGCGTTCGCCATCGACCAGATCGCGCCCACGCTGCAGGGCCTGCGCCAGTCGCTGGGCGGCGCCACGCGCCATCCGCAGGTGGAAACCGCCATCCTCTCCACCTGCAACCGCACCGAGATCTACTGCGCCGGCCAGCAGCCTGCACTGGACCACACGCTCGACTGGCTCGCCCACAGCGGCGGCGTGAGCCCCTCGCTGCTGCGCTCGCACTCCTACACGCTCGAAGAAAGCCTCGTCGCGCGCCATGCGTTCCGTGTGGCCAGCGGGCTCGATTCCATGGTGCTGGGCGAGGCCCAGATCCTGGGCCAGATGAAGGATGCCGTGCGCGCGGCAGAGACGGCCGGCGCGCTGGGCACCACGCTCAACCAGCTCTTCCAGCGCAGCTTCGCCGTCGCCAAGGAAGTGCGCACCAGCACCGAGATCGGCGCCCACAGCATCAGCATGGCCGCCGCCGCCGTGCGCCTGGCCGGGCAGCTGTTCGAAGACCTGACGGAGATCCGCATCCTCTTCGTGGGCGCGGGCGAGATGATCGAACTCGCCGCCACCCACTTCGCGGCGAAGAACCCCAAGAGCCTCGCCATCGCCAACCGCACGCTGGAGCGCGGCGAGAAGCTCGCCTCCCGCTTCGGCGGCGAGGTCATGCGCCTGGCCGACCTGCCCGACCGCCTGCACGAGTTCGACGCCGTGGTCAGCTGCACGGCCAGCAGCCTGCCCATCATCGGCCTGGGCGCCGTCGAGCGCGCGCTGAAGAAGCGCCGCCACCGCCCCATGTTCATGGTCGATCTGGCCGTGCCGCGCGACATCGAGCCCGAGGTGAAGGCGCTGGAAGACATCTACCTCTACACCGTGGACGACCTCGCCAGCGTCGTGCAGACCGCGCAGGCCAGCCGGCAGGCGGCTGTCGCGCAGGCAGAGGCCATCATCGATGCGGGCGTGCAGAGCTTCATGCACTGGATGGACCAGCGCAGCCCCGTGGGCGGCGTGGTGCCGCTCATCCAGCAGATCCACGCCCAGGCCGACGAATGGCGCGCGCTGGAGATCGCTCGCGCCAAGAAGCTCATCGCCAAGGGCGAGGACATGGACGCCGTGCTGGAAGCGCTCTCGCGCGGCCTCACGCAGAAGATGCTGCACGGCACCCTGGCCGAACTGCGCGCGGGCGATGCCGACACGCGCGCCCAGACGGCCCAGACCGTCTCCCGCCTGTTCCTGCGCTCGCAGTCCAAGAGCGGCCTGTAGCGGCGCCCGCCGCCCTGCCGCCAGGCCCACTACCGTCTCTGGCCCCCCGCATCCACGCCCCGGATGCCCAGGCTGCGAACCACCGCCGCAGCCGCCCTTCTCCCCCTTCCCAGAATGAAACCCTTCCTCAGAAGCCAGCTGGAGCGCTACGCCCAGCGCCTCGAAGAGCTCGACTTCCTGCTCTCGCGCGAGGACATCATGTCCGACATGGCCCAGTACCGCACCATCTCGCGCGAGCATGCCGAGGTGACGCAGGTCGCGGGCCGCTATGCGCGCTACCGCCAGCGCGAGGACGACCTGGCCGGCGCGCGCGAGATGCTGGACGACCCGGACATGGCCGACATGGCCCGGGAAGAGATTGCCGCCGCCGAGGCCGAACTGGTGCAGTTGGAGGATGAACTGCAGCGCCTGCTGCTGCCCCGCGACCCCGACGAGGCCCGCAACGCCTTCCTGGAAATCCGCGCCGGCACGGGTGGCGACGAATCCGCGCTGTTCGCGGGCGACCTGGCCCGCATGTACACGCGCTACGCGGCCACGGCCGGCTGGAAGGTGGAGATCCTGAGCGCCAGCGACAACGAGATCGGCGGCTACAAGGAAGTGGTGCTGCGCGTGGAAGGCGATGGCGTCTATGGTGCGCTGCGCTTCGAATCCGGCGGCCACCGCGTGCAGCGCGTGCCCGCCACCGAGACCCAGGGCCGCATCCACACCAGCGCCTGCACCGTGGCCGTGATGCCCGAGCCCGACGAGCAGCAGGCGATCACGCTGAACCCGGCCGACCTGCGCATCGACACCTTCCGCGCCAGCGGCGCGGGCGGCCAGCACATCAACAAGACCGATTCCGCCGTGCGCGTGGTCCACCTGCCCACCGGCATCGTGGCCGAGTGCCAGGACGGCCGCAGCCAGCACAGCAACAAGGCCAAGGCGCTGCAGGTGCTGCAGGCGCGCATCCAGGAAAAGGAACGCAGCGAGCGCGCCGCCAGGGAGGCCGCGCTGCGCAAGGGCCTCGTGGGCTCGGGCGACCGCTCGGACCGCATCCGCACTTACAACTTCCCGCAGGGCCGGCTCACCGACCACCGCATCAACCTCACGCTCTACAAGCTGCTCGCCATCATGGAAGGCGACCTGGGCGAAGTGCTGGAGGCCCTGCGCCACGCGCGGGAGGCCGAACTGCTGGCCGAACTGGAAGCGGACGCGTGACACCGCCCCCCGCACCCGCCACCCTCGCCCAGGCGCTTGCCGGCGCCATCGGGCAGGGCCTGCCCCGCATCGACGCGCAGATGCTGCTGCTGCACGTGCTGGGCCGCCCCACCGGCGACCGGGCCTGGCTGCTCGCGCACGACACGGACGCGCTGCCACCAGGGGCGCAGGCCCGCTTCGCCGACATGTGCCGGCGCCGCGCGGCGGGCGAGCCCGTGGCCTACCTCACCGGCACCCGGGAGTTCTACGGCCTGCCCCTGGCGGTGGACGCCCGCGTGCTGGACCCGCGCCCCGACACCGAGACGCTGGTGGACTGGGCCCTGGAAGTCCTGGCGCCCCTGCCCGCCCCGCGCGTGCTGGACCTGGGCACCGGCAGCGGCGCCATCGCCCTGGCCGTGCAGCACCGGCGCCCCACCGCCGAGGTCACCGCCGTGGACGCCAGCGCCGATGCGCTGCAGGTGGCGCGGGCCAATGGCGCACGCCTCGGCCTGCCGGTACGCTGGCGTCTCGGCCACTGGCTGGAGGGCGTGGACGAACGGTTCGATGCCATCGTCAGCAACCCTCCTTACATCGCCAGCGGCGATGCCCACCTGGCCGCCCTCACCCACGAACCGCTACAGGCCCTGGCCAGCGGCCCGGACGGGCTGGATGACCTGCGCACCATCGTGGCGCAGGCGCCCGCCCACCTCGTGCCCGGCGGCTGGCTGCTGCTGGAGCATGGCTGGGACCAGGCCGAGGCGGTGCAGGCGCTGCTGCGCAACGCCGGCCTCTCGGACGTGCAGAGCCGCACCGATCTGGCCGGCCACGCCCGCTGCAGCGGCGCCCGCCTGCCTGTATCGTCCGGGGTAACGGCCTTGCCGCAGCCCGGGACACCTCTGCGGTGAAATAATCCCGTCCATCCCCATTTGATTTCTTGCCGCCCGCTGCGGGTGGACCCACCAGGAGAAAACCCATGAGCGACGTTCAGCAACGCATCGACCAACTGGTCAAGACCAACGACATCCTGCTGTTCATGAAGGGTAGCGCCAGCTTCCCGATGTGCGGTTTTTCCGGCCGCGCCATCCAGATCCTCAAGGCCTGCGGCGTGGATCCCAAGGCCGTCGCCACCGTGAACGTGCTGGAAGACCCGGAAATCCGCCAGGGCATCAAGGAATACAGCAACTGGCCGACCATCCCGCAGCTGTACGTGAAGGGCGAATTCATCGGCGGCTCGGACATCATGATGGAGATGTACGAGTCGGGCGAACTCAAGCAGGTGCTGGGCACGCCCCAGTGATCCTTCCCGCACGCCCGTGCTGAAAAGAGGCCGCCGCAGGGCGGCCTTTTTCCTGCAGGGGCGCCGGTGGCGCGCGCCTACGCCGCCGGGTCGAAGCCGCCGTGCTCGCCGGCCGCGAATTCGCGCGGGCAGGCGCCGAAGCGCCGCTTGAACAGCCGCGAGAAATGGGACGCGTCGCTGAAGCCCCAGCGCAGGGCCACGGCCAGCACGCCGGGATGGTTGGCGCAGCGCAGATCGCGTGCGCTGCGCTGCAGGCGCAGTTCCCGGATCAGGCCGCTGACGGACAGCGGCGCCTCCTCGAACAGGCCGTAGAGCGTGCGGCGCGAGACCTTGAACCGCGCAGCCAGCATGTCCGGCCCGAGGCTGGGCTCTTCCAGGTGGTCGCGGATGTAGGTCTCCACGGCCAGCCGGAAGGCGTCCCGCACCGGCAGCCGGTCCCGCTCCTGCGCGTCCAGCGTCGCCCCGAGCGCCATGGCGATGATGCTGTTGAGGGCGGCGCTGAGTCCATCCTGCATGGCATCGCCCACGCCGGGATCCACCTGTTCGAGCGAGCGGGCGAAGCGGGATGCCACCAGGCCCATGCCCGTGTGGCCATCCACGCAGCGTGCCGTGGCCTTGTAGGGAGCCGCCAGCCGCGACACCACCTGCTCCCTGGGAATGCGGAACGACAGCACGCGCCAGTCGTCCCGGAAATCCAGGAAATAGGGCCGCGTGCTGTCCACGATGGAGAAGTCGCCGGGCGACACCAGCGTTTCCTGGCCGTCCTGGCGCACCACGCACGAGCCCTCGAGCTGGAAGTTGGCGAAACAGAACTCGACCGGATTGCGGCGGATCTCCTCGCTGCGGCGCTCGACGCACTGCGCGCGCGAGAACACCTGCGTCTGCGCGCTCAGGGACAGCGGGCGGGAGCCCACTTCCCCCACGAAATCATGGACCGCCTGCCGGTCCGCGAGCACCGGGTTGAGCGAGACGAAGGCCTCGCACAGGACCTCGCGCCAGTAGCTGAAGCGCTCGTCCTGCGCGCAGGATTGCGTGGTCCAGGCCTGCATCGCGCATCAGGCCGGACCGGGGCGAAAGGCCGGGTGGTCCATGCGGTCCGCGTGCCCGCGCTGGATGCCATCCACGGGGCCGCGCGTGCGGTTTCCGGAGCGTGCCATGGGTTCTCTCCTGTCTGCACAAAGCGTCAAGTGGGCATTGCACGAAAAGACAACTCATCGAGGGCCGGGCAAGCCGTCGCCTGGCATGCCGGTCCGGCCCCAATCTGGGGACTGTGCGGCGAACGATGCAATGTGCCAGTGCAGGCGCCGCACCGCAATCCGTTCAAACGCGGCCACCCCGACGGCTCCGCAGGCCCACGCCGCGGGCCATGCAAAGTCTGCGCCAGCCACGGGATCGCAATGCCTGCGCAATTGGACAAACGGCCCTGCACGGTCCGGCGAGACCAGCCGGCGCACGCTGCCTACGATGAATTCGCTCGTTTTCATCCACCGTGCAAGAAAGGTTGTTGCCCCATGTCCATCGACTTTCAACCCTCCGAATCCCAGAAAGCCCTGCAGGCGGGCGCGCGCGCGTTCGCTGCCGACGTGCTGCGCCAGGTCGCGCCCACCATCGCGCCGCTCGTGAAACCGGACGAACGCTTCTACGCCACGCGGCCGTTCTACGAGGCCATGGCCGATGCCGGCTTCATCAAGGCGCTGCTGCCGGAGTCGTTCGGCGGCACCGCGCTGAGCACATTGGACTTCGCCCTGGCCGCGGAGGAGCTCACCGCCGTGGACGTCAACGTGCCGTCGGCCCTGCTGGGCACCGGGCTGGGCCTGCATGCGGTCGTGCACCATGGAACGCAGGAGCAGAAGCAGCGCTTCCTGCCGGACTTCACCGAGGACGGCTCGCGCCTGGCGGCGCTGGCCTTCACCGAGGTCACTGGCGGTGCCAACTACGACAGCACCGATCCCGCCGTGGGCGTGCAGACCTTCGCCCGCCTCGAAGGCGACGAATGGGTCATCAACGGCGCCAAGCACTACACCACCAACGGCACGGGCTGGGACGGCAAGGGCGCGCACCTCTACAGCGTCATCTGCCGCACCGATCCCGCGCTGCCGCCCCAGCAGTCGCTGGCGGTGATCATGGTGCCGGGCGACGCGCCGGGCATCGAGATCGTCAGCCTCCTCGACACCATGGGGCACCGCGCGACGATCTCGCCACGCATTCACTTCAACAACGTGCACGTTCCCGCTACGAACATCGTGGGCCAACCCGGCGACGGCATTTCCATGCTGGAAGGCGCCTTCTCCTGGACGGCGGCCCTGATCGGCGCGGCCTGCGTGGGCGTGATGCGCGCGGCCTTCGACATCGCGCTGAAGTTCGCGCACAGCGACAGGCGCTCCGGCACGGTCCCCGTGATCGAGCACCAGAACGTCGGCTTCATGCTGGCCGACATCAAGATGCGCATCGAGGCCGCGCGCTACCTGACCTGGAAGTCCTGCCACCAGCTGGACCTGACCGAAGGCCGCAGCCGCGAGCTGGCGATCATCACCAAGACGTATTGCTCCGAGTTGTGCGTGCAGGTGGTGTACGACGCGATGCGCGTCGTCGGGGTGGATGCCTACACCGACCTCTATCCGCTGGCCGGCCTCATGCAGGACGCCCTGTGCTTCCCCCTCTATGACGGCGGCAACATGGGTGTGCGCCGGCGGCAGCTCCACACGCTGCTGCGCTCCAAGGACTACGACGCGATGGCCCCGGCCGAGGCGCGCGGGTGAGGCGCCCGGGGAGGAACACCATGACGACCACACCAGTTTCCATGGGATGCGGGCCTTCCAGGCGCAATGCACAGGCCCTGGTGGTCCTGCTGCTGGCTGCGACGGCGCCGATGGCCGTGCACGCCATCGACGTGGACGTCGGCGACTTCGTCCCGGCGCCCGAAGGCACGACCGCCGGGCTGCTCTACTACCAGCACGCCGAACGCGACCGCCTCTACGCGCAGGGCCGGCAGGCCGCGGCCGACCCGCGGCTCGTCTCCGACGTGGGCATCGCCAGGCTGGTGCATTACACGAAGATCGGCGGATTCGCATTCGCACCCCAGATCCTGCTGCCGTTCGGCCGGCTCGATGCCGGACGCGACACGGCCGCGCTGGGCCGGACCAGCGGCGTAGGCGACATCATCCTGGCCGCGCCGTTCTGGCCGGTCAACGACGCCGCGTCCCGCACCTACCTGGGGATCGCACCCTACCTGTACCTGCCCACCGGCAGCCATGACCGCAACCGCGCGCTCAACCTGGGCGAGAACCGCTGGAAGTTCGACCTGCAGGCCGGCTTCGTCAAGGGGCTGACCGACAGGTGGTACGTCGATTTGACCGGGGACGTCATGTTCCACGGCAAGAACGACGACTACGGCGGCACGGGCGTCACCCTCCAGCAGAAGCCGCTCTACCAGGGCCAGGCTTACCTGCGCTACCAGTTCACGCCGGGCGCCAACATCTTCGCCGGCCTGTCGCAGACCTGGGGCGGCGAAACGCGGGTCGGCGGCGTGGACAGCGGCGACGCACCACGCCAGCGCAAGGCCAGCATCGGCGGCAGCTGGTTCATCCGGCCGACGACGCAACTGCTCGTGTCCTTCGGCCGGGACCTGCACGTGGACAACGGCTTCCGGGAGAACGCCCGCGTCAACGTGCGGCTGCTGCAGGTTTTCTGAGGCACATGCCGGTGGCACCGCTGCGCGAGCCTCGGGAGATCGTGAGCGGGCCACCGGCAGGCCATCGTGGCGCCAGGCATGGCCCCGGCATGGCGCAAAGCCGCAACACCTACGGGTTGACGGGGTTTTTCCGCCATTGAGAGCAGGCACACTGTGTGCTTGAATGATTGCGTGCCCTTTCACTCCAACGAACCAGGAGCGCGCCATGACGACGACACACAGCCTTGTCCCGCAATCGCCTTCGATGGGCCTGCCGGTGGCCCAATTGCGCAACGTGTTCCGGCCCGGCGACGTGGAGCGCAAGCTCGCCCGGCTCCAGGACGCCGGCAGCCAGCGTGAATACGAAACGCTGCGCGCCGTATATGAGCGCATGCTCGAACGCGGGCCCGAACGCTTCCAGGTCAAGCCCTCGGGCGTGCCCGACATGGCCGGGCTCTACGGGCAGCTTCCCAATTTCACCGATGTGCTCGACGACGTGAAGCGCCACGTCGCCCTCGCGCAGGACAGCCGCGACGGCCTGGAAGTCACGCCCATGCTGCTGCTGGGCCCGCCCGGCATCGGCAAGACCCACTTCGCGCGCCAGCTGGCCGAATTGCTGGGCACGGGCATGAACCTCGTGCCCATGAGCTCCATGACGGCCGGATGGCTGCTTTCGGGCTCGTCCTCCCAATGGAAGGGCGCGCGCCCAGGCAAGGTCTTCGAGGCCTTGGTGGACGGCGAGTACGCCAACCCCGTCATCGTGGTGGACGAGATCGACAAGGCCGCCCCCGACGCGCAATACGACCCGCTGGGCGCCCTTTACGGCCTGCTGGAACACGACACGGCCCAGAGCTTCACCGACGAGTTCGCGGAAATCGCCATCGACGCCAGCCAGGTGATCTGGATCACCACCGCCAACGACGAGCGCGGCATCCCCGACCCCATCCTCAACCGCATGAACGTATTCGAGGTCCAGGCGCCCTCGCCCGAGCAGGCCCGCACCATCGCGCGCAACCTCTACCAGGGCATCCGCGAAGGCCATGACTGGGGCCGGCTGATCGACCCCGAGCCCCAGGCCGACGTGCTGGACATCCTGGCGCAGATGCCGCCGCGCGAAATGCGCCGGGCGCTCATGACGGGCTTCGGCAACGCGCGGCTGCAGCACCGCTCCACCGTCGAGGTGGCCGACCTGCCGCGCGGCGCGTCCGGCAAGCCGCGCATGGGTTTCGTGCAGTAGCCGGCGGCCGTTCCCGTGCGGCGTGCGGACGCGGCGGAGGGGTCGCCGTGCGCCGCATGCCCCGCTGATCCGCCGCGCAAGCCGGCTGGATTGCTCCGCACGGCCGCGCCTGCACGGCCCGCGTACACTCGGGACGCTGGCGCACGGCCCTTCACACGACAACTCCATGGCGGCGCCCGCCCGTCCCATGACCCTGTCGCAAAGCTTCTTCCTCATCGGCCTCCTCATCGTGGCCAGCGCCTTCTTCTCCGTCGCCGAGATCTCCCTGGCCGCCTCGCGCCGTCTGCGCCTGCGCCAGCTCGCCGACGAGGGGGAGGCGCGCGCCGAGAGCGTCATGCGCATGCAGGAGCAGCCAGGCGACTATTTCACCGTGGTGCAGGTGGGCCAGAACGCCGTGGCCATCCTCGGCGGCATCGTCGGCGAAGGCGCGCTCAGCCCCCACTTCACAGCCCTGCTCCAGCTCTGGCTCAGCGACGCGCGTGCCGAGACCTTCGGTTTCCTGGCATCGTTCCTGACCATCACCTCGCTCTTCATCCTGTTCGCCGACCTGTTCCCCAAGCGCCTGGGCATGGTCAACTCCGAGCGCCTCGCCGTCGTCGTCGCGCGGCCCATGGCGATTCTCATGGCGGTGCTGCGGCCCGTCGTATGGCTTTACAGCCGCGCCGCCGACCTGCTGTTCCGCGTGCTCGGCCTGTCGTCACTGCGCGACGACCGCATCACGTCCGACGACATCCTGGCCATGATGGAGGCCGGTACCCGGGCCGGCGTGCTGGCGGCCCGCGAGCAGCAGGTGATCGAGAACGTGTTCGAACTCGACTCCCGCCCGGTGAGCAGCGCCATGTCGCCGCGCGACCGGATCGCCTTCTTCCTGCGCGACGATCCGGACCAGCTCATCCGCGCACGCATCGCGGCGGAGCCCTTCTCCACCTACCCGGTGTGCGAGGGAGACATCGACCACGTCGTCGGCTACGTCGATGCCAAGGACCTTTTCCAGCGCGTGCTGAACAACCAGCCCATCTCCCTGAAGGACGAAGGCCTCGTGCACAAGGTGCTCATCGTGCCCGACCGCCTTTCGCTGGCGGAGGTGCTGGACCAGTTCCGCCAGGTGCACGAAGACTTCGCCGTGATCGTCAACGAGTACAGCCTCGTCGTGGGCGTCGTCACCCTGAACGACGTGATGAGCACCGTGATGGGCGACCTGATCGGACCGGACGACGAGGAGCAGATCGTCCGGCGCGACGAGAACTCCTGGCTGATCGACGGCGTCACGCCCGTGGGCGACGTGCTGCGGGCCCTGCACCTCGACGAACTGCCCCATGCGGGCGAATACGAGACCCTGGCGGGCTTCCTCATGGTCATGCTGCGCCGCGTGCCCCGCCGCACGGACAGCGTGAACTGGGGTGGCTACAAGTTCGAGGTGCTCGACGTGGACAGCTACCGCATCGACCAGATCATGGTCTCGCGCCTGCAGGAAGGCGGCGCCCATCCCGCGGGGCCCGGACCGGCACCGGCGCCGGGCGGCTGAACGCGGCGCGCAGCCCGCTCAGGCCGACCGGACGCGGTCCTCGAACAGCCAGTTGCGCTGCGCCGCGAACACCGCATCCGGGTACGGCGAACGCCCGCGGCTGCCGTTGTAGCGCCCGAGCGTCATGAACAGGTCGCCGCGCTCGCGGTCCAGGTAATGGCGCAGGATCACGCAGCCGAAGCGCAGGTTGGTCTGCATGTGGAACAGCTTGCTCGCATCGCCGTCGCCGATGACGCGCGTCCAGAACGGCATCACCTGCATGTAGCCGCGCGCGCCCACGCTGGAGACGGCGTACTTGCGGAACGCACTCTCCACCTGCACGAGACCGAGCACGAGCGAAACGTCGAGGCCCGCGCGCTTGGATTCGTACCACACGGTCTGCAGGAAGTCGCGGCGCACTTCCCAGTCCGGCTTGCGGCGCCGCAGGCGGTCGCTCATGGTGCCGAGCCAGCGCAGGTAGTGCAGCCGGGCTTCCGTGGTCGAAAAGTTCGGCTCAGGCGGCGCCTGGTTGGCGATCGCGGACGTGAGCGCGGTGCGCACCGAATCCATGAGCGGCTCTTCCAGCTGCCCGCCCGCATGGGCGGTCACGGGCACGCCGAGCCACCCGGCCAGTCCTGAAGACGCACCGGCCAGCACGCACGCCCGCCGGGACAGGCCCCTGCCGGGCGTCCCGCCCCTCACCCCACCACCCCAGTTCATACCTTGATTCGATCCTTGATGAAGGCAAAGATATCGGCCGATGCCACCTTGGTCGCCGCCGCGTCCCGGCGGTGCTGGTACTCGACCTGGCCTTCCTTGAGGCCCCGGTCGGACAGCACCACGCGGTGCGGCACGCCGATGAGCTCCCAGTCGGCGAACATCGCGCCCGGGCGCTCGCCGCGGTCGTCCAGGATCACGTCCACGCCGGCCCCGAGCAGGTCGGCATGCAGCTTCTCGGCCGCCGCGCGCACCTCGTCGCTGCGGTCCATGCCGATCGGGCACACCACCACCGTGAACGGCGCGATCGCGTCCGGCCAGATGATGCCACGCTCGTCGTGGTTCTGCTCGATGGCCGCCGCGGGCAGGCGGGTAATGCCGATGCCGTAGCAGCCCATCTCGAAGAAGGCCGGCTTGCCGTCCTCGCCGAGGAAGGTCGCGTTCATGGCACGGCTGTACTTGGTGCCCAGGTAGAACACGTGTCCCACCTCGATGCCGCGCTCGATCGCCAGCGCGCCCTTGCCATCCGGGGACGGATCGCCCGCCACGACGTTGCGCAGGTCGGCCACCACGTCCGGCTCGGGCAGGTCGCGGCCCCAGTTCACGCCGGTCATGTGGAAGTCCACCTCGTTGGCGCCGCAGATCCAGTCGGCCATGACCGCCACCTCGCGGTCCACCACGAGCTTCACGGGCTGGCGCAGGTTCAGCGGGCCCAGGTAGCCGGGCTTGCAGCCGAAGTGGTCCTCGATCTCGCCCACGGTGGCGAAGCGGAAGCCGGCGTCCAGGCCGGGCACCTTGCCCACCTTGATCTCGTTCATGTCGTGGTCGCCGCGCAGCAGCAGCAGCCAGACCTGGCTGCGGACGATCTCGCCGGATTCGTTCGTTGCATCGGTTGCCAGCACCAGCGATTTCACGGTCGCCTGCAGCGGCACGCCGAGCAGTTGCGCGACATCCGCGCAGGTGCTCTTGCCAGGCGTGGCGGTCCTGGCGAGCGCCTGCGACGCCGCGGGGCGCGCGCCCTGCGGCGGCAGCGCCTCGGCCTTTTCCATGTTGGCCGCGTAGTCGCTCTGCGGGCAATAGACGATCGCGTCCTCGCCCGTGGCGGCGATCACCTGGAACTCCTCGCTCAGGTCGCCGCCGATCGCTCCGCTGTCGGCGGCCACCGCGCGGTAGGTCAGGCCGAAGCGGTCGAAGATGCGGCGGTAGGCCTGCGCCATCACCTGGTAGCTGGCCTTGGCGGCGGCCTGGTCGCGGTCGAAGGAATAGGCGTCCTTCATGATGAACTCGCGGCCGCGCATCAGTCCGAAGCGCGGGCGGCGCTCGTCGCGGAACTTGGTCTGGATCTGGTAGAGGTTCTTGGGCAGCTGCTTGTAGCTGCGCAGTTCCTGGCGCGCGATGTCAGTGACCACTTCCTCGCTGGTCGGCTGCACGACGAAGTCGCGGCCGTGGCGGTCCCGGATGCGCAGCAGTTCGGGCCCCATCTTGTCGAAACGGCCCGTCTCCTGCCAGAACTCCGCCGGCTGCACCACCGGCATCGTGACCTCGACGGCTCCGGCGCGGTTCATCTCCTCGCGCACGATGGCTTCCACTTTCCGGATCACGCGCAGGCCCATGGGCATGTAGTTGTAGATGCCGGCGCCCAGCTTCTTGATGAGCCCGGCGCGCGTCATGAGCTTGTGGCTCACCACCTCGGCGTCCGCCGGGGCTTCCTTGAGGGTGGAAACGAAAAATTGGGAAGCTTTCATTGCACGAGGGAATTCACCATCCGGGCCGGTACGCTTGCCGCGCACCAATGCCCGTGCATAATGGATACAGTTTTAAAAATTGGGGTTAGATTATGCTCGACCGGGACGGTTTTCGGCCCAACGTCGGCATCATCCTGCTCAACCAGAGGAACCAGGTGTTCTGGGGCAAGCGGATTCGCACCCACAGCTGGCAGTTCCCGCAGGGCGGCATCGATCGGGGGGAAACTCCCGAGCAGGCCATGTTCCGCGAACTGCACGAGGAGGTGGGGCTGCAGCCGTGCCACGTCCGCGTGGTGGCCCGCACAAGGGACTGGTTGCGCTACGAGGTGCCAGACCGGTACATCCGCCGTGACGCACGCGGCCACTACAAGGGCCAGAAGCAGATCTGGTTCCTGCTCCAGCTGGTCGGCCACGACTGGGATCTGAACCTCCGGGCAACCAACCACCCCGAGTTCGATGCCTGGCGCTGGAACGACTACTGGGTTCCACTGGATGTCGTCGTGGAGTTCAAGCGCGGCGTCTATGAAATGGCCCTGACCGAGCTGGCGCGCTTTCTGCCCCGCAACGACCAGCGCAACCGGTACCTGCGCAGCGGCATGCGCCAGCGCGAAGGCGCTCCGGAGGTCTCGCTCGGCACCACGACGCAGCTGCGGACCAGTTCCCTGCTGGTCCACCCGGGCATGGAGCTGCCGCCAGGCGCCAGCTTCGACCCCGATCCCCGGACGGGGGACGGCGATCCGGGCATGCCCGGCATCCACAAGCCGGCCGGCTGACACGGCCGCACGCAAAAAAAGGGCGCTCCATGGAGCGCCCTTTTTGTTTTTGCGATGGAGCCGGTTCAGCCGCCGGACAGCACGAGGTTGTCCCGGTGCACCATTTCCGGCTCGGCGCTGTAGCCCAGCAGCCGCTCGAACTCCGAAGACGGCCGGCGGCACAGCAGCCGCGCCTCGGCGCTGGCGTAGTTCGCGAGCCCGCGGGCGATTTCCGCTCCCGCCGCGTCGCGCACGGCGATCACGTCACCCCGGGAGAACTCGCCCTCCACCGCAACCATGCCGATCGGCAGCAGGCTCTTTCCCTCCTGCCGCAGCTTGGCCGCCGCGCCCACGTCCACCGTCACGGCACCGCGCAACTGGAGGTGGTCCGCCATCCACTGCTTGCGGGCCTGCTTCTTGGCGGTTTGCGCCACCAGCAGGGTGCCGATGGCCTCGCCCTGCGTGAGCCGCAGCAGCACGTCCGGCTCGCGCCCCCAGGCGATCACCGTGGAAGCCCCCGAGCCGGCCGCGCGCTTGGCCGCGATGATCTTGGTGATCATGCCCCCGCGGCCGATGCTGGTGCCCACGCCGCCCGCCATCGCCTCCAGGGAAGGATCGCCGGCCGCCGCCTCGTGCACGAACTGCGCATGCGGGTCGCGCCGCGGGTCCGCCGTGTAGAGGCCCTTCTGGTCCGTCAGGATCACCAGCGCGTCGGCCTCCACGAGGTTCGCGACCAGCGCGCCCAGGGTGTCGTTGTCGCCGAACTTGATCTCGTCGGTGACTACCGTGTCGTTCTCGTTGATGACGGGCACCACGCCGAGCCGCAGCAGCGTGAGGAGCGTGGAGCGCGCGTTCAGGTAGCGCTCGCGGTCCGCGAGGTCCGCATGGGTCAGCAGCACCTGGGCGCTGCCCAGGCCCTGTTCGCGCAGCTTGGTCTCGTACATCTGCGCGAGCCCCATCTGGCCCACGGCAGCGGCCGCCTGGAGCTCATGGATCTCGCTCGGGCGCGTGGACCAGCCCAGGCGCTTCATGCCCTCGGCGATCGCGCCGCTGGACACCATGATGACCTCGCGCCGCGGGCCGCCGGATCCGTTCACCAGCGCGGCCATCTGCCGGCTCCATTCGGTGATGGCCGTCTCGTCCAGCCCCCGGCCCTCGTTCGTCACCAGGCTGGAGCCCACCTTGATCACGATGCGGCGCGCATCTCGCAATATGCTCGAAACCATGAATCCCCGTCTTTTTCCTAGCGCTGGCCGCCGCGGCGACCTCCACGCCGCCACCCACCAGGGATGGCGGCCCTGCCGTCAATCCGAAGCCGCGTCGCCCGCGAAACGCGGATCGACCACCTCCTGCACCTGCTCGGCCTGCTGCTGGGCGCGAACGTGCTGGTAGATCGCCTGGATCAGGGGCTCGCAGCCCTCGCGGGTGAGTGCCGAAATCTCGAACACCGGCCCCTTCCAGCGGAAGCGCTTCACGAAATCCTTGACGCGCGCAGCCCGCTCGTCGCCCGGGACCATGTCGAGCTTGTTGAGCACCAGCCACCGAGGCTTCTCGTAGAGTTCGGCGTCGTACTTGCGCAGTTCGCCGACGATCGCGGCGGCCTGTGCGACCGGGTCCACGCCCTCGTCGAACGGCGCCAGGTCCACCACGTGCAGCAGCAGCCGGGTGCGCTGCAGGTGGCGCAGGAACTGGTGCCCCAGCCCGGCGCCTTCCGACGCGCCTTCGATCAGCCCCGGGATGTCCGCGACCACGAAGCTCTGCTCGGGGCCGACGCGCACCACGCCCAGGTTGGGATGCAGCGTGGTGAAGGGATAGTCGGCGATCTTGGGCCGCGCGTTGGAAACGGCGGCGATGAAGGTGGACTTGCCCGCATTGGGCATGCCCAGCAGGCCCACGTCGGCCAGCACCTTGAGCTCGAGCTTGAGGTTGCGGCGCTCGCCCGGCCAGCCGGGCGTCTTCTGGCGCGGGGCGCGGTTGATCGCGCTCTTGAAGCGCATGTTGCCGAAACCGCCGTCGCCGCCCTTGGCGATGGTGATGATTTCGCCGGGCTTGAGCAGCTCGAACAGCACCTCGCCGGTGTCCGCGTCGGAGATGATCGTGCCCACCGGCATCTTGAGGGTGATGTCGTCCCCCGCCGCGCCGAACATGTCGGAGCCCATGCCGTGTTCGCCGCGCTTGGCCTCGTGCCGGCGGGAATAGCGGTAATCCACGAGCGTGTTCAGGCTCGGGTCGGCCACGGCGAACACGTGCCCGCCGCGCCCGCCATCCCCTCCGTTGGGTCCGCCGAATTCCTTGTACTTCTCGTGCCGGAACGATACACAGCCGTTGCCGCCATCCCCTGCGGCCACGTCAATAAAGGCTTCGTCGACGAACTTCATGAAGAGAGTTTACAAAAACGGGGATCGCGCCCCGGCGCTAAAAACGACGAAGCCCCGACAGGTCGGGGCTTCACTGCATGGTCAGGACGGAACCGCTCAGGCGGGCGTCACGCTGACCGTGTGCTTGGACATCGCACCCTTGGTGCCGAACGACACGTGGCCGTCCACCAGGGCGAACAGCGTGTGGTCCTTGCCCACGCCGACGTTCGTGCCGGGGTGGAACTTGGTGCCACGCTGGCGCACGATGATGGAGCCGGCGCTGATCAGCTCACCGCCGAATGCCTTCACGCCGAGCATCTTGGGCTTGGAATCGCGCCCGTTTCGCGTAGAGCCGCCGCCTTTTTTCTGTGCCATGGTGTCTGCTCCTTAAGCGGCGATCGCACCGATTTGCAGTTCGGTGAACTGCTGGCGATGGCCTTGGCGTTTCTGGTAGTGCTTGCGACGGCGCATCTTGAAGATGCGGACCTTGTCGTGCTTGCCGTGGGCGACGACCGTGGCCGTGACCGTTGCGCCGGACACCAGGGGCGTGCCGACCTTGAGTTCAGCGCCGTTGCCGACTGCCAGAACCTGGTCGATCACGATTTCCTGGCCTACGTCCGCAGCAATCTGTTCTACTTTGATTTTTTCGCCGGAAGCAACGCGATACTGCTTGCCGCCGGTTTTTATGACCGCGTACATGTAAACCTCTTGAGAAGTGATGATTCCGCAAAAACGCTTTTACGGAACCACGCACTATAGCATGAGGCACCCGTTGCTGTATAGGGGTGTGACGATGGGCCGCGCCGCTGGCGCCGGCACGCTTGCTCCGGGCGCTGCATGGCCGTTCCTATAATGACCCTTTCACCTCGCAGACCGCCCTCGCCTTGTCCGCCCAGCCCCATACCTCGGCCATCCTTGCACTGATTGCAGACGACATGCATGAGGTGGACAAGGTCATCGGCCTCCGACTGCAGTCCTCCGTCCCCCTCATCGGCGAGATTGCCCGCTACATCATCTCCGCCGGCGGCAAGCGGCTGCGCCCCGCGCTCCTGCTGATGATGTCCGGCGCGCTGGGCTACCAGGGGGACCAGCGGTTCAACCTGGCGGCGGTGATCGAATTCATCCACACCGCCACGCTGCTGCACGACGACGTGGTGGACGAATCCACGATGCGGCGCGGGCGCCCCACCGCGAACGAGAATTTCGGCAATCCCGCGAGCGTGCTGGTCGGCGACTTCCTGCACTCGCGGGCCTTCCAGATGATGGTGGACGCGGACGACATGCGCGTCATGCAGATCCTGTCGGAAGCGACCAACATCATCGCGGAGGGCGAAGTCCAGCAGCTCATGAACACCCATGACGCGACGCTCGACGAACAGGGCTACCTGGAAGTCATCCGCTCCAAGACCGCCAAGCTGTTCGAGGCCAGCGCACGCCTCGCGGCCGTGCTGGCCCGCGCCCCCGCAGCCATCGAAGAGGCCTGCGCCGAATACGGCAAGGCCCTTGGCACGGCCTTCCAGGTGATCGACGACGTCCTGGACTACGACGGCAACAGTGCCGAAATGGGCAAGAACCTCGGCGACGACCTGCGCGAGGGCAAGGTCACCCTGCCCCTGATCATCGCGATGCAGCGCGGCGACGCGGCCCAGCGCCAGCTGATCGAGACGGCGATCCAGCAGGGATCGCTCGACGAGCTGCCCGCCATCCTGGCGATCGTGAAGGCCACCGGCGCCCTGGAGGCCACGCGCGCGGCCGCCGCCGCCCAGGCGCAGGAAGCCATTCGCGCACTATCCGCACTTCCTTCCAATAAGTACACCGAAGGTTTGCTACAATTGGCGTCTCAGCTATTAGACAGGCGCGTTTGAACAGGCGCTGCAGGTCTTGAAAACACATACGGGGTGTAGCTTAGCCTGGTAGAGCGCTACGTTCGGGACGTAGAGGCCGGAGGTTCGAATCCTCTCACCCCGACCAGATTCACTGCAGCAGCAGGAATCCACGAAAGCCGCGGCAACGCGGCTTTGTCGTTTCTGCCGGGCAGCGCGCACAGGCGCCAGTGACGCGAAAGCACGACACTCCCGCGCGTGCAGCCCGCAGGGCGAAAAAAGCGTGGAACGCCCACTGCCGGGGCATTTTCCTGGAAGCCCTGCGCAATGGTTGCGCAGCGGTTGCGCAACATGCCGCAAGCCATCCCGATTGCCGGCCATGCCATGCACGGAGCTTTGCGGTTGCGATGATAGGATGGTTCACTTTCCAACCTATCGACTCCCCTGGTTACATGGCTGACGCCGATTACGCCCTCAAGGATGCTTCCAGTATCGCCCTGCCCGGCCTGGGGCGGGCATTGATCTCGGCCGGGCAACTGAGCCAGAAGGTGGCGGAGGACATCTACCGGAAGTCCCAGGTCAACCGGAGCAGTTTCATCGCGGAGCTGACCGGATCGGGTTCGGTTTCCCCGATCAACCTGGCGCATACCGTGTCTTCGGTGTTCGGCGCCCCCCTGCTCGACATCGAGGCCATCGATCCGCTGCGCCTGCCGCGCGACGTGCTGGATCCGAAGATCTGCCAGGCGTACCGGGTCATCGTGCTGAGCAAGCGCAACAACCGGCTCATCGTCGCGACGGCGGACCCCACCGACCAGGAGGCGGCGGAGAAGATCAAGTTCACCACGCAGATGGGCGTGGACTGGATCATCGCCGAGTACGACAAGCTGGTGCGGCTGGTCGATGCGACCACCAAGTCCACGACCGAGACCATGGAAAGCATGGTCTCCGGGGGCGATTTCGAGTTCGACGACCTGCCGTCGCAGGAGAGTACCGAAGCCCAGGACACGGCCGCGACGGAGGTCGAAGACGCCCCCATCGTCAAGTTCCTGCACAAGATGCTGCTGGACGCGTTCAACATGCGCGCGTCCGACCTGCACTTCGAGCCGTACGAGCACCAGTACCGGGTCCGCTTCCGCATCGACGGCGAGCTGCGCGAGATCGCGTCGCCGCCCATCGCGATCAAGGAGAAGCTGGCCTCGCGCATCAAGGTGATCTCCCGCCTCGACATCTCGGAAAAGCGCGTGCCCCAGGACGGGCGCATGAAGCTCAAGGTGGGGCCGGACCGGGTGATCGACTTCCGCGTGAGCACGCTGCCCACGCTGTTCGGCGAGAAGATCGTGATCCGTATCCTCGACCCCAGCAGCGCCAAGCTGGGCATCGATGCGCTCGGCTACGAGCCCGAGGAGAAGGAGCGCCTGCTCCATGCCATCGGCCGGCCCTACGGCATGATCCTGGTGACGGGGCCGACGGGCTCGGGCAAGACGGTGTCTCTATACACCTGCCTGAACCTGCTGAACAAGCCGGGGGTCAACATCGCGACGGCGGAAGATCCGTCGGAAATCAACCTGCCCGGCGTCAACCAGGTCAACGTGAACGAAAAGGCCGGGCTGACCTTCGCCACGGCGCTCAAGTCGTTCCTGCGCCAGGATCCCGACATCATCATGGTGGGGGAAATCCGCGACCTGGAAACCGCGGACATCTCGATCAAGGCGGCCCAGACGGGCCACCTGGTGCTGTCCACGCTGCACACCAACGATGCCCCCACGACGCTGACGCGGATGCGGAACATGGGCATCGCGCCCTTCAACATCGCGTCGAGCGTGATCCTGATCACGGCGCAGCGCCTGGCCCGCCGGCTGTGCCCTGCGTGCAAGGCGCCCGCGGACATCCCCCACGAGACGCTGCTCGAGGCGGGCTACAAGGAAGAGGACATCGACGGCTCCTGGGTGACCTACCGCCCGGTGGGCTGCCCGGCCTGCAACAACGGCTACAAGGGCCGCGTCGGCATCTACCAGGTCATGCCCATCTCGGAAGAGATCCAGCGCATCATCCTGCGCGACGGCAGCGCGCTGGAGATCGCGGAGCAGGCGAAGGCCGAAGGCGTGCGCTCGCTGCGCGAATCCGGACTCCACAAGGCGCGGCTCGGGCTGACCTCGCTCGAAGAGGTGCTGGCCGTGACGAACGAATAACAACGCTGCAATCCATCTTCAAGGGGCCCGCATGGCAACCGCTGCATCGAGGGACATCAAGGATTTCGTTTTCGAGTGGGAAGGCAAGGACCGCCACGGCAAGGTCGTGCGCGGCGAGGTCCGGGCCCTGGGCGAGAACCAGGTCCAGGCGACGCTGCGGCGCCAGGGGGTGCTGCCCACCAAGATCAAGAAGCGCCGCATGCGCGGCGGCAAGAAGATCAAGCCCAAGGACATCGCGCTCTTCACGCGGCAGATGGCCACGATGATGAAGGCCGGCGTGCCCCTGCTGCAGGCCTTCGACATCGTGGGACGCGGCAATACCAACGCGTCGGTCACCAAGCTCCTCAACGACATCCGCGCCGATGTGGAAACCGGTACGTCGCTGAACGCGGCCTTCCGCAAGTACCCGATGTACTTCGACAGCCTGTACTGCAACCTGGTGGAAGCCGGGGAGGCGGCGGGTATCCTGGAAGCGTTGCTCGACCGGCTCGCGCTCTACATGGAGAAGACCGAGGCCATCAAGTCGAAGATCCGCTCGGCGCTGATGTATCCGACGGCCGTGATCATCGTGGCTTTCGTCGTGGTCACCGTCATCATGATCTTCGTGATCCCTGCGTTCAAGGAGGTGTTCACCTCCTTCGGTGCGGACCTGCCGGCGCCGACCCTGTTCGTGATGGGCGTGAGCGAGATCTTCGTGAAGTGGTGGTGGCTGATCTTCGGCGTGCTGGGCGGCGGTGCCTTCTTCTTCATGCAGGCTTGGCGGCGCAACGAGAAGATGCAGATGTTCATGGACCGGCTGCTGCTGCGCGTTCCGGTCTTCGGCGCCCTGATCGACAAGTCCTGCGTGGCGCGCTGGACCCGCACCCTTTCCACGATGTTCGCGGCGGGCGTTCCGCTGGTCGAAGCGCTGGACTCGGTGGGTGGTGCCTCGGGCAATTCGGTCTATGCCATGGCGACCGAGAGGATCCAGCAGGAAGTCTCCACCGGCACCAGCCTGACGGCCGCGATGGGCAACGCGAACGTGTTCCCGTCCATGGTGATCCAGATGTGCGCCATCGGCGAGGAGTCGGGCTCGATCGACCACATGCTGGGCAAGGCGGCCGACTTCTACGAGGAGGAGGTCGATGAAATGGTCGCGGGGCTGTCGAGCCTCATGGAGCCGATCATCATCGTGTTCCTGGGGACCATCATCGGCGGCATCGTGGTGTCGATGTACCTGCCCATCTTCAAGCTGGGACAGGTGGTCTGATGGGGTTCGAACCCTGGCTGCAGGCCCCGCTGTTCGGCCTCGTCGGCCTGCTGATCGGCAGTTTCCTCAACGTCGTCATCCACCGCCTTCCGCGCATGATGGAGGCCGACTGGGCCGCCGAGTGCGAGGAATACCTGCGCTCGCAGCCGGGTGCCGCCACGGCTGCGGCCACGGCCACTGCGAAACCGGAGGCGGAACCCTTCAACCTGGTGACGCCGCGCTCGCGGTGCCCGGCCTGCGGCCACGCGGTGCGGTGGCACGAGAACATTCCGGTGCTGAGCTACCTCTGGCTGGGCGGCAAATGCTCGGCCTGCAAGACCCGCATCAGCCCGCGCTATCCGGCCGTCGAGCTCGCGACCGGGCTGCTGTTCTGGTTCTGCGCGCGGCACTGGGGCGCGACGCCGACGGCTGCGGCCTGGTGCGCCTTTTCCGCCGCGCTGGTCGCTCTGGCCTGCATCGACTGGGATACGACCCTGCTGCCGGACGACATCACGCTACCGCTGCTGTGGGGCGGACTGCTGGCCTCGGCCTTCCAGTGGACCTCGGTGCCGCTTTTCGCGTCGGTGGCCGGGGCGGCAGCGGGCTACCTCTCGCTCTGGGCGGTGTACTGGGCGTTCAAGCTGGCCACGGGCAAGGAGGGCATGGGCCATGGCGACTTCAAGCTGTTCGCGGCCCTCGGCGCCTGGTTCGGCTGGCAAGCCCTGGTGCCGATCATCCTGATGTCGTCGGTCATCGGGGCGCTGATCGGCATCGGCATGAAGTTCACCCGGGGCCTGAGGGAAGGGGGCTACATTCCCTTCGGGCCCTTCCTCGCCGGCGCCGGGCTCGCCGCCATGCTGTTCGGCCCTGACCGCATACTGCAAGGCATCCTGGGATCCCTGGGCCTGTGACGGGTACGGCACCCTCCCCTGCCCCGCTGCGGCTGGGCCTGACGGGCGGCATCGGCAGCGGCAAGACCACGGTCGGCCAATGGCTGCAGGAGTTCGGGGCCGCGCTGGTGGATGCGGACCGGATCGCCCGTTCGGCGACGGCTGCCGGCGGCCTCGCCATTCCCGCCATCCGCAGTGCCTTCGGCGACGGCATGATCGATGCCGGAGGTGCCATGGACCGGGTCCGCATGCGGGAACTGGCCTTCCGGGACGCCGGGGCGCGGCAGCGGCTGGAGGCGATCGTCCATCCGCTGGTGGCCCAGGCCATCCATGCGGAGGCGGAGCGGGCCGCGGCAGGCGGCGCCAGGGTGGTGGTGTTCGACATTCCGCTGCTGGCCGAGTCGCCGCGCTGGCCACCGCAACTCGACCGCGTCCTGGTGGTGGACTGTTCCGAGGCGACCCAGGTGGCGCGCGTGCAGGCCCGCAGCGGGCTGGCCCCGGACACCGTGCGGGCCATCATCGCCTCCCAGGCGCCGCGGGCCGCACGCCGCGCCGTCGCGGACATGGTGCTCCACAACGATCGAATACCTTTGGATACCCTGCGGACGGAGGTCCGGCGAATCGCCGATGGCTTCGGGCTATGATGCGGGCGATATGGGACGCGCGATGCTGGCGGCGCCCGCCGTGCGCCCCCAGGAACCCTGCAGCGTGATTCTTTACGAATACCCCTTCAACGAACGCCTCAGAACCTACCTGCGGCTGGAGCAGCTCTTCCGGCGCCTGGGCGAGCTGATCCCCCGCCCGCACCCGCTGGACCACCATTTCGCGCTCGTGACCCTGTTCGAGATCATGGACGTGGCGGCCCGGGCCGACCTGAAGTCCGACGTGCTCAAGGACCTGGAGAAGCAGCGCCACCAGCTCGACGGCTACCGGGGCAACCCCTCGATCTCGGAGGCCGTGCTCGACGGCGTCATCGCCCAGCTCGACCATTGCTTCTCGACCCTGAACGCGCAGACCGGCAAGGCCGGCCAGGCCCTGACCGAGAACGAATGGCTGATGAGCATCCGCAGCCGCGTGGGCATCCCCGGCGGCACCTGCGGCTTCGACCTGCCCGCCTATTACGCCTGGCAGCACCACTCGCCCGAGAAGCGCCAGCACGACCTCGAGGGCTGGGCGAGCCATCTCGCGCCGCTGGCGGAATCGCTCTACGTGCTGCTCAAGCTGCTGCGCGATTCGGGCATGCCGCAGAAGGTGGCGGCCGACCACGGGCAGTTCCAGCAGACCCTGCCCCAGGGGCGCACCTTCCAGCTGCTGCGGCTGCGGATCGATCCCGCCTGGAACATGGTGCCGGAGATCAGCGGCAACCGGCTCATCGTGTCCGTGCGGCTCATGCGGCAGGACACCGACGGCAAGCTGCAGCCCGTGCAGGAAGACGCAGCCTTCGAACTCACGCTCTGCGCCTGACGGGCAGCCCGCACGAGAGTTTGCCCATGACTTCGCGCCACGACGACGACTCCCGCCGGGCGGACACGCCGGCCCCGGCCTCCCGCCAGCTCTGGGTGGACTGCCCCACCTGTGGCGGCAGGAGCCTGTATGCACCCGAAAACCGGTTCCGCCCGTTCTGCAGCGAGCGCTGCCGGCAGATCGACCTGGGCGCCTGGGCGGCGGAGGATTTCCGCATGGCGGCCGATGCACCGCCCGACGAGGACGCCTTCGGCGACCACCAGCAGCGTCCGCCGGAACACTGAAGGCGCCCATCCCGCCCTGCCCCGGCTATGCCTTGGGCAGCAGGTCCGGGTCGAACGGCAGGCCGCGCTCTTCCGCCAGCCACTGCAGCACCGGATAGGCGCCGGGCAGCACCGGCGACACGTCCAGCGGCCAATGCTGCCAGGCCATGGACTGGCCCTCGCGCATCTCGAACTCGCCCGTCCATGCATGCACCTTGCACCAGTGCAGGCGCACCAGCGCATGAGGGTAGTCGTGCTCGGTGACTTTCCAGACGGACGCCGGGCCGATGGTGACGCCCAGCTCCTCGATGAGCTCGCGCCGCAGGGCCTGCTCGACGGTCTCGCCGGC
Organism: Paracidovorax avenae; assembly: GCF_040892545.1. NCBI lineage: Bacteria > Pseudomonadati > Pseudomonadota > Betaproteobacteria > Burkholderiales > Comamonadaceae > Paracidovorax > Paracidovorax avenae. The sequence continues at coordinate 4,294,077 of NZ_CP156079.1, forward strand.
CTCCAGCTTGCCGCCGGGGAACTCCCAGTAGCCTGCATAGGGTTTGCCGGGCGGCCGCGTGGACAGCAGCATGGCGCCATCGGGACGGAACAGGATGCCGACGGCCACCTCGGTGTGGGCGCGCTGGGCGCCGGATGCGCCGGACTCAGCCATCGGCACGCCCCGCGAAGTCCCGCGCGAACTGGTAGGCCACCCGGCCGCTGCGCGAGCCGCGCTCCAGCGCCCAGACCAGCGCGGCAGGGCGGGCCGCCGCGATGGCCGCGGCCGGCACGCCGAGCGCGGACAGCCACTGCGCGACGATGGCGAGGTATTCGTCCTGGCTGAAGGGGTAGAAGCTCACCCAGAGGCCGAAGCGCTCGGACAGGGAGATCTTCTCTTCCACCACCTCGCCCGGGTGCACCTCGCCGTCCGCGGTATGCGTGTAACTGAGGTTTTCCTTCATGTATTCCGGCAACAGGTGCCGGCGGTTGCTGGTCGCATAGACCAGCACGTTGGGCGCCGAGGCGGCCACGGAGCCGTCCAGGATGGATTTCAGCGCCTTGTAGCCGGACTCGCCCTCCTCGAAGCTCAGGTCGTCGCAGTAGATGATGAATTTCTCGGGACGGCCGGCCACCACCTCGACGATGTCGGGCAGGTCGGTGAGGTCGGACTTGTCCACTTCGATGAGGCGCAGCCCCTGGCCGGAATAGGCCTGCAGGCAGGCCTTGATGAGGGAGGACTTGCCGGTGCCGCGCGCGCCCGTGAGCAGCACGTTGTTGGCCGGGCGGCCTTCGACGAACTGCCGGGTGTTGCGATCGATCTTTTCCTTCTGCGCGTCGATTTCCTTCAGGTCTTCCAGCGCGATGCCCGCGACATGCCGCACGGGCTCCAGGGCGCCGTGCCCGCCGCCGCGGCGGCGGTAGCGCCAGGCCACGGAGGCGTTCCAGTCGGGTGCGGAAAGCGGCCGCGGCAGCACCGACTCGATGCGGTCGATGAGCTGCTCGGCGCGCTGCAGGAGGTGGTCGAAGCGATCGTTCATGGGATGAACAGGGTTCAGGAGCGGTAGTCGGCGTTGATGGTCACGTAGTCGTGGCTCAGGTCGCAGGTCCAGACGGTGTCAGCGGCATCGCCGCGGCCGAGCCCCACGCGCACGGTGATCTCGCTCTGCTTCATCACGCGCTGGCCGTCCTCTTCACGGTACTGGGGATGGCGGCCGCCCTGCACCGCCACGTGCACGTCGTCGAGGTGGAGATCGATGCGGGTCTGGTCGAGATCATCGATGCCGGCGTAGCCGACGGCGGCCAGGATGCGGCCCAGGTTCGGGTCGCTGGCGAAGAAGGCGGTCTTGACGAGCGGGGAATGCGCGATGGCGTAGGCGACCTTGCGGCACTCCTCGGCGGTGCGGCCGCCCTCCACGCGGATGGCGATGAACTTGGTGGCGCCCTCGCCGTCGCGAACGATGGCCTGGGCGAGCTTCTGCGCGACCTCGCGCAACGCGGCGCGCAGGGCCCGGCCTTCGGCGCTGTCCAGCGAACCGACCACCGGATTGCCCGCCCGGTGCGTGGCCATCAGCACGAACGAATCGTTGGTGGAGGTGTCGCCGTCGATGGTGATGCGGTTGAACGATGCGTCGGCCAGTTCGCGCACCAGCGGCTGCACGAGCTCGGGGGCGATGCAGGCATCGGTGGCGAGGAAGCCCAGCATGGTGGCCATGTTGGGGCGGATCATGCCCGCGCCCTTGGAGATGCCGGTCACCGTGACGGCGGCGCCGCCGATCTGCACCTGGGTGCTGAAGGCCTTGGGCAGCGTATCGGTGGTCATGATGCCTTCCGCGGCGCGCGCCCAGTGCGCGGGCTGCGCATCGGCGATCGCGGCGGGCAGGCCCGCGACGATGCGGTCCACGGGCAGCGGCTCCATGATGACGCCGGTGGAGAACGGCAGCACCTGGGCGGCCTGCACGCCCAGTTGGCCGGCGAGCGCATCGCAGGTGGCGCGGGCGCGCGCCAGGCCGTCGGCACCCGTGCCGGCATTGGCATTGCCCGTGTTGACCACGATGGCGCGCACGGAGCCGCCCTGCGCGAGGTGCTCGCGGCAGACCTGGACCGGTGCGGCGCAGAAGCGGTTCTGCGTGAAGACGCCGGCCACGCTGGCGCCCTCGTCGAGCAGGAACACGGTCACGTCCTTGCGTCCCGCCTTGCGGACGCCGGCTTCGGTGACGCCGATGCGGACACCGGCGACCGGGTGCAGGTCGGCGGCAACGGGGGCGGAGAGGTTCACGGGCATGCGGAATTCCTCGGAAAGCAGCAAAAGGGCGAAGGGAGATGTGGCAGGGGCCGCCTGTGGCGGCCCCTGAAGCGAGAGCGAAAAGGGTCAGCGCGGCATCATGCCAGCTTGCCGTGGCACTGCTTGTACTTCTTGCCGCTGCCGCACGGGCAGGGGTCGTTGCGGCCGATGCGCACGCCTTCGGGCAGGTTCAGGCCGTCGCCGCCGGCCGCGGCCGTGCGCGGATCGGGCAGGGTCTCGGGCTCGCCGGTCTCGGTGGGCGCCGTGTAGGTCACGTTGGCGATCTGCTCGGCACGGCTTTCCAGGGCCTCGGCGGCCTCGTCGAGCTCCGAGGGAGACTGCACCTGCACGGTCAGCAGGATGCGGGTGACCTCGTTCTTGACCTGGTCGATCAGCTGGCGGAACAGCTCGAACGCTTCGCGCTTGTATTCCTGCTTGGGCTGCTTCTGCGCATAGCCGCGCAGGTGGATGCCCTGGCGCAGGTAGTCGAGCGCGGAGAGGTGGTCGCGCCAGTTGGAATCGAAGCTCTGCAGCAGCACGGCTCGCTGGAACTGGTGGAAGTTTTCCGCGCCCACCATGTCCACCTTGGCCTGGAACGCGGCATTGCCCGCGGCGAGGACCTTCTCGAGGATCTCTTCGTCGGTGATCGCCTGGGCGCTCTCGACTTCCTGCCGCAGGGGCAGACGGATCTGCCATTCGTCCGCGAGGACCTTCTCCAGGCCGGCGAGGTCCCACTGCTCTTCCACGGACTCCTCGGGCACGTACTGGCGCACGATGTCGGTCAGGCAGGACTCGCGCATGCCGGCGATCACGCCGGACAGGTCGGCCGCGTCGAGGATCTCGTTGCGCTGCTGGTAGATGACCTTGCGCTGGTCGTTGGCGACGTCGTCGTATTCGAGCAGCTGCTTGCGGACGTCGAAGTTGCGGGCCTCGACCTTGCGCTGCGCGGATTCGATGCTGCGCGTGACGATGCCGGCCTCGATGGCCTCGCCGTCGGGCATCTTGAGGCGCTCCATGATGGCCCGCACGCGGTCACCCGCGAAGATGCGCATGAGCGAGTCGTCCAGGCTCAGGTAGAAGCGCGAGGAGCCGGGATCGCCCTGGCGGCCGGAGCGGCCGCGCAGCTGGTTGTCGATGCGGCGGGACTCGTGGCGTTCGGTGGCGATGATGCGCAGGCCGCCCAGCGCCTTGACCTTCTCGTTGTCGGCGGCCCACTGCTCGCGCAGCGCGGCGATGCGGGCCTGCTTCGTGGCCTCGTCCAGGGACTCGTCCTCCTCGATGGCCGCCACTTCCTTCTCGATGTTGCCGCCGAGCACGATGTCCGTGCCGCGGCCGGCCATGTTGGTGGCGATGGTGATCATGCCGGCCCGGCCGGCCTGGGCCACGATGTCGGCCTCGCGGGCGTGCTGCTTGGCGTTGAGCACCTGGTGGGGCAGGCCGGCCTTGTTCAGCAGGTCGTCGATGATCTCCGAGTTCTCGATGGACGTGGTGCCCACCAGCACGGGCTGGCCGCGCTCATGGCACTCGCGGATGTCCTGGATGGCGGCGTCGTACTTCTCGCGCGTGGTCTTGTACACCCGGTCGAGCTGGTCGTCGCGCTTGCTGGGGCGGTTGGGCGGGATCACCACGGTCTCGAGGCCGTAGATCTCCTGGAATTCGTAGGCCTCGGTGTCGGCCGTGCCGGTCATGCCCGAGAGCTTGTTGTAGAGGCGGAAGTAGTTCTGGAAGGTGATGGAGGCCAGCGTCTGGTTCTCGGCCTGGATCTCCACCCCTTCCTTGGCTTCCACGGCCTGGTGCAGGCCCTCGCTCCAGCGGCGGCCGGACATGAGGCGGCCCGTGAACTCGTCCACGATGACGATCTCGCCGTTCTGCACGACGTAGTGCTGGTCGCGGTGGTAGAGGTGGTTGGCCCGCAGCGCCGCATACAGATGGTGCATGAGCGTGATGTTGGACGGGTCGTAGAGCGACGCGCCCTCGGGGATCAGGCCCTGCGCGGCGAGCACGCGCTCGGCCGTCTCGTGGCCCTGCTCGGTGAGGAATACCTGGTGGGACTTCTCGTCGATGGTGAAGTCGCCGGGCTTGGTCACGCCCTCGCCCGTGCGCGGATCGGCCTCGCCCTCCTGGCGCACCAGCAGCGGCACGACCTTGTTCATGGCGATGTACATCGCCGTGTGGTCTTCCGCCTGGCCGCTGATGATCAGCGGGGTGCGCGCCTCGTCGATGAGGATGGAGTCCACCTCGTCCACGATGGCGAAGTTGAGGGCGCGCTGCACGCGGTCTTGCGCCTCGTAAACCATGTTGTCGCGCAGGTAGTCGAAGCCGTATTCGTTGTTCGTGCCGTAGGTGATGTCGGCGGCGTAGGCAGCCTGCTTCTCCTCGCGCGGCATCTGCGGCAGGTTGATGCCCACGGCGAGGCCGAGGAAGTTGTAGAGGCGGCCCATCCAGCGGGCATCGCGGCTGGCGAGGTAGTCGTTCACGGTCACCACGTGGACGCCCTTGCCGCTGAGCGCGTTCAAATACACCGGCAGCGTCGCGGTCAGGGTCTTGCCCTCGCCGGTGCGCATTTCGGAGATCTTGCCGTAGTGCAGCGCCATGCCCCCCAGCAGCTGCACGTCGAAGTGGCGCATCTTCATCACGCGCTTGGAGGCCTCGCGCACGACGGCGAAGGCTTCCGGCAGGAGGTCGTCGAGCGATTCGCCCCTGGCGACGCGGCCCTGGAACTCCCCCGTCTTGGCGCGCAGGGCATCGTCGCTCAGCTTCTCGTACTCCGGCTCCATCGCATTGATGCGTGCCACCGTCTTGCGGTATTGCTTGAGGAGCCGGTCATTGCGGCTGCCGAATAGTTTGGTGAGGAAGTTGGAGGCCATGCGAACAGGACCGCGGCCCGCGTGCGCGGGCGGCGCGACCCGAATCCCTAGTGATGAAGTGGGTTCAGATGGGGGCCGCTACCACTGCTTGCAAGTTCTGCAACCAGGGGCAGCGATTCCGGAGCGGGGGATTTTACCTGCGAGGCGCAGCGGCCTTCGCCGCCACCTGCGTGCCGGGTGCGGCACCGGCCGCGCCGGCATGCAGGAATTTCTGCGGGTCCTGCGGCACGCCCTGCACGAGCACCTCGAAATGCAGGTGCGGGCCGGTGGAGCGGCCGGTGGTGCCGACCTCTGCGATCTTCTGGCCGCGCCGCACGAGGTCGCCGCGCTTGACGAAGGTGCGGGAGGCGTGGGCGTAGCGGGTGACCAGCTGGTTGCCGTGGTCGATCTCCACCATGTTGCCGTAGGCCGGGTGGAATTCCTGGGCCACGACCACGCCGCCGGCCGCGGCCAGGATGGGCGTGCCGGTGTCCGCCTGGAAGTCCAGCCCCGTGTGCAGGGCCGACTGGCCGGTGAAGGGGTCGATGCGCCAGCCGAAGGCCGAGCCGGCGGCCTTGCCGAGCACGGGCTCCTGCGTGGGCACCATGTTCTTGCGGATGTGCTGGTCGAACAGGCGCGACTCGACCACGGTGAGCAGGTCCACCCGGCGGTCGGTGAGTTCGGCGAGCGCGTCGAGGGTGCGCTGCAGTTCTTCCATCTCCATCGGCCGGCTGGAGACCAGCGCCCCGCCCTGCCCCGGCGGCCGGGAGAATTCCGCGGGCGACATGCCCGCCAGGCCGGAGACGCGCTCGCCGAGGGATTCCAGCTGCAGCATGCGGGCCTGCATCTCGCCGACCTTGCGGGCCATGGCGTCCAGGTTGGCTCGCATGAAGCGGTCGCGCTCGGCGGCTTCGTCCCGCGTGGCCAGCCGCACCAGGGTGCCGACCACCGGCCAGCCCTCCCGGGCGCCCTTGAGGAACACCCAGTGGTAGAGCAGTGCCGCCATGAGCATCACCGCCACCGACAGCAGCAGCCCGAATGCGGCCAGGCGCAGGCCCGAGAGGTGGATGGCGCGGCTGCGCGCCAGCCAGGCGTCCGTGATAATCAACTGCACTTCGTTTCTCCGCGCCGCGCGGCGCATTGCCCCATGAACCGCCGTCACCACGCCGTCACGCTGCAGCAGGCCACCGAGGATTCCCCCACGCTGGCACGGCTGGCAAGTCTGACGCGCGACTCGAGCGAGCGGCTGCGGGCCGTCGAGTTGCTGATTCCCGCCACCCTGCGGCCAGCCATCCAGGCGGGGCCGATCGAGGGCGCGACCTGGTGCCTGCTGGTCCGCAACAATGCGGCGGCGGCGAAGGTGCGGCAGCTGCTGCCTGCACTGCAGGCGCATCTGCGCAGCCGGGGGTGGGAGGTTAACGCCATTCGCCTGAAAATCCAAACCTGAAGGCCGGCTTGCGGGTGGCCGGCGGCTGGAAGGCGAACGGTGGGAAAGATGGTGCCGATTGTCGGGATCGAACTGACGACCTACCGCTTACAAGGCGGTTGCTCTACCAACTGAGCTAAATCGGCGAAACGCGCATTCTAGCGCGCATGCCGCTCCCGGGCGGGAACGGCGGCTTGCCGGCCTGGGCCGGCCCGCATCACTTCACCCGCTTGAGCGACGGGCGGCCGCCACCGGCAGGGGCCGGGCCGCGCGGCGGCTCGTCCGCCGGGCCCGCGCCACCGTCGGTGGGCACCAGCTGCACCACGCGGTCTTCATCGGCGGACGGCTCCGGCACGATGCCTTCCGGCGCCGCGCCGGCATCCAGCAGCCCCGCGGGCAGGCCGCCCGCGCCGGGTGCCAGCATGTCCACCGGCGGCGGAAAGGCCATGCCCTGCCCGTTCTCGCGCGCATAGATCGCGATCACCCGGCCCACGGGGACCATGATGTCGCGCGGCTTGCCGCCGAAGCGGGCCTTGAACTCGATGAAATCGTTGCCCAGCTGCAGGGCGCTCGTGGCGTCGTAGCTGATGTTGAGCACGATCTCGCCGTCCTTCACGTACTCGCGGGGCACCTGGACGGAGTCGTCCACGCGCACCGCGATGTAGGGCGTGAAGCCGTTGTCGGTACACCACTCGTACAGGGCCCGTATCAGGTAGGGGCGCGTGGAAGTGGAGTCCTGGGCATTCATCATGTCGGCGTCTGGCAAAAAGGCTTCTGGAAAGCGGGATGCGGCGCGCGGGTGCGGCCGCGCCGCATTACTTGCGCATGACCTTCTCGGAAGGCGTGAGCGCCTCGATATAGGCGGGGCGCGAGAAGATGCGCTCGGCGTACTTCAGCAGCGGGGCGGCGTTCTTGGACAGCTCGATGCCGTAGTAGTCGAGGCGCCAGAGCAGCGGGGCGATCGCCACGTCGAGCATGGAGAAGTTCTCGCCCAGCATGTACTTGTTCTTGAGGAACACCGGGGCGAGCTGCGTGAGGCGGTCGCGGATGTGCGAGCGGGCCTTTTCCAGCGCCTTCTCGTTGCCCTTGGTGGCGCGCGACTCGAGCACGTTCACGTGGACGAAGAGTTCCTTCTCGAAGTTGAGCAGGAACAGGCGCACGCGGGCGCGGTCCACCGGGTCGCCGGGCATCAGCTGGGGATGCGGGAAGCGCTCGTCGATGTACTCGTTGATGATGTTGGACTCATACAGGATGAGGTCGCGCTCGACCAGGATGGGCACCTGGCCATAGGGGTTCATCACGCTGATGTCTTCGGGCTTGTTGTACAGGTCCACATCGCGGATCTCGAAATCCATGCCTTTTTCGAACAGCACGAAGCGGCAGCGATGGGAGAAGGGACAGGTCGTACCCGAATAAAGCACCATCATGGTGGGAAGCTCCTAAAAATCAAAAAGAGTGGGCGCTCGCGCGTCCACTCCGGAAAGCGAAATGCGCCGCACGAGGCGGCGCGATGCTGCAGGCGGCGGCCGAGCTTACTTGACGTCCTTCCAGAACGCCGCGTTGAGCCGCCAGGCGATCACCGTGAAGACGCCGAGGAAGATCAGCACCCACACCCCGACGCGAACCCGCGTATTTTGCGCCGGCTCGCCCATCCACTGCAGGTAGTTGACGAGATCACCCACGGCCTCGTCGTACTGGAGGGGCGACATCGTACCCGGAGTCAGCTGCTCCCACCCCTTGAAGACCTGGGTTTTGTGTCCGTGGCTCTCGTGTTCCTCGAAGACCGGGCGGCGGTCGCCCTGCAGTTGCCACAGTGCGTGGGGCATGCCGACGCTGGGGAATGCGAGGTTGTTCCAGCCCGTGGCCTTGGTGTCGTCGCGGTAGAACGTGCGCAGGAAAGTGTAGAGGTAGTCCGCCCCGGTGCCGTTGTGGCCGGCGCGCGAGCGGGCGATCACGGTGAGGTCGGGCGGGTTGGCGCCGAACCAGTCCTTGGCCTGCCGCGGATCGATGGTGGCCTTCATGGTCTCGCCCACCTTGTCGGTGGTGAAGAGCAGGTTGTCCTTGATCTGCTGGTCGGTCAGGCCGATGTCCTTCAGGCGGTTGTAGCGCATGAAGGCGGCCGAGTGGCAGCTCAGGCAGTAGTTGACGAAGATCTTGGCGCCGTTCTGCAGCGAGGCCGTGTCGTTCGTGCGCACCGGGGCCTTGTCCCAGGCGATGCCGCCTTCCGCGGCGTGCGCGCCCAGGGCGAACCCGAGCGAGGCGATCAGCGTGAGGATGATTTTTTTCATGGTCGTCGTTCCGGCCCACGTCAGTGCGCGGCGAAGGTCACGCGGTCGGGCACCGGCTTGGGCTCGCCGAGGCGGCTCCACCACGGCATGAGCAGGAAGAAGCCGAAGTAGAACAGCGTTCCCACCTGCGAGACACGCTCGCCGATCGGGGACGGCGGCTGCACGCCCAGGTAGGCCAGCACCACGAAGTTGATCACGAAGATGCCGTAGAGGTACTTGTGCCAGCCGGGACGGTAGCGGATGGAGCGGGCCGGGCTGTGGTCGAGCCAGGGCAGGAAGAAGAGGATGATGACGGCGCCGCCCATCACCACCACGCCCCAGAACTTGGCGTCGATGGAGAGCATGAGCGCCACGGCAGCCACGGCCACGACCGCGATGGCGGCCTTGACGAAGCCGGGCAACCGCCCCTTGACCACGCCGAAGCCGGCCGCCAGCACGACGCAGGCGATGAGGGCATACATCATCTCGCTGGTGATGGCGCGCAGCATCGAGTAGAACGGCGTGAAGTACCAGACGGGCGCGATGTGCGCGGGGGTCTTGAGCGGATCGGCCGGGATGAAGTTGTTGTACTCCAGGAAGTAGCCGCCGAACTCGGGGGCGAAGAACACCACCGCCGAGAAGATGAACAGGAACACGCTCACGCCGAAGATGTCGTGCACGGTGTAGTACGGGTGGAACGGGATGCCGTCCAGCGGATGGCCGTGCTCGTCCTTCGGGGCGTTCGGGCCCTTGATCTCGATGCCGTCGGGGTTGTTGGAGCCCACGTCGTGCAGCGCCAGCAGGTGGGCGACCACCAGGCCCAGCAGCACGAGCGGCACGGCGATCACGTGGAAGCTGAAGAAGCGGTTGAGCGTGGCGTCGCCGACGACGTAGTCGCCGCGGATCAGCAGGGCAAGGTCGGGGCCGACGAAGGGAATGGCCGCGAACAGGTTCACGATCACCTGGGCGCCCCAGTAGGACATCTGGCCCCAGGGCAGCAGGTAGCCCATGAAGGCCTCGGCCATGAGCGCGAGGAAGATCGCGCAGCCGAAGATCCAGACCAGCTCGCGCGGCTTGCGGTAGGAGCCGTAGAGCAGGCCCCGGAACATGTGCAGGTACACCACGACGAAGAACGCCGAGGCGCCCGTGGAGTGCATGTAGCGGATCAGCCAGCCCCAGGGCACGTCGCGCATGATGTACTCGACGGACTCGAACGCCTTGGCGGCGTCGGGCTTGTAGTGCATCACCAGGAAGATGCCGGTGACGATCTGGATCACCAGCACCAGCAGCGCGAGCGAGCCGAAGATGTACCAGAAGTTGAAGTTCTTCGGAGCGTAGTACTCCGACATGTGCACGCGGTAGGCGTCGAAGGCCGTGGGAAAGCGGTTCTCGAGCCAGTTCGTGACCTTGGCGCCCGTGGAGGCGTTGGGGGAGATGTCCTTGAATTCGCGGTAAGCCATGTGCGTCTCCCTCAGGCCTTCTTGTCTTCACCGATCAGGAGCCTGGTCTCCGACAGGTACATGTGGGGAGGCACCTCGAGGTTGTCCGGCGCGGGCTTGTTCTTGAAGACGCGCCCGGCCATGTCGAAAGTGGAGCCGTGGCAGGGGCAGAGGAAGCCACCCTTCCAGTCGTCGGGCAGCGAGGGTTGGGCGCCGGGCGTGAACTTGTCGCTCGGCGAGCAGCCGAGGTGCGTGCAGATGCCCACGGCCACGAGGATCTCGGGCTTGATGGAGCGGTTCTCGTTGCGCGCGTATTCGGGGGTGAGCTCCGAGGGCTTGCGCTCGGACTTGGGATCGGCGAGCTGGGGATCGAGCCCCGGCAGCGCGGCCAGCTGCTCGGGCGAGCGCTTGATGATCCAGACCGGCTTGCCGCGCCACTCCACGGTGATCTTCTCGCCGGTCTTGAGGCCGGCGATGTCCACCTCCACCGCGGCCCCGGCGGCCTTGGCTTTCTCGGACGGCTGGAAAGTGCTCACGAACGGCACGGCCGTCGCCACGCCGCCCACCGCACCAGCACAGCCCGACGCTATGAGCCACGTCCGCTTGCTGGAGTCGATTGGGGTTTCACTCATGGGGGTCCTCAATAGGTCGTCGCTGGGGGAGCAATCACAAATTGTAGCGGCGCAAGTAAGGTTAATTCCAGGGGTTATCACCCCTCCGGCTCGGCAATACTGCAAGGGTTTTCAGCTATATCAAGGAGAAGCGAAATGGGTATTGCAAAGGAGTTCCGGGAGTTCGCGGTGAAGGGAAATGTGATAGATCTCGCCGTGGGCGTGATCATCGGCGGCGCCTTCGGGAAGATCGTGGACTCGCTGGTGAACGATGTCATCATGCCCATCGTCGGGCTGGTATTCGGGAAGCTGGATTTCTCGAATCTCTTTCTCGTGCTCGGCAGTGTGCCGCCCGGCACACCGGCCACGCTGGACGCCCTGCGCAAGGCGGGCGTCCCGGTGCTCGCCTACGGCAGTTTCATTACGGTCGCGGTGAATTTCCTGATTCTCGCATTCATCATTTTCATGATGGTCAAGCAAATCAACCGACTCAAGCGCGAGGCGCCGCCCGCGCCTGCCGCCGCCCCGGTCCCGCCGCCGGAAGACGTCCTGCTGCTGCGGGAGATCCGCGACAGCCTCAGGCGCTGAGCGGGGCCGCGTCCACCGGGGCCGCCAGCCGCCGCGCCATGCGCACGGCCTCGACGAGGCTCGAGGCGTCGGCGATGCCCTGCCCCGCGATGTCGAAGGCCGTGCCGTGGTCCGGGCTGGTGCGCACCAGCAGCAGCCCGAGCGTGACGTTCACGCCCTTGTCCACACCCAGGTACTTGACGGGAATCAGGCCCTGGTCGTGGTACATGGCCAGCACCACGTCGAATTCGCCCGCGCGCTGCGGCGTGCTGCGCGCGCGCATGAAGACCGTGTCGGGCGCGAAGGGGCCGTGCGCGTCGATGCCGAGCTCGCGTGCCGCGGCGATGGCCGGGGCGATGGCCTCGATCTCCTCGCGGCCGAAGAGCCCGCCCTCGCCCGCGTGCGGGTTGAGGCCCGCCACGCCGATGCGCGGGTCGCGGCCCAGGCTGCGGCGCAGCGCCGCGTGCGTGATCTCCAGCGTGCGCAGCACGTTGCCCTGCGTGACCGCCGCGATGGCATCGCGCAGGGACACGTGGATGCTGACCAGCACGGTGCGCAGTTCGTCGCTGGCGAGCATCATGCGCACGGGCATGTCGGCGACCGGCACGCCGGCATGGCGCGCGGCCTCGGCCTGCAGCAGTTCGGTGTGGCCGGGATGGTGGACGCCGGCGGCGTGCAGCGCCTCCTTGTGCAGCGGGGCGGTGACCAGGCCCGCGATCTCGCCGCGCAGCGCGGCACGGGCGGCCCAGGTGACGCAATCCGCCGCCGCCCGTCCGGCCCCGGCATGCACGGCGCCGAACGGCACCGGCCCGGGCAGGCCCGGCAGGGGCAGCACCGGCAGGCAGCGCACCGGCGCGGACAGCGCCTCTGCGGGCGACTCCAGCACCGCCAGCGGCAGGGACGGCTCGCCCGGCCGGGCGATGCAGCGCACGGCGCGGCGCAGCGTCTCCACCTCGCCCACCACGAAGCAGCCCCGCATCGCACCGGGCACGTCGCGGAAGGCCTTGGCGACGATCTCCGGGCCGATGCCGGCCGGATCGCCCTGGGTGATCGCCAGCAAGGGGAGTCCTTCTGCTGCAGCGCGGTCCATGTCCGTCCTCCTTCGCGCGGTGCGGAAACTGCCTGCCGGCGGCGTCAGGCCACCGCCAGCGCGCCGGACACCAGCCGCACGACGCGGTCGCAGCGCGCGGCCAGGGCCTCGTCATGGGTGACCATCACGAAGGCCGTGCCCTGCTCGCGGGCGAGCTGCAGCATGAGCTGGAACACGCCGTCGGCGGTGGCGCGGTCGAGGTTGCCGGTGGGTTCGTCGGCCAGCACGCAGGCGGGCCGCGTCACCAGGGCGCGCGCGATGGCGACGCGCTGGCGCTCGCCGCCGGACAGCTCCGCCGGCCGGTGGTGCACGCGGCCGGCCAGGCCCACCGCGGCGAGCATCGCGTCGGCCCGCTCCAGGCAGGCGGCATAGGGCTCGCGGCGGATGCGCAGCGGCATGGCGACGTTGTCGCGCGCGCTGAACTCGGGCAGCAGGTGGTGGAACTGGTAGATGAAACCCAGGTGGATATTGCGCAGGCGCCCCTGCTCCTGCGGAGAGAGCGTGTCGAAGGCCGCGCCCTGCAGCTGCACGCTGCCGGAGGTGGGCGCGTCCAGCCCGCCGAGCAGGTGCAGCAGCGTGCTCTTGCCCGAGCCCGAGGCACCCACGATGGCCAGTGTCTCGCCCACGTGCACGGACAGGTCCACGCCCTTGAGCACGGTGACGTCGAGCCGGCCTTCGGTGAAGCGCTTGGTCAGGCCCCGCGCGTGTAGCACCACTTCGTTGTTCCCCGCGTTCATCTCGATTCTCCAGCGCGAAAAGCGCTACCCACAGCCCATGACACCGGCATGGCCCAGTCCAGTTGTTCCTGACTATTCATAGCGCAGCGCCTCCGCGGGATTCACGCGGCTGGCACGCCAGCTCGGGTACAGGGTGGCCGCGAAGGCCAGCACGAGGGAGATGACCGCGATGGGGGTGATGTCGCTGCTCTGGGGGTCGCTGGGCATCTTGCTGATCAGGTAGATGTCTTTGGGCAGGAAACTGGCGTGCAGCGCATGCTCGATGGCCGGCACGATGACGTCGATGTTGAAGGCCACGAGCAGGCCGAGGGCCAGCCCGCAGGCCGTGCCGATCACGCCCACGAGCGCGCCCTGCACCACGAACACGGCCATGATGCTGCGCGGGCTGGCGCCCAGGGTGCGCAGGATGGCGATGTCGGCACGCTTGTCGGTCACGGTCATGACCAGGGTGGAGACCAGGTTGAAGGCCGCCACCGCCACGATGAGCGTGAGGATGATGAACATCATGCGCTTTTCGAGCTGCACGGCGGCGAACCAGGTGCGGTTCTGCTGCGTCCAGTCGCGGATCAGCAGGTCGCCGGAGAGGGAGCGGGCGAGCTCCTGCGTCACCTCGGGCGCCTGGTGCAGGTCGCGCAGCTTCAGGCGGATGCCGGTGGGGCCTTCCAGGCGGAAGATGCGTTCGGCGTCGGCATGGTGCATGAGCACCAGGGCGGAGTCGTATTCGTAGTGGCCGGATTCGAAGAGGCCGGAGACCGTCATCTGCTTGAGGCGCGGCACCACGCCGGCCGGCGTGACCTGCCCGCCCGGCGCGATGAGGGTGACCGGGTCGCCCACGCGCACGCCGAGCGCCCGCGCCAGCTCCACGCCCAGCACCACATGGAAACTGCCCGGCGTCAGCGTCTGCACGGCGTCGGCGTTCTTTGCCGCCAGATCGGTCACCTCGCCTTCGCGGGCCGGGTCGATGCCGCGCACCAGGGCGCCCTTCATGTCCTCGCCCCGCGCGATGAGCGCCTGCGAGCCGACGAAGGGCGCTGCGCCCACCACTTCGGGATTCTTGCGGGCCTCGGCCATGGTGAGCGCGGGATCGGGCAGCGCGGCGCCCTGGGGCGCGAAGATCTCGATGTGGGACACCACGCTGAGCATGCGGTCGCGCACTTCCTTCTGGAAGCCGTTCATCACGCTGAGCACGATGATGAGGGCGGCCACGCCGAGCGCGATGCCCAGCATGGAGACGCCGGAGATGAACGAGATGAAGCCGTTGCGCCGCGTGGCGCGTCCGGCCCGGGTGTAGCGCCAGCCCAGGGCCAGTTCGTAGGGAAGTTGCATGGTGGGGAAAAAGCGGCCCCGCGCCGCGACGGGATTGGCGGCAGCGGGACGGCGCCGATTGTGGCATCCCGGACAATACCCGCCATGTCGGAGATCCACCATTTGCTCATTCCCCTGGCGGCCAGCACGGCGCCGGGGTGCCGGCAGGCCCTGCAGGGCCTCGGCCTGCCCCACCTGGACCGGCTGCTCGCGCGCCTGTCGCCCGCCGGCACGGATGCCGGCGAAGAGTCCGACTTCACCCCGCCGCACGAGCGCGCGCTGGCGCGCCACCTGGGCCTGCCGGCCAGCCGCGCCGGCACCACGCCCTGGGCGGCCTGGGAGCGCCACGCGGCGCAGCCCGGCCCGGCCGACGGTTCGGCATGGGCCTGGGTGACACCCTGCCAGTGGCAGGTGGGCGCCGACCAGGTCATGCTGGCGGACCCGGCCGCGCTGGGCCTGGACGAGACCGGATCGCGCGCGCTGATGGACATCCTCGCGCCCTGGTTCGCGGAGGACGGCATCGAACTGGCCTACCACGCGCCCACGCGCTGGCTGGCGCGATCGGCGCTGTTCGACGGCCTGGCCACGGCCTCGCTGGACCGCGTGGTGCAGCGCGACGTGCGTGCCTGGATGCCCGATGCGGCCCAGGCGCGGCTGCTGCACCGCCTGCACAGCGAGATGCAGATGCTGCTCTACACCCATCCCTTCAACGACGCGCGCGCCGGGCGCGGGCAGGCGCCGGTGAACGCCTTCTGGGTGCACGGCGCGGGCCGCCTGCCCGGCCAGTTACCGGCCGCCGCTGCACCGCCCGAGGTGCCGCAGGCCCTGCGCGATGCCGCGCTGCACGAGGACTGGCGCGCCTGGGCCGAGGGCTGGAAAGCGCTGGACGCCGGGCCGGTCGCCCGGCTGGCGGACCATGTGGAGCGCGGCGGCGCCGCACGCCTGACGCTGTGCGGAGAGCGCAGCGCCATGGCCTGGGAAACCGCGCCCGCCAGCCTGCTGGAGCGCCTGCGCCGCAGGCTGCGGCCGGTGCGCTTCCAGGCCGTGCAGGAGCAGCTATGAAGATCGTGGCCCGGGACATTCCGCCCCGCGCCGTGTGGGCGCTGGAGCAGGCGGGCGTGCATCCGCTGCTCGCGCGGCTGTACGCGGCGCGCGGCGTGACCGCCCACGACGAGCTCGACGACGCGCTGGCGCGGCTGCTGCCGCCGCCGGGTTTGCGGGGCATGCGCGAGGCCGCGGCACTGCTGGCCGATGCGATCGCGCAGGACCGGCGCATCGTCGTGGTGGCCGACTACGACTGCGACGGCGCCACCGCGTGCGCCGTGGCGGTGCGCGGCCTGCGGCTGCTGGGTGCCCGCCAGGTGGACTACCTGGTGCCCGACCGCATCGCCGACGGCTACGGCCTGAGCCCGGCCATCGCGCGCCGCGGGCGCGAACGCGGGGCCGACCTGCTGGTCACGGTGGACAACGGCATCGCCAGCGTGGAGGGCGTGGCCGAGGCCAGGGCGCTGGGCCTCTCGGTGCTGGTCACGGACCACCACCTGCCCGGCCCGGAACTGCCGCAGGCCGATGCCATCGTGAACCCCAACCAGCCGGGCTGCAGCTTCGAGAGCAAGTCCATCGCCGGCGTGGGCGTGATGTTCTACGTGCTGATGGCGCTGCGCGCGGAACTGCGCGAACGCGGCGTGTTCGACAAGGCCAGCCAGCCGAAGCTGGAGCCGCTGCTGCCCCTGGTCGCCCTGGGCACGGTGGCCGACGTGGTGCGGCTGGACGCGAACAACCGGCGCCTGGTGGCGCAGGGGCTCAAGCGCATCCGCGCGGGCCACATGCCGGCGGGCATCGCGGCGCTGTTCGACGCGGCGGGCCGCAAGGCGGCCGTGGCGACGACCTTCGATTTCGGGTTCGCGCTGGGCCCGCGCATCAACGCGGCCGGGCGCCTCGCGGACATGACGCTGGGCATCGAATGCCTGCTGACCGACGACCCGGGCCGGGCCGCGGAACTGGCGCGCACGCTCGACGCCATCAACCGCGAGCGGCGCGAGATCGAAGGCGGCATGCGCGAGCAGGCCCTGCTGATGGCCGAGAGCCTGTTCGGCGAGAACGACGAGCCGCCGGCCGCAGTGAGCGTGTGGGACCCGGACTTCCACGAGGGCGTGGTCGGCATCGTGGCCTCGCGCATCAAGGACCGGCTGCACCGGCCGACCTTCGTGTTCGCCACCAGCAGCGCGCCCGGCAAGGAAGACGAGATCAAGGGCTCGGGCCGCTCCATTCCCGGCTTCCACCTGCGCGACGCGCTGGACCTGGTGGCCAAGCGCCATCCGGGCGTGATCCTGAAATTCGGCGGCCACGCGATGGCGGCCGGCTGCACGGTGGCGAAGGACCAGTTTCCGGTGTTCGAGCGCGCGTTCGCCCAGGTGGCCCAGGAGTGGCTGGATGCCGCCACGCTCATGCGCCGGCTCGACACCGACGGACCGCTCTCGCCAGAATACTGCCGCGCGGAGCTCGTGGACACGCTGCACCGCGAGGTCTGGGGCCAGGGCTTCGCGCCGCCGACTTTCAGCGAGGAGGTGGAGATCGTGAGCCAGCGCCTCGTGGGCGAAGGGAAGAACCACCTGTCGCTCAAGCTGCTGCACCAGGGCCGACCGGTGGACGGCATCTGGTTCGGCCACACGGAGCCGCTTCCGGCGCGCGTGCTGCTGGCGTTCCGGCTCGACGTGAACGAGTGGAAGGGAGAGCGGCGGGTGCAGTTCCTGGTGGAGGGCGCCCAGCTCTGAACACGGGCGCGCGGGCTGGCCCGGCGCAGCCCGCTTGGGCGGCAGATACCGCGGCACGGGACAGTTGCCACGTTGCCATCCGCGTTTTGTGGCTCGGCAGATACGCCTGCGGGATCGCGGTCCTACAATGTCCCCGTGTCCATCCTGCTGAACGCCGACCTCCATTGCCACTCCGTGGTGTCCGATGGCACGCTCACGCCCGAGGCACTGGCACAGCGGGCGCGCGCCAACGGCGTCGAGCTGTGGGCCCTGACCGACCACGACGAAGTGGGCGGCCAGCACCGGGCCATGGCCGCCGCGGCCGCGCAGAGCATGGACTACCTCACCGGCGTGGAGATCTCGGTGACCTTCATCGGCACCACGGTGCACATCGTCGGGCTCGGCTTCGACCCGGACGATGCGCAGCTGGTGCAGGGCCTGTCCGACACGCGTGGCGGCCGCGGCCAGCGCGCGCAGGAGATGGCGCAGCAGCTCGCGCAGGTCGGCATCCGCGATGCCTACGAAGGCGCGCTGCGCTACGTGGGCAATCCCGAACTCATCTCCCGCACGCATTTCGCGCGCTTCCTGGTCGAGACGGGCGTGTGCCGTGATACCTCCGAGGTGTTCCGCCGCTTCCTCACCGAGGGCAAGCCCGGCTACGTGCCGCACCGCTGGGCCGCGCTGGGCGACGCGGTGCGCTGGATCACGCAGGCCGGCGGCATGGCCGTGATCGCGCACCCGGCCCGCTACAAGTTCTCCGCCACGCAAGAATACGCGCTGTTTTCCGAATTCCGCCAGCACGGCGGCCAGGGCGTCGAGGTGGTGACGGGCAGCCACACGGCCGCCGAATACGGCACCTACGCGGCCATGGCGCAGGAATTCGGCCTGGCCGCCTCGCGCGGCAGCGACTTCCACAGCCCCGACGAATCGCACACCGACCTGGGCACGCTGCCGCCCCTGCCCGGCGCCCTCACGCCCGTGTGGGAACTGCTGGCCGACCGCGTGCGGCGCGCCCACTGACACCCCCATGGCCCAGTATTTCGAAGTCCACCCCGACAACCCGCAGCCCCGGCTGCTCAAGCAGGCCGCGGCCCTGCTGGCCCGCGGCGCCGTGCTCGCGGTGCCCACGGATTCCAGCTACGCGCTCGTCTGCCAGCTCGACGACAAGGACGCCGTGGACCGGCTGCGCCGCATCCGTCAGGTGGACGAGAAGCACCACCTGACGCTGCTGTGCCGCGACCTGTCGGAAGTGTCGAACTACGCCCGCGTGGACAACCGCCAATACCGCCTCGTGAAGCAGGCCACGCCCGGCCCCTACACCTTCATCCTGGACGCGACCAAGGAAGTGCCGCGCCGCGTGAGCCATCCGCAGCGCAAGACCATCGGCCTGCGCGTGCCCGACCGCAAGGGGCTGCAGCTGCTGCTGGAACTGCACGGCGCGCCCCTGCTGGCCACCACGCTGATCCCGCCCGGCGAGACGGAGCCGATGAACGACCCTTCGGAGATCCGCGCCCGCTTCGAGCACCAGATCGATGCCGTGGTGGACGCGGGCGCCTGCCCGCTGGAGCCCACCACCGTGGTGGACCTGACCGACATGGCCACGGGCGGCGATCCGCGCGTGGTGCGCGAGGGCCGCGGCCCGCTGTCGGCACTGGGGCTGTAGAGACCGGCTCAATCCAGCTTGAACGCCCCCACCGCGCGCTGAAGGTCCTGTGCGCGGTCGTTCAGCGCGGTGGCCGCGCGCGAGGCCTGCTGCACCAGCGCGGCGTTCTGCTGCGTGGTGCCTTCCATCTGGGCGACGGACTGGTTCACGTGGACGATGCCGTCGCTCTGCTCCTGCAGCGCGTGGGAGATTTCCGCCAGCAGGCCGCTGACCTGCCCCACCGCGCCGACGATGTCCTGCATGGTGCGCCCGGCCTCGTCCACCAGCCCGGCACCGCTGCGCACCTGTTCCACCGACGCGTCGATCAGGCCCTTGATCTCGCGCGCGGCCACCGCGCTGCGCTGTGCCAGGCTGCGCACTTCGGAGGCGACCACGGCGAAGCCGCGGCCCTGCTCGCCCGCGCGGGCGGCCTCCACGGCCGCGTTGAGCGCCAGGATGTTGGTCTGGAAGGCGATGCCCTCGATCACCTGGATGATGTCCACGATCTTGTGCGAACTGCCGCTGATGGCCTGCATGGTCTGCACGACCTGGCCCACCACGGCGCCGCCGCGCTCGGCCGTGCCCGAGGCCTGCACGGCCAGGCCGCTGGCGGAGCGGGCCCGGTCGGCGTTCTGGCGGACGGTGGCGGTGAGCTGTTCCATGCTCTGCGCGGTCTCGGCCAGGGAGGCGACCTGCTCGCCGGTGCGGCGCTCCAGGTCACCGTTGCCGGCGTCGATCTCCCCGGCGCTCGCGCCGATGGCATGGGTGGACTGCTGGATGCGCGAGACGAGTTCGGTCAGCGTGTCCTCCATGGTGCCCAGCGCCCCGAGCAGGCGCCCGAAGTCGCCCTGCAGCTCGGAACTGAACTCCTGGCTCAGGTCGCCGGCGGCGACGGTCTCGGCGATGAGGATGGCCTGGTCGAGCGGGGCCACGATGCCGCGGCGCAGCAGCACGAAGGCCGCGCCCGCCACCGCGAACACCGCGCAGCCCAGGCCCAGCAGCCAGGCGCGCATGCCGGACAGCTCGGCTTCGGCCGCGGTGACTGCCCGCTCGATCGGCGCTCGCTGGGCGGCGTCCGGCAAGGCCGACGCCGCCTCCAGCACGGCGCGGTGGGCCTCCTGCGCCCGGCCGATGTCGGACAGGCCGACGCCCATGAGCCCTGCCACCAGCAGCGCCACCGATCCGAAGGCCAGGACGAGCCGCGTCCCCGTTCTCCATCCATCCCAAGCCATCACCTGTGTCTCCTGCTGTTGGTTGTCGTGGTTGCATTTGGCAACAATTGAATATCCTACCTTCGGTACGGGCCACCCGGTCCAAGGGGTTCCCCTGCCGCGTGCGGGGTGCGCAACGCGGCCTCTGAGACAATCGGCCGGTGGACTTCTCCAATCTCATCCAAACCATCCTCATCTACGCCCTGCCGGTGCTCTTCGCGATCACCGTGCAGGAGGCGGCCCAAGGGTATGCCGCGCTGCATTTCGGCGACAAGACTGCACTGATGATGGGTCGCATCACCCTCAACCCGATCAAGCACATCGATCCGGTGGGCACGATCTTGGTACCGCTGCTGCTGTACTTCGCCACCTCGGGCACTTTCCTGTTCGGCTATGCCAAGCCGGTGCCGGTGAATTTCGGGCACATGCGCAACCCCAAGCGGGACATGATCTGGGTCGCGCTCGCGGGGCCGGCCTCCAATTTCGCTCAGGCGGTGCTGTGGGCCGTGCTGCTGGTGATGTTGGTGGGCTTCGGGGTGGACGAGCGATTCTTCATGGAGATGGCGCGCGCCGGCGTGCTGGTGAACCTCGTCATGTGGGCGTTCAACCTGTTCCCCCTGCCGCCGCTCAACGGTGGGCGCATCCTCATGGGGTTGCTGCCCTGGCGGCAAGCCCACTGGCTCTCGCGCATCGAGCCCTATGGCTTCTATATCGTGCTCGCACTGGTGGTACTGGGCGTCATCAGCACGATATGGCTGCGGCCTCTGATCTCCCTGGGCTATTCGGCCATCAACCTGCTGCTCACGCCGCTCACGGCCCTGCTGGGCTGAGCCGGCGCGGCGCCCGCGGGCCGTTCGGCGGCCCGGCCTGCTTTCCGTTTTGACGTTTCTCCTCCGGCCCCGAGCCGATTCGACCATGAGCACCACGCGCTTTCTCACCGGCATCACGACCACGGGCACGCCCCACCTGGGCAACTTCGTCGGCTCGATCCGCCCCTCGGTGGCGGCCAGCCAGCGGCCCGGCGTGCAGAGTTTCTACTTCCTGGCGAACTACCACGCGCTCATCAAGTGCGAAGACCCGGCGCGCATCCAGCGCTCCACGGTGGAGATCGCCGCGAGCTGGCTGGCGGCCGGCCTGGACCCGGAGCACGTCACGTTCTACCGGCAGTCCGACATCCCCGAGATCCCGGAGCTGAACTGGCTGCTGTCGTGCGTGACCGGCAAGGGCCTGCTCAACCGCGCCCATGCCTACAAGGCATCGCAGGACAAGAACGAAGCCGCGGGCCGGGAGCTGGACGACGGCGTGACGGCCGGGCTCTTCATGTACCCGGTGCTGATGGCCGCCGACATCCTGGCCTTCAAGGCGCACAAGGTGCCCGTAGGGCGCGACCAGGTGCAGCACATCGAGATGGCGCGCGACATCGCATCGAGCTTCAACCACCTCTACGGCGAGCATTTCGTGCTGCCCGAGGCGGCGGTGGACGAGCACGTGGCGACGCTGCCCGGGCTGGACGGCCGCAAGATGAGCAAGAGCTACGACAACACGATCCCGCTCTTCTCGCCGCGCGAGCAGCTGCGCCGGCTGATCAACAGCATCCAGACCGATTCGCGCGCGCCCGGCGAACCCAAGGACACCGAGGGCTCCGCCCTGTTCCAGATCTACCGCGCGTTCGCCACCGACGCGGAAACCGAGGCACTGCGCCGGCAGTTCGCCGAAGGCATTGCCTGGGGCGAGGCCAAGCAGGTCCTGTTCGAGCGCGTGGACGGCGTGGTCGCGCCGATGCGCGAGCGCTACGACGCGCTGATCGCCGATCCGGGCCGCATCGAGGACATCCTGCTCGCGGGCGCCGGGAAGGCCCGCGCGGAGGCCGGGCCCCTGCTGCGCGACCTGCGCCACGCCGTGGGCCTGCGCAGCCTGCGCGGCGGCGCGGTGGCGGCCAGCGCACCGCGCGCGGCCGCGAAGGCCGCCGCCCTGCCCTCGTTCAAGCAGTACCGCGAGGCCGATGGCCGCTTCTACTTCAAGCTGGTCGCCGCGGACGGCCGCCTGCTGCTGCAGAGCACGGGCTTCACCGCGCCGCGCGACGCGGGCCAGGCGATCGCCCGCCTGCAAAAGGAGCCCGGGGCCCTGGCGGCCCTGGCGGCCCACCTGGCGCCCGTGGACGGCGTGGATGCCGGCGACGTGGAAGCCGCCCTGCAGGCCCTGATCCAGGCCGCCGAAGCCTGAGCGCGGTTTCACCGGGGCCCTGCCGGCCGGGGCGCTGCCGCAGGCCCGGGTCAGATACTCCGCAGGTTCACGCGGGCCGACAGTGCCTGCGCGCTCTCGCGGCGCTCGCTGTAGCGGTCCACCAGACAGGGCGCGCAATCGCGCGTCAGCAGCGTGAACTTGACCAGTTCCTCCATCACGTCCACCACGCGCTCGTAGTAGGGCGAGGGTTTCATGCGCCCCGCTTCGTCGAACTCCTGGAAGGCCTTGGCGACGGAAGACTGGTTCGGGATGGTGAGCATCCTCATCCACCGGCCCAGCACCCGCAGTTGGTTGACGGCATTGAAGGACTGCGATCCGCCCGACACCTCCATCACCGCCAGCGTCTTGCCCTGCGTGGGCCGCACCGACCCCAGGGCGAGCGGGATCCAGTCGATCTGGATCTTCATGATCCCGGTCATCGCGCCATGGCGCTCGGGCGAGGTCCACACCATGCCTTCGGACCACTGCACCAGCTCGCGCAGCTCCCGCACCTTGGGGTGGTCTTCCGGCGCACCATCCGGCAGCGGAAGGCCGGCGGGATCGAAGATGCGCGGTTCGGCGCCCAGGGCACGCAGCAGGCGCGCAGCTTCCTCGGTGAGCAGGCGGCTGAAGGAGCGTTCCCGCAGCGAACCGTACAGCAGCAGGATGCGCGGCGGGTGCGTCGAGCGTTCCGCAGGCCACAGGCGCTGCAGTTCGACCGGATGCAGCAGTTCCGGATCGATGTGGGGAAGGTCAGGACTGGTGGACACGCCGGCCTTTCGCGTCGATGACGGCTTCGCCGTCTTCCTTGGAGAACGCACCCAGCTGCGGGCCGGGCAGGATGTCCAGCACCGTTTCGGAGGGGCGGCACAGGCGCGTGCCCAGGGGCGTCACCACGATGGGCCGGTTGATGAGGATGGGGTGCTGCAGCATGCAGTCGATGAGCTGTGCATCGCTCCACTTCGGGTCGGCCAGGCCCAGCTCCGCATAGGGTGTGCCCTTCTCCCGCAGCAGGTCGCGCACGGGCGTACCCATGGCGGCGATCAGGCGCTCCAGCGTGGCCCGGTCGGGCGGGGTCTTCAAATACTCGATGACCGTCGGCTCCACGCCGCTGTTGCGGATGAGCGCGAGCACGTTGCGCGAGGTGCCGCAGTCGGGGTTGTGGTAGATCGTGATGTCGCTCATGGGAGGAATCCTCGCGGATGGAAACGGATGGCCGGGCGCATGGGCCTCAGCCCGCGCCCAGGCGGATGGCCAGGGCAGCCAGGGTGATGGCGAGCACGGGCAGGGTCATGGCGGTGCCCACCTTGAAGTAGTAGCCCCAGGCGATGCGGGTGCCCTTCCTGGCGAGCACGTGCAGCCACAGCAGCGTGGCCAAGCTGCCGATGGGCGTGATCTTGGGGCCCAGGTCGCAGCCGATCACGTTGGCATAGACCATGGCCTCCTTCACCGCGCCGCCGGCATGCGAGGCATCGATGGCCAGCGCACCGACCAGCACCGTGGGCATGTTGTTCATCACCGAGGAAAGTCCTGCAGAGAGGAAGCCGGTGCCCAGGGCTGCCCCCCAGATGCCCATGGCCGAGAGCCGGTCCAGCAGGGCGGCGAGCAGGTCCGTGAGCCCGGCATTGCGCAGCCCATAGACCACGAGGTACATGCCCAGCGAGAAGACGACGATGTGCCAGGGGGCACCACGCAGCACCTGCCTGGTGTCGATCACTTCGCCGCGCCACGCCACCGCCAGCAGCAGGGCAGCGCCCGCGGCTGCCACGGCGCTGACCGGCACACCCAGCGGCTCCAGCCCGAAAAAACCCGCCAGCAGCAGGCCCAGCACCACCCAGCCCGCCCGGAAGGTCCGCGGATCGCGGATGGCATCGACGGGCTCCTTGAGCTGCGATGCCTCGTAGCGTGCCGGGACATCGCGCCCGAAGGCCAGCAGCAGCACGGCAAGGCTCGACAGCACGGCGGCGATGTTCACCGGCACCATCACCGACGCATAGCGGTTGAAGCCGATCTGGAAGTAGTCGGCCGAAACGATGTTGACCAGGTTGGAGACGATCAACGGCAGGCTCGCCGTATCGGCAATGAAGCCGGCGGCCATCACGAAGGCCAGCGTGGCCGCGGGCGAGAAGCCCAGCGCCACCAGCATGGCCATGACGATGGGCGTCAGGATCAGCGCCGCGCCATCGTTGGCGAACAGCGCCGCCACGGCAGCCCCCAGCAGCACGATGAGCACGAACAGCCGCCGCCCCCGGCCACCGCCCCAGCGCGCCACGTGCAGGGCCGCCCACTCGAAGAAGCCCGCTTCATCGAGCAGCAGGCTGATGAGGATCACCGCCACGAAGGTGGCCGTGGCATTCCACACGATCCCCCACACCACCGCGATGTCCGCGAGGTGCACTACGCCCGAGAGCAGCGCTGCGGCCGCTCCCAGCGAAGCACTCCAGCCGATGCCCAGGCCGCGCGGCTGCCAGATGACGAGAACGAGCGTGGCGAAGAAGATCAGGACGGCGGCGAGCATGGGACACCCAAGGGACGGGGAAGGCACGGCTGCCCCTGGCAACAGTTCTCGGTGAGGTAGGCCATGAGGCCGTTCATCCGGTCGAAGGCGGCACGGTAGATGAGGTGGCGGCCCTGGCGCTCCTGGGTCACCAGGCCCGCATGGGCCAGCTCCTTGAGGTGAAACGACAGGCTGGTGGCGGGCACGTCCAGCGCCTGGGTCAGGGCGCCGGGGGTCATGCCTTCCGGGCCCGCCACGACCAGCGCACGGAACACCCGCAGGCGCACGGCCTGGGCGAGTGCCAGCAGGGCTCGGACGACGTCATTTTCTTCCATATTTCAATTATTTTTGAATTATCAAATCATTGTAAACGCGGACAACCACAGCAGCGAGCGGCGGCCGCCGATGGCCGTCCTGTCTCTCGCCATAACGCTTCGTTTTCCCATCGATAAACAAAGACACTCCGACACAAAACAAATTTCCGCAAGCCCTTCCCTGCCCGAAAGACGCTTCCTATCATCGCGGCCGTTTTGAACTCCACCGTTCGGCCGCCGCGGGCCGGGCCGCACCGCATGACCCAGGGGAAGCCAGCCGCACGCCAGACAGACTTGACGAAGAAAGGCGGGCCCATCGTGCAGGGCTCGCACACGGTGCTGATCGGCTCGGCCGGTGGCATCGCCTGTTCGGTGTGCCCGGGCGGCGTCACCGAAGGCCATCCCGTCAACCCGCTGCTGGGCGCCAAGGTGCTGCCCGGCGAGGAAGACTTCGGCCTGCCCGGCCCGCTGCCGTTCGCGCTGGTGCGCTCGTACTCCAGCTACCAGAGCCCCGACCCCGCCCCCGTGGGGCTGCTGGGGCCGGGCTGGTGGATGCCCGGAGAAGCCCGCGTGGCGCATCGGCCCGCAGGCGATGCAGCGCCCGGAGCCCTGCATCTGCACGACGGCCGGGGCCGCCGCATCGCCTTCGAGGCCCTGGCGCCGGGCGAGATCGCCCACAGCCCGAGCGAAGGCCTCTGGCTCGTGCGCTGCGGCACGGAGCACCTGCCCGGCGCGCACCAGGGCGGCCATGCCGGGCGCCTCGCCCGCCTGTGGAGTGCCCTGCCGGCGCCCGTGCGCACCGATGCGCGCATCACCGTGGCCACCGCATCGCCGCTGGGCCCCTGGTGGGTGTTCGCGCCGGGGCCGGTGCCTGCCGCGCCGGACGGCCCGGTAGCCGGCACGGATGACACGGATGACCACGCGGCCCGGCACGGCGTGCTGCACGGCATCTGCGACCGCTTCGGCCGAGTACAGCGCCACGAGCGCCATGCGGACGGGCCTTTCGCCGGCCACCTGCGCAGCGTCACCGACGGCGCCGGCCGCCGCTACGGCTTCGAGCTGGAGCGCGTGGCCCCGGCCTCGCCAGCCGCCCATGGCTGGGGTGCGGACGGTGGCGTGCGCCTCGTGGCCGTGTGGCTGCAGGCCGATCCGCACCAGGGCCCGGAAACCCTGTCCGAGTTGCCCGCGCCGCTCGCGCTGGTGCGCTACGCCTATACCGGCCGCGGAGAATTGGCCCAGGTGACCGACCGCACGGGCCGCACCGTGCGCCGCTTCGAATACGGCGACGCGGCCCACCCGGGCCGCATGACGGGCCATGCCCGCGCCGGCCGCCCCATGACGCGCTATGCCTACGACGCCGAGGGCCGCGTAATCGCACAGACCACGCCGCACGGGCTGGACCTGCGCTTCGACTACACCCCGCTCCCGGCGGACCCCACGGCCTCGCCGCCGCAGCCGGTGCGCGCCAGTACGCTGGTGACCGACGGCCTGGGCCGCCAGCGCCGCTACGTGTTCGAAGGCACGGGGGGCCTGGCCCGCGTGGCCGAGCGCATCGAGGCGGACGGCGCCCGCTCCACCTGGAAGCACGACACCTCAGGCCGCCTGCTGGAGCACACGGATGCGCTGGGCCGCCGCGTGCAGCACACCATCGACGCGGCCACGGGCCTCGTCATCGGCATCACCGATGCGGCCGGCCGCAGCCACCGCATCGCGCACGACGCACTGGGCCAGCCCCTGCGCCACCAGGCCCCGGCACCGGAAGGCCCGATGGGCGCCCCACTCGTCACCACCTGGGAGCACGACGCCTGGGGCCGCCTCGTGCGCCATACCGATCCGATCGGCCACACCACGCACTACCGCTACCCCGAGACCACGGCAGCGCCCCCCGACCTGCCCGTCGCCGTCACCGACGCCCGGGGCGGTACCAGCACGCTGCAATGGAACGCGCTGGGCCTGCTGGCCTGCCGCACCGACTGCAGCGGCCGCGCCACGCGCTTCCACTACGACGCCTGGGGCCGCACGGTGCGCGTGCAGGGCGAGGAAGGGCTGGAGCTGCGCACGGCCTACGACGCCCTGGGCCGGCCGGCCGAGGCCATCGATGCCCTGGGCCGCACCACCCTCTGGCGCTACACGCCGGAGGGCGATGACCTGGCCGCCATCGACCACCCGGGCGGCCTGTGCGAACGCTTCGCGCACGATGCCTGGGGCCGCGTGGTCCGCTACGAATACGGCGGTGCTCCCACGCCCGAACCGCAGGACGGCAGCCCGGGCACGCCGGCACAGCCGCACTGGCTCGCCCAGCACTACCGCTACGACCTGGCCGGCCGCCTCGTGGAACTGCACAACGAGAATGCCCGGGCCCACTGCTTCAGCTACGACGTGCGCGACCGGCTCGTCGCGGAAACCGGCTTCGATGGCCTCGTGACCCGCCATGCCTACGACCGGGGCGGCCAGCGCATCCGCACCGAGGACGCGCGCCACGCCATCGACTACGCGTGGAGCGGCACCGGGCAACTGCTGGCCCGCACCATCACGCCCCTGCCGGGCACCACGCAGCAAGCGCCCATCACCGAACGCTTCGAGCACGACGGCGCCGGACAGCTGGTGGCCGCCCACCACCACACCGCCGTGCACCGCCACCAGGTGAGCGTGCACCTGCGGCGTGACCGCCTGGGCCGCATCCTGGGCGAGCGCCAGGAGATGCGCGCCGCCGATGGCGCCCTGCTCTGGAGCCACGAGAGCACGCACACCCTGGACGCGGGGGGAGCGCCCACGGGCGCCGACCTGCCCGGCCTGCCGCCGCTGCAATGGCTGACCTACGGCCCGGGCCACGTGCACGGCCTGCTGCTGGACGGCGAGCCCCTGCTGCACATCGAGCGCGATGGCCTGCACCGGCCCGTGGCGCTGGATTTCGGGGGCAGCCAGACCCACTGGCGCCGCGATGCGCTCTCGCGGCTGCAGGCGCTCTCCGTGCACGGCACGGCCGAAGCGGGCATGCCCCGGCCGTCCGGCGGCCATCCCGGGCTGCCCGCCCTCGCGCGCCAGCACCACTACGACGCTGCCGGCCGGCTCGCGCGCATCGACACCCCGCAGGGCACGATCCAGCATGCCTACGACACGGCCGGCCGCCTGGCCACGGCGCACCTGCCCGGGCGCGAGCCGCTGCACTACCGCTACGACCCCGCCGGCAACCCCTGGCAGCCCGCCGCCGACGCCACGGGCGGCCCGCAGGGTGACTGGGCCGGCGAGGTGCGCCGCCACCTGCACGACCCGGCCTTCGACCTGCTGCGCCAGGACGGTGCGGCCCCGCCCGGCCACGCCCGCGACCGCTGGCCCGACAACCGCGTGCGGGCCCACGGCCCCTGGCGCTACCGCTGGGACGCCTGCGGCAACCTCGTGGAGAAAACGCATGCCGACGGCCGGCAGACCCACCGCCTGCACTGGGACCACGCCCGGCGCCTCGTCGCCCACGAGCAGATCGACCACGCCACGGGCGAGCGGATCCGGCGCATCCACCACTACGACGTTTTCAGCCGGCGCATCGCCAGCCGCATCGAGCGCTCGCAGGGCAGCGGCCCGCAACAACAACAACAGCCGACCGCCACCGTCACCGAGCGCTGCCACGGCTGGCAGGGCGATGCCCTCACCCTCACCGAACTGCGCGACCCGCTGCGCCCGCAGGACGCGCAGCGCATCCACACGCTCCATCACCCGGGCACGTTCGTGCCCCTGCTGCGCATCCAGACAGGGGCCTGCGCCGAGCCGCCCACCCTGGCGCAACTGCTGGGCGCCGCCGAACCCGGCGACCGCGAGCAGCACGCGCCCATGCAGGCGCTGCAGGAAGAACTGCTCCACGGCGCCAGCGACCACACGCGCCGCCACCTGCACAGCATGGGCTGGGACGCCGAGCGCCTGCAGCGGCAACTGCGCGGCGAAGGCACCGCCATCACGCACCTGCACCTCTACCACTGCGACCACCTGGGCACGCCCCTGGCGCTCATCGACGCCCAGGGCCGCATAGACTGGCAGATCGAACTGGACCCTTGGGGGAACACAGTGAAGGAGCACAACCCGCTGGGACTGCACCAGCCGATCCGCATGCAGGGGCAGCACGACGAAGGGGACGGGGCGGGGTTGTTCTATAACCGGCACCGGTACTATGACCCGGGGATGGGGAGGTATGTGTCGCAGGATCCGATGGGGTTGAAGGGCGGCCCCAACAATTATTCATACGCCCGGCAAAACCCAAAATCTTTCATTGATCCCACTGGGCTGGATGTCTATCTTTGCAAGCAACCGGCATTCGGCATATCGTGGAATCCGATTGATCATCATTGGATCAAGACAGACACAATTGAAGCAGGAATGGGGGCTATAAAAAGCGATTGCGGCAACGCAGGCAATGCATCTGGAGATTTACCTGGAGACAAGGTGCAAGTTTGCGATCACAGCGAACGAGATAAAACAGGGATGACTTGCACCCTCATCAAAGATGTGGATGAAAAGAAAGTCGATGAGCAGCTGAAACTTGGTAGGCCATTGGGCAGGTGGGGACCCACAAATCAATGCCAGACTTTTGCCAGTGAAGTTCTGGAAAATGCGAGAGTTCCACAACCCACACCTGATGTCTCTCCATTTGACAATCCATTTCTATGGGGGTTTTAAATGAGCAAAAAAGCGAAAGCCTTGACTTTATCCCTATTAGGCTTGTTTTTCTTCCTTGTCTTTTTATGGAGTGTCATGTGGCTGTTCTCTTCTGCCAGCCTGGCAAGCGGCCCCTGTCAAGGGAAATTCTCCCTCACTCATGAACTTTTTAGATGCCGCCAACCATTCATCGCAATGATTTTTATTGGAGCATCTTTTCTAATTTCGACATTTTTTTTCTGCCAATCCATAAAAATATTCCGCTCCCTTAAAATGGAAAATCATACTAGCCAGAAAAATGCGCATATTTCAAAACAATGAAATTTTTGCTGCGATTGTTTTGCTATTTATCGTTTGCCTTGCAGGATGGATCGGCCACAAAAATGACACCATTATCGAACAAAAAGCGTCTTCTATGACGATGATCCAAAATCTCTCCGCGACGCTGAAAGCGGTCGAAAGGTGTTGGTCAGATAATAGAATTGACATTGCCGAATGTGATTCCGCAAAAACCAGTCTTACCAAGATCACGGATAGCACTCGAAACTATTCTATAACCCCTCAAGGTTTGATAGGCATAGATTACAAACACCAGAACTTCGTTCTCCTGGCTTCTCAAAAAGAGGAAAAATCCGTGACTTGGAAATGTTTTGGCCATCCGAAAAAATCACTGCCAAAGTCGTGCAATGCTGTCACAAGCAGCGCTGAGGAATAGATCGACCACTCCCCGGAGGCCACATACTAACGGCGCTCAGTCCATCACCCGTGCTGGCGGCCAAAATACATGACATTGCAGCCAATGCTAATATTCCCAAAAGACAATCAAGGCGATGGATTAATGCAAAAGTCGGTGTTGATCTTGACAATCTCCTGCCTCACCCTTTTCACAAGCAATATTATTCTCGGCTATTTTTTGATCGACAGATCAATTACTCTTAGCTACGTTAGAGCCAGTGAAGCCAGCACAGCAAGATCGCTATCGATATTGCAACTCACGCTCTTACATGAATGGAAAGGCAAGAGCAAAATTGAAATCATAAAAGAAATTCAAAAAATTTCAGACAACAGTATGGTTTTTCCAATAGTTATAAAATATGAAGGAGACACGATCTGGTTCGACGACACGCCACTGGAATTTTCAAAAAATCAATTAGTTAAAATTGGCGACAAGGAAATTTCCAGGCGCTAGCGCCCTAATCGCGATTGCGCAGGAGAGGGACGAAAATAGCTGGCTTCAGCGAAGAGAATCTTTTCAATGCGCACATCCATGGAACGAAGGCTCGGGCGAGGAGCCCCAAGAGAGCAAATTGAAGCGTTCAACTGCCCTGTGCAACAGGGGGTAGAGGGACGCACACCGAACGACGGCTTCAGGCTGATACCAGTCGTCCGTCAGGGACTGCTTTGTGACTTCGAAGTTGGCGCACACAGGCTGGAAGAGTGCGACGCCTCTACCGACCTGGACGGAGTGATAATCCGCAGCTCTCGATAGGCGCCTCGACGCATGCCGCGGCGCCGGAGTTCGCAGCGTGCATCTTTACTCATCAGATATCTCTGAACCCGGCGGGAGCGTTTTTCTCATCTCACCAGCCAGAGACAAGGCCACTTTGGCAAAGCTCTCCAATTTATCGATTCTGTCGAGCATGGCCTGCTGGTTGGCCGCCTCCTGGCGCTGCAATCCTCCTTCGACGGCAAACTTGGCGATCCGCAGCTCTACGGTGGCGTCTAGGTTGCCTTTGACGGCCTCTTCCAGCCATGGGTTGACCAGCCCGACTGATCGTTCAGCTGCCGCACCAAGCGCGTAACGAATCAACTCTCTGGCTGCGTGATCGATGCCCAACGCGAACTGGAACAGCTTCTTCTCTTCGTCCGTAGCGCCCGCTAGCTCTTCGCTGTTCGGCCCCCGGGTGAAGAACCTCAACTCACCCGCCCCGTCCACGCCCAACGAATTGAGCGTGCGCAGCAGAGGGTCCAGTTCCCGCAGTGGTCGCATGTAAGGGGGTAACGTGTAGCGGTGCGCCCAAAGCTTCAAGATCACATCAGCGCACTCTGCCGTGGCGGCATCCCTCGTCGTCTCAGGCGCTTGCTCGGCAGCCAAGATCTTCTCAGCGACCATGTGAGACATCCACTGCGCAGTGACATCGTTGCTCAGTTCCAGCCCGGCAACGATCCTCTTGCCAAGCTCGATAACTGCCTTAGAGCGATCGAGTGATTCCATCATGTCCGATCAGGTAGTACCGGTTGTAAGGGTAGTTGTAGAAGCTGTAGTCATCTTTGCCGGTCTCGTCCTTGGGCGGCTTGCGTCGGACTATGACGCGAACGATGAGGGAGGAATTCGGGCGCACTTGCAATAACGCGCTGATGAACTTGTTGTCAGCGCTGAGGCGGGTGCCGGTCAGGATGCCGCGTTCTTGACCATAGCCCGTGCTGCGCGACCAGGTCTCGCTCCTCAAGGTGCCTCCGTCTGGCAGCGTCCATGATCTCGCATCGGGATCAGTCGTCAGAGTCAGGAGGTCAAGAATCTCCTGACATGGTCGTGGACCCGGGCTGCTAATCGTGCCGGCCCAAGGGTCAAATTCGTCGAGCCTCAAAGAATCACGGCCCGTCGCGACCCAGCCGGACATCCTCAACTCAGGGGCATCGACTTTCTCTCCGTAGTCGATGTGATCTGCATCTGGAATGTAGATTTCTCCGGGATCAGGGCTGGTCTGGAGGGCCGCCAAGAGCGTCGCCGCGTGCCGCGAGGGGACCAGCACCGATCCCACCGACACCGTTTCGCCGTCGGCTGACTCTGTGGCCGTCCAATGGCCCCACAAGGCCGTCATTCCATCGTCGGTTGTTAGTTGGTCATCCAGGTACTGCCTGCTGACTTGCCAGGACCATGAGGCGTCAGATCGTTCGCTGCTCGTAGGGACCTCCTTTAGGATTTCAGGATCACGCCGTTCCGCAAGCCAGCGGTTGTCTGTGCGAGTGAGCAACTGTTCGCTCAACCAGTCATCAAACGGATTCTCTTCCTCGTCCACGCGCCGGCGAACAGGTTTGGTCTCCAAGAGGTTTCCAGCGACAAGCATCATCGCGTGATAGGACTGATAGACCACGCTGTCCTCCACCTCCGGCATGCTGCCGTGACTGTGCGTTGTCACATTTCCTCTAAAGAGGCCCCGCTTGTAACGCTGATCATCATGGCCTCGATGCCCAAGCGACAGGCGCCCGCGCAAGACTGCCATCGCCCGCCATTCGATGGAATGCTCGCTCAGCCCAAAGACACGGCCCAATGGTGCGAACCAATACGGGCCGATATCGATGCCGAAGAAGTACTTGTCATTGTCGTCTATGGTCTCGCTGCTCGAGGGCTGGTCATCAAAGACGCCGTACTCGCCTCGGTCGAAGATCTGCGTTGGCAATCCAGGCTGGTTGGCTCTGTTCGCGATGTCAAGCAATTGTTTTGGCAATGCGCTGACTTCATTCAGCCGCCTCAGTGTGTCCGTAGCGAAATGTCGAATGACGACATGCGGCTCCTTCGCTGCGGCGTCTAGAAAGGCAAGGAAGGGCATGACCGCACGAGGTGCGTCCATCGCGCCTCGTGCCAACGCAAGGCATAGCCATTGGCGAGCATGCCACTCGTAGAACATCAGTCCGCGGTCGACGAATGGCTGCGGGTCGGCGTTGAGCGCACGAGCCGCCAGCGCGGACAACAACGGCTGCCAATCGAGTTCAAGGCAAATGCGGACGCAGTGGGCATGCTCCCAGCGTTCAGTAGTGGACGGACGCGCTAGACCTGCCCATAGGTAGCCAGCCAAGGTCTCCACACAAGACGTAGGTGGCTCGAGCGATTCGTTCCACCGGCCATCGCCATCCTCTCCCTCAAGAACATCTTCGAGCAAGTCGAAGCCGAAGTTGAGCACGTCATCGGCCTCATCACTGGTCAGGCAGCGCGCGAGTGGCTCCACTAGACGGAACAGGTCTTCGGCATCAAGCGTGTCGAGCTGCGATAAATATCCTTTGATCCTGGCTGATGCGACGTCCTTCTCTAAGACGATGCCTTCTGCATAGAGCCCATCAAAAGGGCCCTCATGACCCCAGCCTCGGCGCCCGACGCGGTTGGGGTTTTTCGTGGCCACCGAAAGGGCAGCCTTCCTGAGCTCGCTGCGAACGGACTGGATTCGCTTGCTCGGCTCGGGGAGGTGCCTGATGACGTCCATGAAGCTGTATACGCTGAATTCGTCATCCGCCTGGATTGCTCGGAGGTATCCATCGATCTCCGACAGCGCCGCACGCCTAAGGCCTTGCTCATAGAACTCGCGGATGTACGCTCGATGGCCAACCTTCTTCAGCGATCGTCTTGCCGCGAGTACAGCGGCTTTGTTGCGGAGATCGACTCCGCTGAAGACGGCGTCCCAATCAGGTTCCTGGATCTCTCTGTGCGGGGGTGTCCACGGCGCAGGAGCCGTCGATACCGGCGGGGTGGCGGCCTTGGTTTTGGAAGCTCGAAGCAATCTGTCCAAATCTGGCAATGACATCGCCAGCGAGTCGGCCAGCGCCTTAAGTTCGCGCCAGGCGGGTGCTTCGTTCGTTTGGATGCGAAGGAATCGGTAGGCGATATTTAGGATCAATCGTTTTTTGTTGATGTCCGACTCTGCGTTGATGGCCGATCTGGCATCGCTGATGCGTTTCCACCCACTCACGGTGCCGCTCAAGGCGACTGCGGCCATCGCTGGCAGCAGCCTGTGGTCGATCAGGCTGTAGACCGCGATCGGAAACAGCTCACCAGCGAAGCCAAAATTTCGATCCCGCCAGCGACTCAAGATTGCAAGACTGGATGAAGGGCAGAGGCCAACCAAGCCCTGAACCAATCGGTCCCAGTCCATGTACTTGTCCCGGGCCATGTGCTTGTAGCTGAGCTCCGCGATGCGCGCCAGCCGGTAGGCGGTCCGGGGTCTTGGTTCTCCCTGCCGATGCGCCGCGTCCGTTAGATCGAGGAAAGTTGTCCATCGAGAGAGATGCTCTTCTCCGATCTTGCTGGCGATGTCGATCGCTTTGTCGAAGTAGGCGGCCGCTTCTGACCTGCTCACGCAGAAGATGGCGCGGGCCAAATCCTTGAGGTTCTCGACGCGCGTCTCCGCATCGTCGTGCGATGTGGCGATCCAATCAAACGCTCTGATGCTCAGTTGCAGTGAGAGGTCGCCCAGGCCTGCTGTTCTTGCGGTCACGCGGCACATCATCGTGAGCGCTCTCGAGTGGAGGCGGTCGCTTTTATCCACCCACTTCAGCAGGGCGGCAATCTGAGGTGGCTGAATGGTGCCCGCGTTGCGCAGGATCTGCACCCACTCGATGGCAGCCACCTTCTCTAGATTGAAGATCCTCTGATAGTCTCGTGAAGATGCCGATTGCGTCTGCCTGAGTGCAAGCTCAATCTCGTGGTCTAGATTCAGCAGCACACGGCCGCAGGCAACATCGGCAGCCAGGATAAACCAAGCGAGGACACCCCCCGTGACATGTTCCAGCCGGGAGGCTTGCTCGCCCCTGACAGTAGATTTTTGCGATTCGAACTCAGATCGGACGTCTTTGGGCGCCAGATCAATCAGTTCAATCTGTCTGCCGCGAAGCGCAGCTTCCAACGCATATGCTCGGACGAACGTCGCACGTTCAGCGTCGAAATCATGGAACTGCCGGGGCGGTTCCACCGGCAGGTACCGGCGTAGCGTCACTGCCCAGGCCTCGTCATCGCGCGGAAGGCGCCGAAGCGCTTGGGTGATCGCGCACCGGACCCCATCAAGCACGCTGCTCCCAGACTTCCACGAGAGATCCTCTTCGGGTAACTTGACCTTGGGGTCGACCAAGATTCCCATCAGATGGCGCAGAGGCTCCATCGGCAGCAGGTGTCCAACCTGGCATGCTTCCGTTGCCAAGCCCAGCAACATCCAGACATCCCCTTCGGCGTGCTCGGCAAGCTCGTCAAGCTGCTTGACGTCCCCAACGTCAGCCAGTCGCGCAGCCACTAGCTTCGTCGTTCTCAACACGACGAACTTTGGAGTCCAACCTTTCAGGAAGCGCGCGGCCTCCGCAGCGCCACGCAATCTCAGTACACCGATGGCAAGTTCGGCGATATCCGTTTCCTCAATCTCGTTTTGTTTGCGACGCTTGGGTGGTAGCCTGCTCCAGGCGTTCAACGATTCTCCGGCCATCCTCAACCTGCTCGCGGCCTCGGGAATGAGGTCAGCGTTGCCTGCAAGCAGCACCGCCTCGTAGGCATGGTGCGAGCCATGGAAACCTCCGCCGAATGTGCGTCTAGAGACAATTTCTTCGATGCGATCTGGCGCAAGCAGAATGCTGGCAATGTCGGTGTTCTCCTGGATAAGCTTGATCTGGCGAGTCTCACCAGCTACCTCACCGCCGACTTTCAGAGCAAGCTTGGCGGCAGCAACATCCCGTCCCTGTTGCAGGCACGCCCTGAGAGCGAACATCAGTCGTTGCAGCTCGACGTCGCGGCGCTCGAGAGGGTTGTCGGGCAGGCTCTCGTTCGAGAGGGCCAGCGCGATTAACTCGTCCATCCGGCCTGCTGACAGCAGCAACTGCGGCAGCGCCGCCGCAACGTAGGAACTGGTCGCGGCGAGAGGCTTGAGCTTCAAAAGAAACCCATCAAGCGAGGCCGCATCTGGCTTGAACGTCTCGTTGAACCAAGTCTCCGCGGGCTCGTCCACGAAGTGCAGGCCCGATTCTTTGACGAACAGCGGCCGCCCAAACTCTGTTGCGAACGTTCGGACAGCGCTCTCCGGAACTCCTGCGATCTGAGCCAAGATGGAAATTGGCACAAGGGGCCGGAGCACTGCGAGCCCTTTGCAGATTAGGTCGATCTGATTCGACTCAGTTGGCCCCCACTCGGCTTTCAGCCGGTTGATGGCCTTGGTCAGCAACCCTCCAATCGCGTGTTGGACGGTCGTGGGTGTTGGCCCCAAAGCCCTGAGCATTTCTCCGATGGGCGGAGTGCCCTCCATAGCCAGCGCTTGAACTCGAGGGTTATCCGAGCTGAGAAACGCGAACTCCGCAGCTTCAGCGTCCGTCGCATCGGGGTAGCTCAGCCGAAGGTGCGTGGCAGTCTCAGCCTTCGAAAACGACTCCAGCTTGATCGCAATGGCGTCGGGTGGCGCTCCAAGGTAGTCCTGTCGATGTGATCGGCATGTGAATGCGAATCGCACCCCATCAGGCATGTCCGTGTTGATCAGGTCATGGACAAAGGCGCGCTCCCCAATCTCTTGCGCAGCCATGTATGCGTTGTCTGCCGCATCAATGATGATGCAAAGGCTCGCTTGGGGCGTGTTAGCTTGGAGAAGATCAATGGCCTGCTTGAGCCGTGAAACGAAGGCCCGCATGAATTGCTTGGGGTCTGTGCCGTGGGAAGGAATCAACGGCAGGCAAAGCTGCTGTGCCGCAAGCTCGTTTGCGATCTGGACGAGCGCATCACGGTATCGGTGGCGGTAATTCAGGGCCTGACGGTAGGTGCCGTCACCGAAGCAGTCGTACAGGATCGCTATCGATCCAGCAGGCATGGCACGGGTAAGGTGAGCTGAGAGCGTCGACTTGCCCACACCACCGTCTGCGTGGATGACCACGGGGCGCTGCGCTGAGAGGAGCGTGGTCAGGATGGCTGGCTGCTGCGCTCGAGGAAGTATGTGCTTCGGTTCCGAGATCAGCGAGGGCGCAGGCAGCAGATCGTTCTCGCTCACCCGTAGAGCCTGAAGCACGTCGTAGAGCCTGATGGAACGGTCCTTTTCGCCTTCGTCCGTCGCGCGGCGGGTGACCAGCTCTTTCAGTTGAAGCGCAGCCTCGGTATCGGATTCAGAGAGGTATGCACCCAAGTCCTGGCTCAGGAGGTTGCGCTGCTCCCACAGATCTGGCTCACCAGCTTCAACAGAGAAGGCGGCAAAGAAGTTCTGCACGCTGCTACCAGCGGACGCGGCATACCGTTTCAGCAATTTGTCAATTGCAGGGTGCCGCAGCTCTGCCGCCCCCGCAGCGAGATCGGCCAAAGCTTCCAGGACATCCGCAGCAATAGGTCTGTTCGTCAGAAAGACGAACCTAACCTTCTGCTCCAGGACATCCAGACCGAGCGACGCCTCCAATTTGTTGAAGCGCCCGGCGAAGCCTTCGATAGTTCCTTTGAGGCCGCTGGCCGTCCAGGGTTCGTGAGCGTGCTTGGACGAATGCTTGAGTTGCATATAGCGGATCGACGCTGCCGCTACGACGTCCTCACTCCCGTAATACAAGCCGACGTCGATGACCTCGTCGCCCACGCTCGTGGATGAGTCCCCCTCGTCGAGTGACGGTCCTTCGATCGTCACTGACACTAGGCCATCCGTGGAGCTAAGCAGCCATAGGCATTGCCGGGCTGCCCATTGGTAGTGAAACTGGTCGCCGCTCCTGGAGGGCCCTACAG
The DNA here is from genome assembly GCF_040892545.1 of Paracidovorax avenae. Taxonomy (NCBI): domain Bacteria; kingdom Pseudomonadati; phylum Pseudomonadota; class Betaproteobacteria; order Burkholderiales; family Comamonadaceae; genus Paracidovorax; species Paracidovorax avenae. Next base: position 4,332,342 of record NZ_CP156079.1, read on the forward strand.
AACCTTGCTTCGCCATAGCTTTGGCGCTCCCTGTATCAGTCTATTCGCGGAGCTTACAGCCCCCGGCTGTCGTCGGCGGATATGTTTGGGGTCGGCTCCTTACATCGAACGCTGTAGGGCCGCTTTCGTGCGTCGAGTTTGGCAAAGTGAAGGGCGGCATTCGCTGCAAAGGCGACGCCTGCAGGCCAATGTCCACGGTCGGAAGGAGCGATCTCAGCCGCTTGCTGGTGCGTTGGTAGCTAACGGAGCTCAACTAGGGAGCATGGCGCCCTTCTCTTTCGGTGAGACAGTTGCTGACCGAAACCTGTTTGCATCAGAGTTTTTGCTGTCTGCTTCAACGCAAATAGCTTAGCCCCGCAGGCCCAGCCCACAGCCACCCGCCCGCGCTACACGCCAGCACCGCCAACTTTCCTCCGCCAGCAATAGCCCATTACCCACCGTGATCGCCACGGCGCCCCCCCGAGCACGGGCCACGGGGGCAGTTCCGGTCGCATCCGCCAGCGCCAGTCCAGCACCGTGCCCCTGGCGCCCCCCTCCGGCACCGCCAGCCACGCCTCCAGCGCCGGCTGGCAGAGCAGCAGGACGCCCGCCAGGGGCAGGATCTCCATGAAGCTGTGGACCATCTGCTCCAGCGGGGTGATGGTGCGCGCGGGCGCGACCATGCGCAGTTCCAGCCAGGTGGCGGCCTCGTGCAGCAGCCACATGGCCAGCAGGAAGGCCACGAGCCCGGCGGTGGGCTCGAGCAGCAGGGCTGCCAGGACGGCGGCGCCCATCTGCAGGAACAGCGCCCAGTGGAAGGCCGATTCCGCGAGGCCGGTGGTGGTCGCTTCGATGCGGGTGCGCCGGTGGCACCACCAGTCCGCCGCGCCCGCGGCGATCCACAAGGCCATCAGGATGCCGAAGGGGAGCAGGGCCGCTGGCTGTTGTGGGTTCATTGGATCCGTGCGGCCGGGCCGGGCGGTCCCGGAGCCGATCTCGGTCCCAGTGCGGGTGCCGGCACCGGTGTCAACGCTTCGTCGCCTTCGGATCTTCCGCCGCCCCCTCGTCGGCGGAAACGGATTTGGTGCTGACGACGGATACCGGATCGCTCGCGGGGAAGGTCTCTTCCACGGCGCTGTCGAGCGTGTCTTCCTCGACGGCCTGCACCTGCAGTCCGCCGGCCGCGCTGTCGGTGCTGGCGCCAGGGGCGGGAGAGGGATGGGCGTCGGCCGTCGGGAAAGGCCAGGGGGTGCGGGGGGTCGTGGCGGGCATGGTCGCTCCTTGCTGCAAATTTGCCGATGCGCCTTCCCTCCCCCGGCATGGCGGGCAGGGCCGGCCCGGAGCGGGAGGCTCCTGCCAGGGGACGCGGCAAACGGTGTGCCCGCTCAGCGGGGCGTGCCTATCCCGCTTCGGCCCAGGCCAGGGCGGCGGCGTAGTCGGGTGGCGCGGCGAGCACGCAGGCCTGTACGGCCGAGTCCTGCAACGGGCCTTCCAGTACCACGCCCACCCCACCGGCCTCCCGCCGCTCCACGCAGACGTGCGGCAGGTGCTCGGCCACGCCGAGCCCCAGGCACTTGAGGACCGCTTCCTTCACGGTCCAGAGCGTAGGGAAATCCGGCCGTGCGGCGTGCGGCGCGGCCCGCTCGCGGGGGGACAGCACCAGGGATTCGAGCGCGGCCGGGTCCGCGAGGCCGTGCGCGCCGAAGGCATCGCAGCGCTCCACGTCCACGCCCACGGCCCAGGGGCCTTCCGCCAGGGCGATGAGCGCGTAGTCGCCGGAGTGCGAGACGTTGAAATCCAGCCTCTCCCGCACATCCCGCTCCAACGGCCCCGCCAGCGCCGGCCGGCCGTGGGTGCCGGCCGCCAGGGGCACGTCCTGCGGGGGCAAGCCGAGGCGCACGCCCAGCAGGCGGCGCAGCGCGGCGCGCGTGCAGGCGGAGCGCACGCGGTCGGCGGGCTGGCGCAGGCGCGCAGCGCGGTCGGCCTCGGCGGGGGAAAGCATGGCCCAGTCGTCCGCGGGGATGGGCGCATCCAGGTGGAGAGGGACACGCCAGGCGCGGAGGGCGGGGGGCACCTCCGGCGGCAGGGGCCACGGAACGGGCGGGGTCATCGACGATGGCGGCATGGCCCGGATTGTCCGCGTGGCGGGAGGGGCGCGGCGGCCCTGCCCCTGCAAGCACGGCAGCAGCGGGCCCGCATGCGGCGCTCAGGCCACATGCAGGTGGTGCGTCTCCCGCTCGACGTCGCCTGCGCTGCCGCGTGCCGGGGCGTCCGGGCCGCGCGTGCGCAGCGGCTCCCGGGCCGGGGGCAGCGCAGCGGCGAGCACCTGGCCGATTTCTCCGGTGCGCACGGCAGTGACGGACAGCAGCGTGTCGCTCAGGCCGTGGCTGGATTCGCAGGCGCCCTGCAGGAAGATGGCGGGCCGGAAGCCCGGGGCCGTCTGCACGCGGTAGTGACGATCGACAGTGAAGTCGCCCAGGTAGGGCGCCAGCGGCGCAAGCACGTCGCGGTGGGCGGCGCGTTCGTAGCCGGTGGCCAGCACGGCGGCGTCGTAGCGCACGGTGCTTTCCTCGCCCGATTCGCGGTCGTGGAAGGTGAAATAGACGCCGGACGCATCGGCGCGGGCGGCACGCACTTCGTGCTGGCGCAGCATGCGCAGGCGCCGGCCGCCGGTCACGCGCTGCTCGTAGAAGGTCTTGAAGACCTGCTGGATCAGCTCCAGGTCGGCCACGGCGTAGTTGGTGTGGGCGTATTCGCGCAGCAGCGATTCGCGCTCCGGGGCGGAGCGGCCGAACATGTAGTCGGTGAAGTCGGCGTTGAAGATTTCGTTGACGAAGGGGCTGTCGTCGGAGGGGCGGATGGCGCGGGCGCGCATCACCCAGTCCACCTCGGGCGCATGGGCTCGGCCCTGCAGGTCCATGAAGATTTCCGCGGCGCTCTGGCCGGCCCCGATCAGGGCGATGCTGCGCGCCGCACCCTGGCGGGCGATGTCGCGCAGGTAGGTGCTGGAGTGGAAGACGCGCGGGTCGCCCTGCAGGCCCCGGAACACCTCGGGAATGCGCGCGGTGCCGCCCACGCCGACGATGAGGTTGCGCGCCAGGCGCTCCTGCACGCGGCCGGCCGCATTGCGCGAACGCACGCGCAGCTGCTCGACGGTGCCGTCCGGGCCGGGCTCCGGCAGGACCTCGAACACCTCTTCGCCGTAGGCGCACTGGCCCTCGAACTGGCGCGCGGCCCAGCCCAGGTAGTCGTTGAATTCGTGGCGGCTGGGATAGAAGCTCTTGAGGTTGATGAAGTCCTGCAGCCGGCCCTGCTCGTGCAGGTAGTTGAGGAAGGTGAAGCGGCTTTGCGGATTGCGCAGCGTGGCGAGGTCCTTGAGGAAGGAAATCTGCATGTGCGCGTGGTCCAGCAGCATGTGCGGATGCCACGCGAAGGCCGGCTGGCGCTCGATGAAGAAGGCCTGGGGCGCGCGGCCGTGGGTGCCGCGGTGCTCTTCGAGCGCGATGGCCAGCCCCACGTTGGAGGGGCCGAAGCCGATACCGATCAGGTCATGGATGTGCTGCATGGGATGACAACTCCTTTGAAAAAGGGACGGGCCGGCCGGCTCGCGGCCGCACCGGGATTCGGACGGTCAGGCGGCCAGGGTTTCGCGGCCGGCGCGCACGCGGTTGTCGGCGATGCGGCCCGCGCTCATGTGGACGACGCGGTCGGCCAGGTGGAAGTAGCGGTCGTCGTGGGAGATCACGACCAGCAGGTGTCCCTTGGCGCGCAACTCGGGCAGCAGCTCGGTGTAGAAGAGGTGGCGGAAGGCCGGATCCTGGTCCGCGGCCCACTCGTCGAACACCATGACCGGGCGGCCTTCGAGGTAGGCATGCACCAGCGCGAGGCGCTTGCGCTGGCCGGTGGAGAGGTCCACGGTGCTGAAGGCGCCGTCCCGGATGCTCACCTTGTGGGCGATCTCCAGGCGCTCCAGGTAGGGGCGCGCGGCCTCGGGCAGGGCCGCCATGCCCGCCCCACCCTCGCCTGCGCCGGCCAGGTCCTCGAAGAGGTAGAAGTCCGAGAGCACGGTGGTGAAGAGCTGGCGGTAGTCGTCGCGCGACTCGGCGGTGACGGCCACGCCGTCGATCAGCAACTCGCCCTCCTGCGGGGCATACAGGCCCAGCAGCAGCTTGATGAGGGTGGTCTTGCCCGAGCCGTTGTCGCCCACGATGAAGACCATTTCGCCGCGGCGCAGCTCCAGGTCCACGGGGCCGAGCGCGAAGGGCTCGCCGCCGTCGGCAGGCGCCTCGAAGGCGTAGCGCACGCCCTGCAGCGAGATGCCTTCGTGCAGCACGGGGGCGGGGGCCGGGCGGTCCTGGTGCAGGTGGGGTTCCGGCGTGGCGAAGCGCGCCGACAGGTCGGCGATGCGCAGGAAGGCCACCTTGGCGCGGCCCATGTGCGGCAGCGTGGCGGCGATCTGGTCGATGGGCCCCTTGAGGAAAAGCAGCACCAGCGCGAAGCCGCTGAGCACCGCCGGCTCGGTGGGCTGGAAGGCGGCCCAGCCGAGGATCATGGCGATGAGCAGGAAGAACAGCGCGGAGCCGAAGGCGGTGGCGGTGACGTAGGTGTTGATGGCGCGGCCGTTGACCTGGCGGATCTGGGCCACGATGCGCTCCACCTGGCCGTCCAGCATGCGGGCGCGGCGCTCGCGGTGCATGCGCAGTTCCTTGGCGCCTTCGCTGATGGCGCGGTAGGCCTTGTGCAGGCTGTCTTCGTGCTCGCGGGCCTTCCAGAAGCCTTTCTCGGCCCGCGTCTGGGCCACCACCTGCAGGCTGGCGCCGATGGCCAGCGCCAGCACCACCAGCCCGAAGAGCGGCAGGGACAGCCAGGCCATGTACACGAGGCAGCCCAGCATCACGGCCGAGGCGATGAGCGCGGACGACAGCACGAAGGCCGCGTCGCTGATCATGTCCACGTCCTGCGACAGCACGGGCATCAGGCGGTGGGTGCGGTAGCGTTCCAGCGCGTCGATGGGGGCCGACAGGATTTTCTGGGCCAGGCCGACGCGCACCTGCGCCACCAGTTTCTGGCCGACGTAGTTGGTGGACACATCGGCCACCAGGCGCCCGAAGAGCGCCGCGGCGCACAGGGCCACGAAGGTCCACAGCAGGCCGCCGGACATGCCGCCGTCGCGGTGCAGCACTTCGTTGACCGTGCGCAGCAGCAGCACGGTGGCGATGCCGGCGGCGAGGCCGCATACCGTGGAGAGTGCGATCCACGGAAGGAAGGGCCGGAGGAGCCGCGCCACCTCGGAAGCCGGGGCACGCGGAGCGGGGGCTGCAGTCATGCGCAAGATCTCTTTCCGCCCGTCGAGGGCTGGGTTGCAAGGCGGGACGCCTGCTCCAAAGACGCTGCGGGCGCGGGGATGTTCATGCGCAGGGGGTTCCACGCCGCTGCGCGGAGGGCGGATGAACAAGCGCCGCGCTGGATCGTCACCTTGGAATGCACTGCGCCTTCGCGCCCCTCTTACTCCCCGTCCGCCAAGCGCCATGATCGATTTGCTGCGGCCGCTTTTTCCCGGCGCGCTCGCGCCGCTCGCGCAGCGGCTGCATGCCGGGCCTGCGCCCGGGGGCGCGTGGCCGGGGGCGCGGCTGCTCGAGCCGCTGCAGCTGGAAGACCTGTTGCGCCGGTACGCCGCCGCGGTGTGGGGGTTGCAGGGGCCTGCGGCGAAGGACCTGCGCGCGGCCGCCTCCGCCTGGGTGCTGGACACCCTGGGCGTGCTGGTGCCGCCGGTGGCCGCCGCCGCGAGCGTGCTGGGGCATGTGTTTCCCGTGGGCCTGGAGGAGTTGCAGCTGGACCTGGGCCCGGACGGGCGGGTGCGCGGCATCCACCTGGGCGGCATCGGCACCGCACTGCCGGGCGCCCCCGCCGCGCAGCGCTATGCGCCGCTGGTCTGGCAGCACTGGGCCCCCCTGTTCACGGCCCTGGAGCAGGTGGCGCGCGTGCCGCAGAAGGTGCTGTGGAGCAATGCGGCGCGGCACCTGGAAGCGGTGCTGGAGCAGGCGGTGCGGCTCGCGCCGCACCATCCCGCGATCGTTCAGGACGCCGCCGACCTGCTGCAGGCGCTCCTATGGCCCGATGCCGGCGGGCCGCGCGCCAATCCGCTGTGCCGCCCGCGCCGGGTGGTGGCGATGGCCACCGCGCAGGGCACCGAATCCGTGGCGCTGCACCGCGAGTGCTGCCTGTACTACCGCCTGCCGGGCGAAGGCTATTGCGGCCGCTGCCCGCTGGACCCGCGGCACCGCGCACCGCCTGCCGGGCGAAAGCCGGATGCCTGCGCCGGCGCGCCGGCCGCCCCGGGCTGAAGCGGCCTGCACGCACCCACCGCCGCGGCGCTGCGCGAACCCGCCCCGTTTCCAGAACGTTCCGACCTCCAACCCCTGCCCTTCCATGCCACAGGCCAAGCTCGTTTACATACTGTCCCTGCGCAATGCGGCCGCCGACCAGGCCGGCCAGTTCATCGACTACCGCGGCGGGCGGCGCTACATGCCCTCCCCGCTCGAATACCTGGCGCACGCGCTCGACACCACGCCCCTCGGGGAAGCCTATTCCCTGGAGGGCATCGTCTTCGACGACGACCCGCAATCGCCGCGGGATCGTGCGGCGCTGAACGGCTACGGTTTCGCATGCACGCCGGGGGAGCGCTGGATCTTTCCGCACGAACTCGCGACCCAGGACCGCAAGCTGCGCGACCTGCTGCGGCCGGTGCCGTCGGAGTACCGCCGCCTGCCCCTGGCCGATCCGGGCCGCGCGGCCGGCAAGCAGGCTTTCGAGGCCGCGCTGCAGCGCACGCTCGAATCGCTGCAGGCCGACATCGTGGTGCTCGACGGCCTGCTGGTCATCCTGGACGCGCTGGTGCAGCCCGGCGCGCCGTTCCACCGCCGCATCGTGAACATCCACCCGGGCATCACCCGGCTGGAGTCGCCGTACCGGCGCCGCGGCGCGCACGCCACGCTGGACGCCCTGCACGGGGCCCGCGGCGAGCGCGTGACCGACTGGCAGCGCATGGCCACGGAGCCGGCCACGCCGATCCTGCGGACCGGCGCGTCGCTGCACTACGTCGATGACGGGATCGACTCGGGCGAGGTCATCTACGACGTGCTGGGCACGCCGATCGACCCGGCCGACACGATCCTGGAACTGCGCTGGAACAACTTCCACCGCAGCCTGTTCCCCGCGCTCCACCAGGGCCTGCAGTTGCTGGCCCCGCACCTGTCGGGTGTGCACCGACACGCTTCGCCATTCCACCCTTGAAGACGACCAGGAGACAGACCGTGAAATTCGCCACGCCCCATACCCCGACTTCTTCCCCTTCCTCCGCTCCTGCGGACGCCCAGGCCGCCGCCGGCCTGCCCTTCCGGTCCTCTTTCCTGTCCTATGCGGGCGGACAGGCGCATGCGGTGCGCATCGACGGCGCCTCCCTGCAGGTGGCGGGCGGGCGGGCGGAGCCGGCATCGCACTGGACGCTGTCCGGGCACGGCGGCGACCTCGTGCTCCGGCCCGCCTCCGAGGGCGCGCGGCCGGCGCCGGCGGCGCACGGGCTCGCGGCGCTGGACGCCGCCTTTGCCGCGCATCCGGAATGCAGGGACCTGGCCATGCATCCCGCCGACCCGCAGGCCCTGGCCGCGCTGGCGGAGGCCGGCGTGGTGCTGCCCGCGGCGGACGGCAGCTGGCGCGCCTGCCGGGACACGCTGTGGCAGCAGCCCGGGCTCTGGCGGCCCGGGGTGCCGCCGCCGATGGCCCAGCGCTTCGCGCTGACCGATGGCCGCTATCACCCCCGCCGCGCGCCCAAGCCGCGCGGGCTGCTCTACCAGCGCTACATCCCGTGGCTGGAGCGCACGTTCACCTTCCGCAGCCTGGACATCGACGAAGACCTGCCGCGCTTCAACCGCTGGATGAACGACCCGGACGTGGCGGTGATCTGGGAGGAGGAAGGCGACCTGCAGAAGCACCGCGCCTACCTGGAGGGGATAGCCCGCGATCCGCACATGCATTCGATGATCGCCAGCCTGGATGGCGAGCCTTTCGCGTATTTCGAGGCGTACTGGACCAAGGAGAGCCGCATCGCGCCGTTCTACGACGCGCACGACTACGACCGCGGCTGGCATGTGCTGGTCGGGGAGCCGGCGTTCCGGGGCAAGGCCTTCGCCACGGCCTGGCTCACCTCGATCTCGCACTACCTGTTCCTGTGCGATGCGCGCACGCAGCGCATCCTGGGCGAGCCGCGCATCGACCACCACCAGCAGATCCGCAACCTCGACAAGTCCGGCTACGCGAAGGTGAAGGAGTTCGACCTGCCGCACAAGCGCGCGCAACTGGTGATGCTGCTGCGCGAGCACTACTTCTACGACGGCCTGTGGATGCCGCGGTCCTGAGCAGTCACGGAAAAAACGTAACTGCACCCTGGTTAATAAGAAACATTCTCATTACAATTCGTATGCATTCCGCACTTCTGCACTTATTCCATTTCTGAAGGGGGTTTTCCGATGCGCCATGTTTCCGCCGCGAGGCCTGCGCGGCAGCGCCTGCTGCACGCTTCCATCACCGCGGCCTTCGGCACCGCGGCCGTGCTGTCCACCCCGCTGGCGGGGGCGCAGGAGGCCTCCGCCGGCTCCACCACGCTGCCCACGGTCACGGTGACCGGCGGCGCCGAGGAGAGCGCCACGGGCCGGGTGAACGGCTACACGGCACGCCGCAGCGCGACCGCCACCAAGACGGACACCCCCCTGATCGAGACGCCGCAGTCCATCTCGGTGATTCCGGCGGACCTGATGGAGGCGCAGGGCGCACGCACGGTGAAGGACGCGCTCAGCTACTCGCCGGGCGTGATCCCGACGCGCTTCGGCGCGGACTCGCGCTACGACTGGATCTCCCTGCGCGGCTTCGATGCCTACTCGCCGGGCTTCTACCTGGACGGCATGCCGCTGCGCAACAACGGCAACTGGGGCATCTGGCCCGTGGAGAGCTACGGCGCCGAGCGGATCGAGCTGCTGCGCGGCCCGGCGTCGGTGCTGTACGGCATGAGCGGCCCGGGCGGGCTGGTGAATGCCGTGAGCAAGCGCCCGACGGCCGAGCCGCTGCGCGAGGTGCAGGTGCAGATCGGCGACCACGGGCGCCGCCAGATCGCGGCCGATGTCTCCGGCCCGCTGGGCGAGGACGGCAAGCTGCTCTACCGCCTGACCGCGCTTACGCGCGATGCCGACCTGCCGGCGGGCGACATGAAGGATGACCGCACCTTCATCGCACCGGCCTTCACCTGGAAGCCCTCGTCCGATACCAGCCTGACCGTGCTGTCGCAGTTCGGCCGCACCCGTGCGGGGGTGTACTCGCGCACGCGGCCGGCCGTGGGCTCGCTGGTGCCGACGGCCATCGGCACCACCATCCCGAGCGACCTGTTCGCCGGGGAGCCGGGCTACAACCGCTTCGACATGGACACGTCGATGATCGGCTACCTGTTCGAGCACCGCATCAACGATGCCTTCACCGTGCGGCAGAACGCGCGCTACGGCCAGCTCGACGTGGACTACACCGCGGTGCAGGGCCGCAATTTCATCACCGTGAACCCGGCCAATCCGCGCGATCCGGCGAATTTCTCCACGCTGCGGCGCACGGTGTCGGGCAGCAACGAGCGCATCCACGCGCTGAACCTCGACAACCAGCTGGAAGCGCGCCTGCGCTCGGGCGACGTGCAGCACACCGTGCTGGCCGGGCTGGAATACCAGCGCACCCGCATCGACCAGGTCAGCTACAGCGGTGGCTCCGCGAGTCCGCTCAACATCTACAACCCCGTGTATGGCGGTGCGGTGCAGCTGCCCGCGCCGTGGTATGACGGCGTCGCCACGCTCGCGCAGACCGGCCTCTATCTGCAGGACCAGATCAAGTGGCGCGACCGCTGGGTGCTCACCCTGGGCGCCCGCTACGACCGCGCCACCAGCGATGCGGACAGCCGGCTGGACGGCAGCCAGACCAGGGTGTCGGAACACAAGGCGACGAAGCGCGCCGGCCTGACCTACCTGGCCGAGAGCGGCTGGGCGCCGTACGTGAGCTATACCGAATCGTTCGTGCCGACGGCCATGCGCAACCCGGCCACGGGCCAGCCGTTCAAGCCCGAGACCGGCCGCCAGTACGAGGCCGGTGTGCGCTACCAGCCCGAGGGCGGCAAGCAGCGCTACAGCGCCGCCATCTTCGACCTGCGCCGCAAGAACTACCTGACCGCGGACGACAACTTCGTGCCGCGCCAGACCGGCGAGATCCAGGTGCGCGGCCTGGAGCTGGAAGCCTCGGCGGAGCTGATGCCGCGCCTGAACCTGGTGGGCTCCTACACCTATACGCCCACGGCGAAGATCACGGCCAGCAGCACGGCCCGGGAGATCGGCAAGCCGCTCACGGCGGTGTCGCGCAACGCCGCGGCGCTGTGGGTGGACTACCGGTTCGCGAACCGCATCAAGGTGGGCCTGGGCGCGCGCTACACCGGCTCCAACCACGGCGACCTGGACGCCGCGCCGGCGAAGGTGCCGTCCTTCACCGTGTTCGACGCGATGATCGGCTACGACATCGATCGCTGGACCTTCGCGCTGAACGTGCGCAACCTGGGCGACAAGACCTATATCGGCAACTGCGACCAGTACGGCAACTGCTACTACGGCGATCCGCGCCGGGTGGTGGCCACGGCCACGTACCGCTGGTAAGGCCCGCGGCCTGCGGGAACGCGAAGGGGAGCGGCAGTGCGCCGCTCCCCTTTTTTCGTCGAGGCGCCCGCTTTCCGCTCAGGCGCGCGGGGAGCCGTCGGCCGCGCGCAGCGCCTCGCGCAGGGCCCCGATGAAGGCGGGCTGGCGGATGATGTCCAGGTGGCCCGCGCCTTCCACGACCTGCACGCCGCGCACGTCCGCGATCGCGGACCAGTCGCGCAGCGCCCCGCCCTCTTCCACCGAGCGGCCCGCCTGGAAGAGGTGGACCGGCAGCCCGTCGCTGGCGGGCGTGTGCCGGCAGGCCTGCACGCGCTTGTCGAGCGTGGTCCAGAGCAGGTATTCGTGGCTGTCCTCGCCTTCGCCGTCCAGCGGCAGGGACTGCCCGGCATCGACCAACTGCTGCAGCACGCCGTCGCGTTCGTCGGCATACATGCGCTCCAGCAGCTCGCGCCACCGGTCGGCCATGGTGGAGGCGGCCAGCCAGGCATCCAGCCGGGCCTGCGCCTGCACGCGCTCCGCCGCGGACAGCGGCCGGCCGGCGCGCAGGGGCTCCGTGCTGTGCACGTCCACCAGCGCGGTGAAGGCGACCTCCACGCGGCCCTGCAGGCGCCGTGCGGTCTCGACGGCCAGGTCGCCGCCGGAGGACCAGCCCAGCAGCGTGCACCGCCCGCCCGCGGCGGTCGCCGCGATGAAGTCCGCGTACTCGGCCGCGAGGGCCTCCACCGCGAATCCGCGCCAGCGCTGCCGCGTGTACACGTGGCTCACGAAGGCGTGCACGGTGCGCTCGCCGCGCAGCGCCTCGGCCAGCGGCAGGAACTCGCGCGTGTTCACCACCATGCCGGGCAGGCAGTAAAGCGGCACGCCGCTGCCTTCGTCCTGCAGGCAGACCGCGTCGTGCGCGCCCTCGAAGCGTTCGCGCAGCCGCTGCGCCAGGTGCGCGAGCGTGGGGGACTGCATGACATCGGCCAGGCTGGCCTGCGCGCCGCCCGGCACCTGCCTGCGCAGGCGGGCGACCAGCTTGAGGCACAGGATGGAATCGCCGCCGAGGGCGTGGAAGTTGTCGTCGCGGCCGACACGATCGACGCGCAGCACCTCGCTCCACACCTTCGCGATCGCTTCTTCCAGGGCGCCGCGCGGGGGCTCTCCGCGAGCAGCCTCCTCGGGCGCGGCGGCGGGCAGCGGCAGGGCACGGCGATCGAGCTTGCCGTTGGGCGTGAGCGGCAGCGCGGCGATGGGCAGGATGTGGTCCGGCACCATCCAGGCCGGCAGCGCGGCCTGCAACTGCGCCTGTAATTGCGCTGGCAGCGCGCCGGGATCGTTCGGCGCACCGGCATCGGCAGGAACCACGTAGGCATGCAGCGCCATTGCGCCATCGGTTTCGCGGGCCCGCGCGACCACCACCGCATCGGCCACGCCGGTGCACTCGCGCAGGCGCTGGGCAACCTCCGCGGGCTCCACCCGCCACCCACGGATCTTGACCTGGTCGTCCGCGCGACCGAGGAATTCCAGCGCCCCGTCCCCGCGCAGTCGCACGCGGTCGCCCGTGCGGTAGAGGCGCGCGCCGGCCTCGAAGGGCGAGGCGACGAACCGTTCCGCCGTGGTGCCGGGCCGGCCGGCATAGCCGCGCGCGAGCCCGCGCCCGGCCAGGTACAGCTCGCCGGGCATGCCGGGCTGCACGGGCTCCAGGCGGTCGTCCAGCAGGTGGGCCCGGATGCCCGGCAGGGGCCGGCCCAGCGGCAGCGCGGTGAACCCGCGCGGACTCTCGTCGGGAGGCGCGGCGGGATGGGTGAGCACGCCCACCGTGGTCTCGGTGGGGCCGTAGTGGTTGAGGATGCGCAGGCCCGGGCGCAGCGCGCGCACGGTGCGCAGCAGTTCGTCGTCGGCCGTCTCGCCGCCCAGCACCAGGGTATGGCGCGGCAGCGCCGCGGCGGGGTTGCGCGCATTCAGCAGGCCGCGCAGGTGGCTGGGAACGATCTTCAGCACGTCGGCGCCGCAGCGCTCCATGCCGGCCGCGAACGCATCCGGATCGAACGCCTCGGCCGAGGAAGGCAGGTACAGGCAGCCGCCCGAGCACAGCGCGCCGAACAACGCGGTGTGCCCCAGGTCCGCGCCCACGGTGGAGACCATCGCGAAGCAGCGGCCCGGGCCCACATCCAGGCGCTGGAGCACGCCCTGGGCGTAGTTCGCCAGCGCACCGTGGGGCACGACCACGCCCTTGGGCCGCCCGGTGGAGCCGGAGGTGTAGATCATGTAGGCACCCTGCGACGGGTGCAGCGGGCGGATCGAGGGCGACGCCGCGGTGGCCACTGCATCGGACGCACCGAACTCCACGCGCCACTGCGGCACGCCTTCCGGGGGTTGCTGGAGATCGCCGATCAGCAGGGCGGCGCCGCAATCGTGCAGCAATTCGTCGCGCCGGGTGCGCGGCAGCGCCGGGTCCAGCGGCACGCAGACGGCCCCTGCCCGCATCGCCGCGAGCCAGGCCAGCACGAATTCGGGGCCGCGCTCCAGGCACACGGCCACGCGGTCTTCCGCGCGAATGCCGTGGGCCTGCAGGCGCTGCGCCCACGCGGCGCTCGTGCGGTCGAGTTCCGCGTAGGTGATCTTGCGCACTCCCGCGGCGATGGCCGGGGCCGCGGGATCGCGCCGCGCGGCGGCGGCGAAGGCGTCCGGCACGTTCGCGCAGGGCCACGCCGTCTCCTCGCCGCGCAGCTCCGGCACGGGCGGCAGCGCCGCCTTCCCGATGGCCGGGATGCCACCGCCGGCCGCCTGCCGCGCCAGCGCGCGCAGCCCGTCGGCCAGGCGCACGACGGTGTCGTGGTCGAACAGGTCGGCCGCGTAGGCGATGCCGAACGAGAGGCTGTCGCCATCGTCCATCACATCCACGCTCAGGTCGAAATGCACCTCGTCCACCGAGATGCTTCCGGCCGTCGCGGCCGGCTGCCGCGCCCCGCGCGGGGCGGCCTGCTGCTGGGTGGATTTGACCTGGAACAGCGGATGCAGGCCGGGTACGCGCGGCACCGAGAGCGCATCCACGAGCATGTCCAGCGGCACTTCCTGGTGCGCCTTGGCCTCGACGAAGCGGTCGCGCACGTGCTCCAGCCACTGCGCGAAGGACCAGGCCCGGTCGGCCTGCAGCCGCAGCACCAGCACGTTGGTGAAATGGCCCACCACGCCGGCCAGCTCGGGCCGGTCCCGCGTGGTGGTGGGCACGCCGATGCACAGGTCGTCCTGGCCGCCCAGGCGGTGCAGCAGCAGCCCGAGCAGGGACAGGCATACCAGGTAAGGAGAGGCTGCGTGCGCGCGGCCCAGCGCGCGCAGCGAGGCGGACACGGCCTCGTCCAGCCCGGCAGCCACCACGCCGCCCTGGGTGCCGCGCCGTGCGGTGCGCGGCCGGTCCAGCGGCAGCGCGGTCGCCAGCGGCGCGTCGCGCAGGCGTTCGCGCCAGTGGCCGATCTGGCGCTGCAGCTCCCCGGCTTCCATCCAGTGGCGCTGCCAGGCGGCGTAATCCGCATAGCCCAGCGATGCCGCACCTTGCGCCGCCGGGCCCGGCGCCGCTTCGCCCGGTGCGGCGAGCAACGCGCGCAATTCGGACAGCAGCAGGCCGATGGACTGTCCGTCGGCCGCGATGTGGTGCACGCAGAGCACCAGCTCGGGAGCACCTTCGGGGAAGACGTGCAGGCAGGCGCGGAAGACGGGACCGCGCTCCAGGTCGAAGGGTTCCATGGCGAAGGCCTGCGCCTGCACGGCCAGGGCCTCCTGCGCCTGGGCACGGGGCATGCTCCATTCGCGCACCGACCAGCCGAAGCGCTGCTGCGGGTCCTCCCGCTGCACCGGCTGGTCCTGCGCGTCGCAGCCGAAGCAGGTGTGCAGCGCGGCGTGGCGCGCCACCAGCGTGGCCAGGGCGCGGTGCACCGCGGCGGCATCCGGCGATCCGGGCAGCACCATGCGGCCGGCCAGGTTGTAGGCGGGCGAGGCGGGATCGCGCTGCCAGGCGAGCCACAGGGGCCGCTGGGCATAGGCCATGGGGGCTTCGCCGGCGGCTGCCCTGGGCACCACGGGCAGCGCCTCAAAGCCGATGCCGCTGGCACGCAGCCGCTCCAGGAACACCTGGCGCTTGTCAGGGGTGAGGGCCGCGAAGCGGCGCGAGAGCTCGTGCATTTCGGTGGTCATGCGATGGTCGTCCTTCCCGTTCGTGATTCAGAGTTCCAGCTCGCCCAGCAGGGCATCGATGCGCCGGGCCGGGTCGTCGGCCGCTGCGGCGCCATCCGCCTGCGGCACCAGGCCGTCGGCCGCGAGGCGCGCGGCGAGGTCGGCGAGCACCGGCACCTCGAACACCGTGCGCAGCGCCACGGTGCGCCCCCAGGACCGCTGGATGGCGGCGACGAGCTGCACCGCCAGCAGCGAGTGCCCGCCCCGCTCGAAGAAGTGGTCGTGCCGGCCGATGGCATCGGTCTGCAGCACCTCGCGCCACAGCGCGGCCAGGGCCGCCTCCGCGCCGTCGCGCGGCGGCTCGCCCGGCGCGCCGGCACCATTCAGGGCCTGGGCGGCCGATGGCAGGGCCCGGCGGTCCACCTTGCCGTTGGGCGTGAGGGGCAGCCCGTCCGACACCAGCACCGCGGCGGGCACCATGTAATCCGGCAGGGACTCCCCGAGGCGCTCGCGCAGCAGGGCGATGTCGATCGCGAGGCCGGGCTGGGCGCTCACGTGGGCGACCAGGCGCGCACCGCCCGGCCCCTGCTCCGCCACCACGACGGCCTCGCGCACCTCCGGCTGCGCGAGGAGCCGGGTCTCGATCTCGCCCAGCTCGATGCGGAAGCCGCGCACTTTCACCTGGTGGTCCACCCGGCCCAGGTATTCCAGCTCGCCGTCCTCGCCCCAGCGCACGCGGTCGCCGGTGCGGTAGAGGCGTTCCCCGGGCACGCCGGGCGAGGGGTGCGCGACGAAGCGCTGCGCGGTCAGCGCGGGCTGGCGCAGGTAGCCGCGCGCCAGGCCCGCGCCGCTGACGAACAGCTCGCCCGGTACCCCGGGCGGCACGGGCCGCAGGTCCGCGTCGAGCACGAACAGGCCCAGATCGGGAATCGCCGTGCCGACCGGACTGCGCTGCGGCTGCAGGTCGGCCCGGGTGATGCGGCGCCACGTGACGTGCACCGTGGTTTCGGTGATGCCGTACATGTTGACCAGCTCGGGCCGCGCATCACCGAAATGCGCGATCCAGGGCCGCAGCCGCTGCGGGTCGAGCGCTTCCCCACCGAAGATGACCACGCGCAGCGACAGCTCCGGCATGCCGGCCGGCGGTGGTTCATAGGTGGCGGGCAGGCCCACCAGTTGCCCGAAGGCCGACGGCGTCTGGTTGAGAACGGTCACGCGCCGTGTGCGCAGCAGGGCCAGGAAGTCCTGCGGAGAACGGCTCACCCAGTACGGGACGATGACCAGCTGCCCGCCCGTGCAGAGCGCGCCGAAGAGCTCCCACACGGAGAAATCGAAGGCGCAGGAATGGAACAGCGTCCAGACGTCTTCGGGGCCGAAGCGGAACCAGCCGTCGGTGCCGTGCAGCAGGCGCACCACCTGGCGATGGCACAGCTGCGCGCCCTTGGGCCGCCCGGTGGAGCCCGAGGTGTAGATCACGTAGGCGAGGTGGTCGGGGTGCACCGCCACATCCGGCGGCGTGTCGGGCCAGGCGGCGGCATCGCTGCACTGCGGATCCACCACGGCCAGGCCCGCGGGCAGCGGCGAGGCGTCCCACAGGCCGTCCTGGGTGACCACGCAGGCCATGCCGCTGTCGCCCGCCATGTAGGCGATCCGCTCCGGGGGATAGTCGGGGTCCAGCGGGACATAGGCCGCCCCGGACTTGAGCACGGCCAGCAGTGACACCACCAGGTCGAGCCCCCGGCCGAGCGCGACACCGACGCGGGCTTCCGGCCCGGCGCCCGCGGCGCGCAGCCGGTGTGCCAGCCGGTTGGCGCGGCGGTCCAGCTCGCCGTAGGTCAAGGCGTCGTCCTCGAAGCGCAGCGCGACGGCATCGGGTTGCCGCAGGGCCTGCCGCTCGAACAGGCGGTGGACCGTGTCGTTGCCATCCACTGCCGCGGAGGCCGGGGTCTGGCGGATGTCCGCCGAGGCCAGCACGTCCAGCGAACCCAGCGCCCGGCCAGCATCCTCCGCCAGCGCTCGCAGCCCGCGCACCAGCTGGTCCGCCAGCCTCCCGGCCGCGGCGGCGTCGATCCGCCGGAGGTCGTGCCGCAGCTGCAGCGTCAGCACCGGCTCGAGCAACGCCAGCAGCGTGACGGGGTAGTGCGTTTCCTCGCGCTGCGCGGCCACCTCGGCCTCGAGCCCCGCCGGCAATGCGTGCAGGGCGCCATCGACGGGATAGTTCTCGAACACCAGCAGCGTATCGAAGAGCCCGGCTGCATCCGTGCCCATCCAGCGCTGGATGTCGTAGAGCGGCGTGTGCTCGTGTTCGCGCATGCGCAGGCCCTGGGCCTGCAGTTCCCGCAGCCAGTCGCCCACCGCAGCGCCGAAACGGGGGGTGCAGGCCATGGGCAGCGTGTTGATGAACAGGCCCACCGCGCGCTCGGCGCCCGGCAGCTCCGCCGGGCGGCCCGCCACGGTGGTGCCGAACACCACCGTTTCCTGCCCGGCATGGCGTTGCAGCACCAGGGCCCAGGCCGCCTGCACCAGCGTGTTGAGGGTGACGCGCTCGCGCCGTGCGAAGGCCTGCAGGCCCGCGGTTTCCTGCTCCGTGAAGGAAGCCCTTACCTCACCGGCTCCCAGCCGCGCGGCGCCCTCGCCCCGCGCAGAAGGTTCCGCAGGCGTGGCGCGCGGCAGGCACCGGGCCAGGAGGGTCGGCTCTTCCACGCCGCCCAGCGCCCCGGTCCACCAGGCCCGGTCCGCCTCGGCGTCGCGGTGCTGGAGCCAGCGGATGTAGTCGCCGTAGCGGGCGGCTGGCACCGCATCGGGCAGGCCGGCATAGTGGCGCAGCACTTCGGCCATGAGCTGCGAGGTGCTCCAGCCGTCCAGCAGCACGTGGTGCATGGTCCAGATGAAGTGGTAGCCATGCTCGCTGGTGCGCGCCAGGGCGAAGCGGATGAGCGACGGCTGCATGCCCGGGAACCCGGCGGCCAGTTCCTCCTGCGCGATCGCGTCCAGGCGGAAATGTGCATCGCCTGCGCCGCTTGCACCGATCTCGCCGCGCACATCGATCTCGCGCCACGGCAGCCTGCCCGCCCGGGCCACCCACTGCAGGGGCCGGGTGCCCTCGGCCAGCACGCCGCTGCGCAGCACCGCGTGGCGCTCGAAGGCGGCCTCCCAGGCGGCGCGCAGCCGGCCTGCGTCGAGGTGGCGGAAGTCGATGCGCAGCTGGTTGCGGTATGCGGCCGCATCCGGGTCCAGCAGGGTCTGGAAGACGAGCCCTGCCTGCAGTGGCGACAGAGGATACAGGTCTTCCACCTGCGCCCAGTCCAGCCCGAGCGCGTCCAGGCCCGCCTGGTCCAGCCCCGCGAGCGGGAAATCCGAGGGCGTGGCGCTTTGCGGCGCCTGCGCGCAGTGGTCGATCAGCGACCGCAGTTCGCGCTCGACATCCGCCATCCAGCCGCGCACCGCGGCGGCATCGTGGCGCGCGCCGCTGAACAGCACGTCCATCGACAGCTCGCCCGCGAGCACGCGGCCGTTGACGGTGAACTCGTGCGTGAGCGGGGCGCCGGCATCCACGAAGGGGCCGGCCGGTTCGGGCGCCAGCGTCCATCCGCCTGCGCTTTCCTGCGGCCGGGCGTCGAACTGGCCCAGGTAGTTGAACACCACCTGCGCGCGCGGCAGCGCCTGCAGGGCTTCGCGCTGCTCCGGCGTGCCGAAGTGGCGCAGCGCGCCATGGCCCACGCCGTGGCGGGGCACGGCGCGCAGGGTTTCCTTCACGCGCCGCACGGCATCGCCCAGCGTCCCCCGCGCGTCGAGCGCCACGGGATAGAGCGAGGTGAACCAGCCCACGGTGCGCGACAGGTCCACCGCGGGATCGAGGTCTTCGCGGCCATGGCCTTCGATGTCCACCAGCACGCGGTCATGGCCGCTCCAGCGGCACAGCGCGCGCGCGAGGGCGGTGAGCAGCAGGTCGTTGGCCTGGGTGCGGTAGGCGGCGGGCGCCTGCGCGAGGAAGGCCTCGGTGGCGCGCCGGTCCAGGCGGATGGAGACGGACTGCTGCTGGGCAGCGGTACTCGGGCCTTCAGGCCGCGCGCAGGGAAGCTCCGCCGGGCAGCCAGCCAGGGCGGCCCAATGCGCCAGCTCGTCGGCGTGGTCCTGCCCGTAGCGCTGCAGCACGGCGGCCCATTCGCCGAGGCCGCTGGAGGCCGGCGGCAGCGCGGCCGGCGCGCCCGCGAGGCACCGGGCATAGGCCTGCTGCAGGTCGTCCAGCAGGATGCGCCAGGAGACGCCATCGACGATGAGGTGGTGCATGACGAGCAGCAGCCGCGCATCCCCGCCCGGCAGGGCGACGGCGACGGCGCGCAGCAGCGGGCCACGCTCCAGGTCGAGGCTGCACTGCGCCTGCTCGCACAGCGCGCTGAGCTGCGCAGGGCCGTCCGCCGCGCGCATCCACAGCACGTCGTCCCATCCGGACAGGGCCGTGGCGGTGTCCTCGTAGCGCTGCGTCCACGCCTCCCCTGCCGCGCCCTGCTGCCGCGTGAAGCGCAGGCGCAGCGCATCGTGCCGCTCTGCCACCGCGCGCAGCGCGCCGCGCAGGGCCTGTGCCTGCAACGGAGCGGGACTGCGCAGCAGCACGGCCTGATTCCAGTGGTGGCGCGCCGGCATCGGCATGGCGAAGAAGTCGCGCTGGAACGGCAGCAGCGGCACCTCGCCGCGCGCCGGGCCGGCGGGCCGTGCCTCGCCGGAAGGCAGGCGCTCGATGACGGCCGCGAGCTGGGCGATGGTCTGCCGCTCGAACAGCTGGCGCGGCGTGGCGCGCCAGCCGGCCAGCCGCAGCCGGGCCACGATCTGCAGGCTGAGGATGGAATCTCCGCCCAGTTCGAAGAAGTTGTCGTCGCGCCCTACCCCGCCGCGGCCCAGCACCTCGCACCAGACACGGCCGACGGCCTGTTCGGCTTCGCCGCGCGGCGCCCCGCCCGACCGGGCGGCCGCGGCCTCGGGCGGCTCGGGCAGCGCCTTGCGGTCCACCTTGCCGCCGGGACCCGTGGGCAGGCGGTCGAGCACGACAATCGCCGAAGGGACCATGTAGTCCGGCAGGCTGCGCTCCAGGTGCGCGCGCAGGGCGCCTTCGTCCAGTGCGGACGGTGTTGCGGGCATGGCTGCCGGCGCCGGTGCCACGTAGGCGACCAGCCGCGTGCCCTGCGCCGTCGCGCGCGCCACGACCACGGTCTCGCCCACGCCCGGGGCGGCCCGCAGCGCGGCCTCGATCTCGCCCGGCTCGATGCGGAAGCCCCGCACCTTCACCTGGTGGTCCGTGCGGCCCAGGTATTCGAGCTGGCCGTCCTCGCGCCAGCGCACCCGGTCGCCGGTGCGGTAGAGGCGTCCGCCGCTGCCGAAGGGGTCGGCCACGAAACGCTCCGCCGTCAGGCCCGGCCGGCCGCCATAGCCGCGCGCCAGGCCCGACCCGCCCAGGTACAGTTCGCCCGGCACATGGCGCGGCACGGGCTGCAGTTCGGCATCCAGCACGTGGGCGGTGCGGCCAGGCATCGGCTGGCCGATGGGTGCGTAGGCCTGGGGGAAGGATGCGAGCGCATCCACCTTCCAGAGCATGGGCGTGACCACGGCCTCGGTGGGCCCGTAGCCGTTGATGAGCAGGCGCGGCCGCAGGTGGCGGCGCACGGCGTCGAAGCCTTCGCGCGGCATCGCTTCGCCACCGAAGGAGATCAGCTCCAGCGCGGGCGCATCGTCGCCTGCCCGCCCGGCCCAGTCGGCCAGCTGCCCCAGGTAGGCCGGCGGAAAGCCCGCATGCGTGATGCCGCGCACGCGCAGGGCCTCCAGGGTCTCTTCGGCGGTCCAGAGGGTGTCGTCGCGCAGCACCACGGCGGCGCCGCAGGTGAGTCCGGTGAACAGCCGCTCGTGCGCGCCGTCGAAGGCGAACGAGAGGAAGTGCAGTTCGCGCGTGCCCGGCCCCATCTCGTAGCAGGCGGCGGTGTCCACGCAGTGGGCCGCGAAGGGGCCGTGCTCCACCAGCACGCCCTTGGGCAGGCCGGTGGAGCCGGAGGTGTAGATCACATAGGCCAGCTGGCGCGGGCCCACCGGCACATCGGGCCCCGCGTCACGGGCGCCGGGTTCGTCGTCGCAGGCGATGCAGGCCACCCCCGGCGGCAGCGGGATGCGCCCGGCCAGGGCGCTTTCGGTGAGCAGCAGCGCCATGCCGCTGTCGCGCGCCATGTGGGCCAGGCGCTCGGCCGGATAGGCCGGGTCCAGCGGAACGAAGGCCGCGCCCGCCTTGAGGACGGCCAGCAGGGCCGCCACCAGCTCGGGCGAGCGCGACAGCGCGACCCCGATGCGCCGCTCCGGCCCGGCGCCCAGCGCAGTGATGCGGTGCGCGAGGTGGTTGGCCCGGCGGTCCAGCGCGCGGTAGCTCCAGGCGGCGTCCCCGGCCTCCACGGCCACCGCATCGGGCTGCCGCCGCGCCATGCGCTCGAACAGGCGGTGCACGGGCTCGGCATGGGGCTGTGCGCGCGGGCAGTCGCCCCACTCGCGCAGCTGGCGCGCCTCGCCACCGGACAGCAGGGGCACGTCGCCCACGCACGGGTCGCCGGTGCCTTCCAGCGCCTGCAGCACGGCCGCGAGCACGGCCTCGTAGTGGCCCGCCATGCGGCGCACCGTGCCGGCCGCGAACAGCTCGCGGGCATAGTGGAATTCCAGGCGCAGTCCGCCCTGCCCGTCTTCCACGGCACCCAGGATGAGCTCGAACTGGGCGGTCTGGCCCGGGATGTCCCAGCGCTCGAGCGCCAGGCCCGGCAGCTCGCCCAGCGCGCGGTGGTCGTGCTGCTGGTAGTTGAACATCACCTGGAACAGTGGCGGCGCGGCCAGGCTGCGGCCGGGCTGCAGCGCCTCGACCAGCTGGTCGAAGGGCAGGTCCTGGTGGGCTTGCGCCTCCAGGGCGGCTTCGCGCACCGCGTCCAGTGCGGCGGACAGCGGCATGCGGCCATCGACCTGCAGGCGCAGCACCTGGGTGTTCACGAACAGGCCGACCAAGCCCTCGGTCTCCACGCGGCCGCGGTTGGCCACCGGCACGCCCACGCGCACGTCCTGTTGGCCGCTCCAGCGGTACAGGGCCGCCTGGAACGCCGCGAGCAGCGCCATGAACGGCGTGATGCCGCGCGCCTGCGCCGCCGAGCGCAGCGCCCGCACGCGGTCCGCGGGCAGCTCCCAGGCATGCACGGCCGCGCGGTAGCGGCCATCGGCGCGGCGCGGATGCTCCGCGGGCAACTGCAGCACCGGCTGCTCACCACCCAGGCGGGCGCGCCAGTACGCGAGCTGGCGGTCTTTTTCGCCGGCCTCCATCCACTGGCGCTGCCAGAGGGCGTAGTCGGTGTACTGCAGCGCGGATGCGGGCTCCGCGGGGGCGCCCCCGCCCGCATGGCGGGCGCGGTAGCGCTCTGCAAACGATTCGACCAGCACGCGCAGCGACCAGCCGTCCGACACGATGTGGTGCATGGCGACCACGAGGCGGTGCTCCCCGGCCCCCGTGCGCAGCAGCCAGACCCGCAGCAGCGGCCCTGCGCCCAGGTCGAAAGGCGTCTCGCAGCAGGCACGGGCCGCGGCCTCGGCGCGTGCGCACCGTTCGGGCTCGGGCAGGTCCGACAGGTCGATGCGGTGCACCCCGAACTCCACGGAGTGCAGCACCTGCTGGTGGGGATGCCCGCCGGCATCGGCGCGGAAGACGGTGCGCAGCGCGGCATGCCGCGCGATCACGTCGCGCCAGGCGGCCTCCAGAGCGGGCACGTCGATGGCGCCCCGCAGCACGAACGCCCCGGTGATGTGATAGGCCGATCCCTGCGGCTCCATCTGCCACAGGAACCACTGGCGCATCTGCGCGTACGACAGGGGGGCCTCCCCGTCCTGCGCCTCGCGCGGCAGGATGGGAAACTGGCCCATCGTGAGCCCCTCTTCGCGCATCTTCGCGTAAGCGGCGCGGCGCTGCGCATCGGTCAGCCGCATGAAGCGCCGGGCCATCCGGGCTTGGGGGAGAAGTGCATCCATATCGCTCATCCGGCAATCTCCATATCGTCGAGGAAGGCATCCAGGCGCGACAGCGCGTCCGCCACGGGGCGCTGCGGGCGCGCGGCTTCCACGCACCGCGCCAGGTCCGCCAGCACGGGATGCAGGAAGACGTCCCGCACCGAAATCTCGGCCTGCAGGCCCGAGCGCACGCGGGCGACGAGCTGCATGGCCATCAGCGAATGGCCGCCCTGGGCGAAGAAGTGGTCGGTGCGGCCGGCGCGCGGCAGCGCGAGCAGCTCACACCACATGCGCGCCAGCGCCTCCTCCACCTCGCCCTGCGGTGCGGCGTAGGCCACCGCGGAAGCGGGCTGCAGCGAGGGCAGCGCCTTGCGGTCCACCTTGCCGTTGGCGTTCAGCGGCAGTTCCGGCAGCACCGCGATCTGCGAAGGCACCATGGCCTCGGGCAGTTCTGCGGCGAGCCGCGAGCGCAGCGCTTCGCCGTCCAGGGTGGTGCCCGCGTGCGGGCTGCAGTACGCCACCAGCGCCATGCCCGCGGGCGTGGATGCGGCCACCGCCACGGCCTCGCGCACGCCGGGCCGGGCCAGCAGGCGTGCCTCGATCTCGCCCAGCTCGATGCGCTGGCCGCGGATCTTCACCTGGTGGTCCAGCCGCCCCAGGTATTCCAGGGCGCCATCCTCGCGCCAGCGCACGAGATCGCCCGTGCGGTAGAGCCGCGCTCCCGCCTCGAACGGATCGGCCACGAAGCGGTCCGCCGTGAGGCCGGGCCGGGCGGCATAGCCGCGCGCAAGCCCGACGCCGCCCAGGAACAGCTCGCCCGGAGCGCCCGGCGGCACGGGCTGCATCGCGGCATCGAGCACATGGGTGCGCAGCCCGGCGATGGGCCGGCCGATCGGCACGGGTCCGCGCTCCTGCGGATGGCAGGTCCAGTGCGTGACGTCGATGGCGGCCTCCGTCGGGCCGTAGAGGTTGTACAGCGCCACGCCGGGCAACCGCTCCAGCACCTGGCGGCGCGCCTCGGCCGGCAGCGCCTCGCCGCTGCACACGATGCGCCGCACGCTGGCGCAGGCGTGCGCATCCAGCTGCGCCAGCAGGGCCTGCAGCATGGAGGGCACGAAGTGCAGCGTCGTCACCGCATGCCGCTGGATGAGCGCCTGCAATTGCGCGGGCTCCCGGTGCGCGCCGGGGGGCGCCACCGCCAGGCGCGCGCCCACGGCGAGCGGCCAGAAGAACTCCCACACCGACACATCGAAGCCGAACGGCGTCTTCTGCAGCACCGTGTCCCCCGGGCCCAGCCCGTAGGCCTGCTGCATCCACGCGATCCGGTTCGACAGTGCGCCGTGGCGGTTGGCCGCCCCCTTGGGCCGGCCGGTGGAGCCGGAGGTGTAGATCACGTAGGCCAGGTGCTCGGGGTGCAGCGCCGCGGGCGGAAGAGCGCCTTGGGTGGTGCCCTCGCCCGGCGCATCCTCCAGGGGCAGCAGGATCACCGGCTCCGCCATCGCCGCCGGCAGGCAGGCGCGGTGGGCGGCATCGGTCAGCACCAGCGCCGGTGCGCAGTCGCCGAGCATGTAGGCGATGCGATCCGCCGGCAGTTCGGGGTCGAGGGGCACGTAGGCGCCGCCGGCCCTCAGTACCGCGAGCAGCGCCTCCACCATGTCCGCGCCACGCGCCAGGGCCACGCCCACCAGTGTCTCCGGGCCCACGCCGCAGGCGCGCAACCGGTGCGCGAGACGGCTGGTGCGCGCGTCGAGCTGCGCATACGTCCACTCGCGGCCTTCGGCCACCAGGGCGGGCGCATCGGGGGTGAGCGCCGCCTGGCGCTCGAACATCCGGTGCACGGGCAGGTCCATGTCCACGGCCTCCCCGTCCGCCGACCACGCCTGCAGGCGCGCGCGCTCGGCATCGCCGAGCATGGCGACCTCGCCGACGGAGCGGCCGGGATCATGGGCCAGCGCATCCAGCATGCGTTCGTAGTGGCCGGCGATCTCCGCCATTTCCTGCGCGCCGAAGCGCGCGGCGTCGTAGCGGAACGCGGCCCGCAGTCCGCCGTCCGGGTCTTCCATGGTCTCCAGCGTGAGCCCGAAGGGCGCCGCGCGCAGTCCGGGATCGACGCGGCGCACGGCCAGCCCCGGCCAGCCCGCCAGGGGCCGGCCGCCCTCGCCCAGGTGGTTGAACATGCACTGGAACAGTCCGCCGCCTGCGTGGCCGCGCTCGGGGCGCAGCACCTGCGCGACGTGCTCGAACGGCAGGTCCTCGTGCTCGCGGGCCTCCAGCGCGGTCGCATGCACCTGCGCCAGCAGTGCAGACAGCGGCATCTGCGGCGCGGGCCGCGCCTGCATCACCACAGTGTTGATGAAGACGCCGGCCACGTCGGCCGTCTCCGGGCGGTTGCGCCCCGCCACGGGCACGCCCACGCGCTGCACGGCATGCCCGGCATGGCGGAACAGCACGGCATGGAAGGCCGCCAGCAGCACGCAGAACAGCGTGGTGCCGTGGGCACGGGCGCGCTGGCGCAGCGCCTGCAACAGCGGGGCGGGCACGGCCAGCAGGTGCTGCGCGGCCCCGGCGTCCTGCCCTGCGGGAACCTGCGGCGACGCAGCAGCGGTGCCCCGGCCGATCTGCAGCACGGGCGCTTCTTCCGCGAGCTGCTGTGTCCAGTAATCCCGGTGCCGTGCGGCCTCCGGCCCCTGCAGCCAGTGCCGCTGCCAGACCGCGAAATCCACGTAGCGCAGTGCCGTGGGCGCATCGGACGGTGCATGGCCCTCGAGCGCATCCGCATAGCCTCGCGCCCATTCGTCGAGGATGCGCTCCACTGTCCAGGCATCGGAGGCGATGTGGTGCATCATGAACAGCAGCCGGTGCTCCCGCGGGCCGAGCCGGGCGAGCGCGCAGCGCAGCAACGGGCCGCGGCGCAGGTCGAAGGGCTCCGCGCACACCTCGCGCGCCAGTGCTTCCAGCCGCGCATCGCGCCCGTCCGGCGCCAGCCCGGAAAGATCGGTGCAGGGCAGCGGCACCTCCCGTGCGGGCTCCACGCGCTGCCAGGGCGTGCCGTCCCCGCTTTCGCCGAAGACGGTGCGCAGCCCTGCGTGCCGCCGCACCAGGGCCTGCAGCGCCGCATGCAGGGCAGCGGCATCCAGCGGGCCTTCGAAATCCAGTCCGCCCCCCACGTGGTAGGCCGTATTGCCGGGATCCATGCGCCAAAGGAACCACTGGCCCTGCTGGGCCCAGGACAGGGGCGCCTCGGCGCCCTCCGGCACGCCGCTGCGCGGCAGCGCATCCACGGAGGACGCAGGCGGCGGCTCCGCACCGCCGGCGGCGGAAGCATCGGATGGACGGCCGCTCAGCCGCTGGCGCAGCAGCGCCTGCTGTTCGGGAGAAAGGCGCGCGCGGCGCTCGGAAAGAAGAGGACTGTCGCTCATGTCAATCGGCCTGCAGGGAAACGGAAGAAGTTGCGGCGCCGCGCTCGATGTCCTCGATCAGCCGCAGTTCCACGAGCTGTGCCAGGTCGGCGATGCGCGGGGCCTTGAAGAAGGCCGCGGGGTGGATGTCCACGGCATAGGCCTTGCGCACGCGGGCCAGCAGGCGGATCGCCAGCAGGGAGTCACCGCCCAGCTCGAAGAGGTTGTCGTCGGCGCCGATGCCATCGATGCCCAGCGCCTCGGTCCACAGCGCCGCGAGGTTGTCCTCCAGCTCGCCCTCCGGCGCGCGGTAGGGCGTGGACAGCACCGGGCGGGGGTGCGCGGCGCCGCCGGAGGGAGCCGCTGGCGGCGGCGCGGCCTCCAGCGCATCCACGAGCCCGTCCAGCGGGCGCAGGCGCTGCGCGAGCGGCGTGACCGACACCAGCGTCTGCGGCTGCAGCGGCCCGTTCACCACCCGGTCGAACACCTCCATGCCCGTGCGCTCGTCCAGGCCCATGCCCTCGGGCACGTCCATGTCGGCACCGACGCCCACGTCGCGCCAGGCATCCCAGTTGACCGAGAACACCGGCCACGGGCTGTCGCGCCGGCTGGCGGTGGCGAAGGCGTCGAGCCAGGCGTTGGCGGCCGCGTAGTCGCTGCGGCCCAGCCCCCCCACCCAGCTGGCGACGGACGAGCACAGCAGCACGAAATCCACCGGCTCGCCGCGCAGGGCGTCCACCATGGCCCGCGTGCCCTGCATCTTCGCGGCGAAGGCCGCCTCCACCTCGGCCCGCGTGCGGGTGGCCAGCATGCCGCCGCCCGGCTCCATCACGGCGTGCACCACGCCGTTCACGCCGCCGAAGCGCGCATGCACGGCCTGCAGCGTGCCCCGCCACTGCGCCGCATCGGTGACGTCGGCCGCCACGGCCATCCATTCGATGCCGTCCGCATCCATCGCCTGCAGCTGCACGAGCCTGCGGCGTTGCGCCGCGGGCAGGTCCGGCCGCGCGAGCAGGCCCTCCCAATCCCCGCGCGGCGGCAGCGGCGTGCGCCCCAGCAGCACCAGCCGCGCGCCGTGGCGCCGGCCCAGGTGCCGCGCCAGCGCGAGGCCGACGCTTCCCAGACCGCCCGTGATCAGCACCACGCTGCCTGCCCGCAGGCGCTGCGCGCAGGCAGCGGGCGCCGGAGCGGGCTCATAGGTCTTCACCCAGCGCTGCGCACCGCGCCAGGCCACGCAGAACTCGTCGGACGGGCGCGCCGGCTCGCCCGCGAGCGCGTCGGCCAGTTGCGCCTCGGCGGCGCTGCCGGCGTTAGGCACCAGCACATCCACCACGCGGCAGGCGATGCGCAGCATTTCCTGGCCCAGCACGCGCGCCAGGGCGGCCACGGTGGCCTTGCCGGGTTCCAGCGGTTCGATGCCGGCCACCTCCTCGGCACGGTCGATCACGGCAGTGAGCGACAGCGCTTCATCGCGCCCCGCATCCTCGCGGCCCTGGGCCAGGGCCAGGAGGCTGAAGTAGCCGCGCTCCCAGTCTTCCTCCAGCCCCCAGAAATGGAAGGCATGCGTCACCGGACCGAGCACTCGCCAGAGCGCTGCATGGTCGCCGCGCGCCTCCGGCCGCAGCCCGAAGCCGCCACCGCCGTCTTCCCTGAAACCTTCGGCCGCAGCCACCTGCACCACGCGCGCTCCGCGCTCCGCCAGGCGCTGCGCCAGGCGCTCTGCCAGCGGCAGTCCCGCACCGCCGAGCAGCAGCACCGTGTCTCCCGGGCCGGGCCCCGCGGCCTCCGGCGCCGCTTCGCTGCGCTGCCACGCGGGCAGGTAATAGAGTCCCTGCGGCCGCGGCGCGGGCGCATCGCCCTGCGTTCGGGGCGCGCCAGCCTCCACCCAGAAGCGCTGGCGCTGGAACGGATAGGTGGGCAGCGGCACATTCCGGCGGCGTGCGCCGTCGCGTGTGGCGGGCCAGTCGATCTCCACGCCCGCCGTCCACAGGCCGGCCAGGGCCTGGGCCAGTTGCTGCGCGTCGCGGTCCCGCTGCTGCGGATGGGCCAGGCTGGCCCAGATGCCGGCGGCCGTTGCCGCCTGCGCATGCCGCCGCGCGAGCCCCGCCATGGATTCGCCAGGCCCTGCCTCCAGCACCACGCGCCCCGGCTGCGCGAACACGGCGTCCAGTCCCTCGCGGAAGCGCACGGTACCCCGCAGGTGCCGCCCCCAGTAGGCCGGGCTCATGGCCTCCTCGGCCGTGATCGGCCGGCCGGTGACGTTGGAAACGAAGGGAATGCGCGGCGCATGGCGCGGCACCGCGGCGATGCGCCGCTCCAGTTCCGCCACGATGGGCTCGACCATGCGCGAATGCATGGCCACGGCCACGTGCAGCCGGCGGGGCGCATGGCCCTGCGCGCGCAGCGCCTCTTCCGCCGCCTCGACCGCGGCGGGCGTGCCGGACAGCACGCAGAGCGCATCGCCGTTCACGGCGGCCAGGTCGCAGCCGAGGGACAGCGACGGCGCGATCTCCGACTCGGGCAGCGGCACCGCCGTCATCGCGCCTTCGGGCAGGCCGGCCATGAGCCGGCTGCGCCAGATCACGATGCGCATCGCATCCTCGGGCGCGAAGACGCCGGCCAGGCAGGCCGCGACATATTCGCCCAGGCTGTGGCCCAGCATCAGCGCGGGCCGCACGCCGCACGACATCCACCACTGCGCGATCGCGTACTCCACCGCGAACAGCGCGGGCTGCAGCACCTCGACGCGCGCGAGTTGCCCGGCGGCCTCCGCTTCCCGGCCAGGCGCGGGGTGGATCAACGCCCGCAGGTCCATCCCGGTCTCCTGCCGCAGGACGGCGGCGCATGCATCCAGCGCCTGCCGGAACACCGCGCTGCGCCGGTCGAGCCCCTGCGCCATGCCGATGTGCTGAGCGCCGGAGCCGGGAAACAGGAACACCACCTCGGGCGCGGTGGCCGGCACGCGCCGGGGCTCGGGCAACGGAGCCTCCAGCCGCTGCGCCGCCAGGCCGGGCTCGTGCGCCGCCACGGCCGTGCGCCAGGCCCAGGCCCGGCGGCCGCACTGCAGCGTGTGCGCGGTATCCGCCAGCGCTTCCTGGGCCGCGCCGCGCAGGTGGGCGGCCATCTGCGCGCGGGATGCGTGCAGCGCGGCCTCGGTGCGCGCCGACAGCGGGAGCACCTCCCACCCGGGCTCAAGAATGCCCTCCGGCCCCTCCCTGCCCTGGCCTGCCTGATCGTCCACGGAACGGCCCGCGCGCGGCAGCGGCGGCGGTGCCTCTTCCAGCACCACGTGCACGTTCGTGCCACCGATGCCGAACGAACTCACGCCCGCGCGGCGCGGGAAGGCGCCCCGGGGCCATGGGGCAGTTTCGGTATTGACGTAGAAGGGGCTGGATGCGAAATCGATGCGCGGGTTCGGCTGCCGGCAGTGGAGGCTCGGCGGCAGCTGCGCGTGCTTCAGGGCCAGGGCGGCCTTGATGAGCCCCGCCACGCCCGCCGCCGCGTCCAGGTGGCCGATGTTGGTCTTCACGGAACCGACCGCGCAGAAGCCGCGCCTGTCCGTGTCCGCGCGGAATGCCTGCGTGAGCGCGGCCATCTCGATCGGATCGCCCAGCGCCGTGCCCGTGCCGTGCGCCTCCACATAGCCGATGGTGTCGGCCGAGACGCCCGCGACGAGTTGCGCCGCGCGGATCACCTCGGCCTGCCCGTCCACGCCGGGCGCGGTGAAGCCGACCTTGGCCGCACCGTCGTTGTTGGCCGCGCTGCCCTTGATGACAGCGTGCACCGTGTCGCCGTCGCGCAGCGCGTCCTCCAGCCGCTTGAGCGCGACCACGCCCACGCCGCTGCCGATCACCGTGCCCGCGGCATCGGCATCGAACGCGCGGCAGTGCCCGTCGGGCGACAGGATCGCACCGGCCTGGTAGCGGTAGCCGCCCTGCTGCAGCAGGTTCAGCCACACGCCGCCCGCCAGCGCCATGTCGCATTCGTGGCCCAGCAGCGACTGGCAGGCCATGTGCACGGCGACCAGCGATGTGGAGCAGGCCGTCTGCACGCTCACCGCCGGGCCGCGCAGGTCCAGCTTGTAGGCCACGCGGGCGCAGAGCGAGCTGGGCGCATTGGCGCCCATCAGGCCGAGCACGTCGGCGATGCCCGAACCCTCGTCCAGTCCGGCCGCGGGCAGCAGGTGGCGCATGAGGTACACGCCCGGCCCTTCGCCGCCGTACACGCCCACCTTGCCTTCCCAGCGCGCCGGATCGCAGCCGGCGTGCTCCAGACAGGCCCAGGCGCTTTCCAGGAACAGCCGCTGCTGCGGATCGAGCTGCTCGGCCTCGCGCGGCGTGAAGCCGAAGAACTCCGCGTCGAAGCGGTCGAACCCGTCGAGCGGCACGCCCGCCTTCACGTAGTCGGGATCGCGGCGCAGTGCCTCGGGCACGCCCAGGGCCTCGAGCTCCGCATCCGAGTAGGTCCTGACGGAGTCCAGGCCATCGCGGATGCGCTGCCAGAAGGTTTCGACATCCGGCGCGCCGGGAAACCGCCCCGCCATGCCGACGATCGCGATTTCCAGCCCGCTCGGTGCCTGCGAAGAGATCACGGGAGAGTCAATGGGCGCATTCATTCCCGGGCTCCTTGAAGATGGACGCGGCGCTGCAGCAGCGCGGCACGCTGCCGGCGCGCGCGGTCGTCAGCGGACTGCACCGCAGCGGATGCACCGGACTGCGCCGGGCTGCCGTCTCCCGCGGCCTGGTCGATGCGGCGCGCGAGCGATTCCACCGTGGGGTGCTGGAACAGGTCCACCAGCGCGAGCCGGCAGCCCCACTCGTCCTCCAGCCGGCGATGGGCACGCACCAGCAGCAGCGAGTGGCCGCCCAGGTCGAAGAAGTTGTCCTGCAGCCCCACCGACGGCACGCCCAGCAGCTCGCTCCACAGCGCCGCCAGCCGGTGCGCCGTGCTGCCCTGCGGCGCCGTGGCGCCGGAGCCGGTGCCTGTGTCCGTGCGCGCTGCAGGCGCGGGATCGGGCAGCGCGGCCCGGTCCACCTTGCCGTTGGCATTGAGCGGCAGAGCCTCCAGCACCACGATGGCCCGGGGCACCATGTAGCCGGGCAGCCGCTGTGCCAGTGCCGCACGCAGCGCCACGGCATCCCCCACTCCCGCCACGTAGGCGACCAGCGACTCGGCGCCCTCCGCGCCGCGCACCACCGCCACCGCGTCCTTCACGCCGGCCTGCGCGCGCAGCGCCGATTCGATCTCGCCCAGCTCGATGCGCAGGCCACGCAGCTTCACCTGGTGGTCGATGCGCCCCAGGTACTCGATCTGTCCCTCGGCATTCCAGCGCACCCAGTCCCCGGTGCGGTACAGGCGCCCGCCCACCCCTCGCGGATCGGCCACGAAGCGCTCGGCCGTCAGCCCGGGCTGGCCCAGGTAGCCGCGCGCCAGCAGGGCTCCGCCGATGTAGAGCTCGCCGGCCACGCCCTGGGGCACCGGCTGCAGCTGCGCATCGAGCACCCAGGCCTGCGTTTCGCTGATGGGCCGCCCGATGGGCACCGGCCCGGTCTCGTCCCGGCAGGTCCAGCGGGTGACGTGGATCGTCGTTTCCGTGGGCCCGTAGAGGTTCTGCAGCGTCGCGCCCGGCAGGCGGCGCAGGGCCTCGCGCTGCAGGGTCTCGGGCATCGCCTCGCCCCCGCAGATCACATGGCGCAGGCGGGTGCGGTGCTCGATGCCCGGATGGTCCAGGAAGGCCCGCAGCATCGATGGCACGAAGTTCAGCGTGGTGACCTGGTGGCGCTCGATCAGTTGCACGATGCGCTCCGGATCGCGGTGCGCCCCGGGCGGCGCCACCAGCAGGCGTGCGCCGGCCGTGAGCGGCCAGAAGATCTCCCAGCACGACACGTCGAAGCCGAAGGGCGCCTTGTGCAGCACCGTGTCCGACGCGGCCAGCCCGTAGGCGCCCTGCATCCAGGCCATGCAGGTGTGCAGCGCCGCGTGGCGCACGGCCACGCCCTTGGGCCGCCCCGTGGAACCCGAGGTGTAGATGACATAGGCAAGCTGCTCGCCGTGCACCGCGATGCCGGGGTTCTCCGCATCGCCGGGCACTTCGTCCTGAAGGTCCTCCATGCCGATCACGCGCACGCCCGGCAGCGAGGGCACCTGCCCCTCCGTCGCCGCATGCGACAGCACCCAGGCCGCGCCGCTGTGCTCCAGCATGTCGCCCAGGCGCCCGGCCGGAAGCTCCGGATCCAGCGGCAGGTAGGCGCATCCCGCCTTCATCGCCGCCAGCATGCCCACGATCATCCCGACCGAGCGCTGCATGCAGATGCCCACCAGCGACTGCGGCCGCAGCCCCTCGCGCAGCAGGTGGTGCGCCAGGCGGTTGGCGCGCGCGTTCAGTTCCCCATAGCCGATGGCTTCATCGCCGAACAGCAGCGCCGTGGACTGCGGCTGGCGCGCGGCATGCGCCTCCAGCTGCCGGAAGACCGGCACGGGCGCGCTCTCGCGGTGGTCGTTGCGGCTCCAGGCGTCCAGCTGCGCGCGCTCGGCGGGCGCAAGCCACTCCACCGCACTGGCCGGCTGGTCCGGGCCTTCGGCCATCGCCTGCAGCAAGGCCAGGAAATGGCCGGCCAGCCGCTCGATGGTGGCCGGCTCGAACAGTTCGGCCGCGTGGACCCAGGTGAGCGACAGCGCCCCGGTGCCGCGCTCGCGTGCCTCCAGCACCAGCTCGAACTGCGCCTGCGGCCCCTGCAGCGGCTCGGCCCGCACGTCCAGCCCCGGCACCGACTGCAGCAGCCGGTCGTCCTCCGCCAGGTGGTTGAGCATGACCTGGAACAGCGGGCTCGCGCCCGCGCTGCGCTCCGGCCGCAGTGCCTCCACCAGCCGGTCGAACGGCAGCTCCTGGTGGGCCTGCGCGCCGAGCACCAGTTCGCGCGCATCGCGCAGCACACCGAGCAGCGTGGCCTGGGGGCCCACGGTACCGGGCAGTACCAGGGTGTTCACGAAGAGGCCGACCAGCCCGTCCACGCCGGGCACGCCCCGCTGCGCCACCGCCGCGCCGACGCGCACGCGCGGCTGCCCCGTGTACCGGGACAGCAGCACCTGCAAGGCCGCCAGCAACACCATGAAGGATGTCGCACCCTCGCGCGCCTGCAGCGCGCGCAGGCCCTGCACCACCGCCGCCGGCACCTCGAAGGCATGGCGGTGGGCCGTGTAGGCAGCCCGCGGCGAGCGCGGATGGTCCGGCCGCACCTCGCAGGGCGTCGCGTGCCAATCGGCCAGCCGCTCCCGCCACCAGGCCCACTGCCGCTCGCCCTCGCCGGCCTCCAGCCGGCCGGCGGCCCAGGCCGCGTAATCGATGTACTGCAGCTGGGGCATGGCCCGCGCGGGGAGGCCCTGGCGGCGCGCGCCGTAGGCCTCCAGCCACTCGGCCACCCACAGCTGCATCGATGCGCCGTCCGAAAGAATGTGGTGCATCACCACGGCGAGCACATGCGTGCGCGCATCCAGGCTCAGCAGCGCCACGCGCCACGGCGGGCCCTGCAGCAGGTCGAACGGGCGGGACTGCAACGCATCCAGTCGCTCGCGCACGGCATCGTCGCGCTCCGAGCAGGCGGTGCGGCCGAGGTCCGCCGTCTCGGACGCGATCGCCAGCATGTCCTCCACGCGCTGGAACGGCACGCCATCCGGGCCTTCGCCGAACACGGTGCGCAGCGATGCCTGCCGCCGCGCGACGTCCTCCAGCGCGGCCTGCGCCGCCGCGGCATCGAGCTCACCGTCGATCCACAGCGCCGCACCCACGTGGTAGGCGGCATCCCCAGGTGCCAGTTTCCAGAGGAACCACTGGCGCGCCTGGGCATGCGACAGCGGCCGGTTCCCGGCGCGCAGGGACGGGGGCAGCGGTTCCACGGCGCTCGCGACCGCACCGGCGTCGGCCGCCGGCCCCGCGGCCATGGCTGCGCGCAGGGCCTCCACGCACGCACCGAGCCGCGGATGGTCGAACAGCACGCGCGGCGCGAACGCCACGCCGAAGCGCTGCGCGATGCGCGCTGCCGCCTGGGTGGCCGCGAGCGAGTTGCCGCCCAGCACGAAGAAATGCGAGTTGCGGTCCAGCGCCTGCGGCGCCGCGGTGTGCAGCACGTCCTGCCAGATACCCGCCACCTCGGACTCGAGCGCATCCAGGGCGCCGCCGCCGGACGCGGCGGCCTCCTGCTGCCCGCCGCGCACGAAGCGCCCCCACTCGTAGATGGCGTAGGCATCGGCGCTGCGCTCCGACCACGCCGCGCGGCAGGCGCTGCGCTGCAGCTTGCCGCTGGTGGTCTTGGGCAGCGTGCCGGGCTGCAGCAGCAGCACGACCGACAGCGGCTCGCCCACCGCCTCGCTCACGGCCGCGCTCAGGGCCTCCACCAGCGCGTGCGGCGGCACCAGCTTCTGCATGCCGCGCGACACCTCCACCGCCGCGCCGATGCCCTCGGCCTGCGCTCCCTGCACCGGGAACACGGCCACGCGGCCCTTGCGCACTGCCTCCACCTCGGCCTCGATGGCCCGCTCCACGTCCTGCGGATAGACGTTGTGGCCGCGCAGGATGATCAGATCCTTGGTGCGCCCGGTCACGACCAGTTGCCCTTCATGCAGGAAGCCCAGGTCGCCCGTGCGCAGCCAGCGCCGGCCGCCGTGTTCCACGAAGGTGGAAGCCGTCGCCTCCGGCTGGCCCCAGTAGCCCGCCGCCACGCTGGGCCCGCTCGCCCAGACCTCCCCCACGCAGCCCGCATCGGCAGGAGCGAGCGAAGCCACGTCCATGATCTGCACGGCATGCCCGCTCGCCGGCCCCCCGCAGCCCACGAGCAGCGGGCCCGTGCCCGCATCGCCGGGCTCCGCCGCGCCCACGGCCAGCGCCTGTGCAGAGAATGCCCGCGCCCACAGGCCCTGCCCGGGCCGCACCCCGGTCACGTAGAGCGTCGCCTCGGCCAGGCCATAGCAGGCATGCACCGCGCCTGCGCGGAAACCGTGCGCCGCGAAGCGTTCGGCGAAGGCCGCCATGGTGTCGGCCCGCACGGGCTCCGCCCCGCTGTAAGCCACGCGCCAGTGCGACAGGTCCAGCCCCTGCGCCTGCGCCTCGCTGATGCGCTCCAGGCAGAGGCGGTAGGAAAAATCGGGCCCGCCGCTGACCGTGGCGCGGTGGCGCGACACCAGTTCCAGCCAGCGAGCGGGCCGCTCCAGGAAGTAGCGCGGCGACACCAGCACGAGCGATGCCCCGCAGTACAGCGGCTGCAGCAGCCCCCCGATCAGGCCCATGTCGTGGAACAGCGGCGCCCACGAGACGAAGCGGTCCTCCGGCCCCGTGGCCATGCCTTCCTGGATGGCCCGCTCGTTGGCCATCAGGTTGCCGTGCGTCACCATCACGCCCTTGGGATGCCCCGTGGAGCCGGACGTGTACTGCAGGAAGGCCAGGTCGTCGTCCGCCGGTTCGTGCGTGCGCCACGCGCCGGCGAGCGCCAGGTCCACCGCGTCGCCCGCGATCACTTCCAGGCCGGGGAAACCGGCGCGCACCATCGCCTCCCACTCCGTCGTGGTCAGTACGCAGGCCGCGCCGCAGTCCCGCGCGATGCCCTGCAGCCGCGCCAGGTGCTGGGGCCGCTGCGATTCGGGCGGGAACACCGGCACCGCGACGATGCCGCTGTGGAAGCACGCCAGCATGCTGGCGGCATAGTGCTCGTCGTTGTCCTGCAGCACGAGCGCGCGTTCGCCCGGGGCGAACCGCTGCTGCAGCCGCGCGCCCAGGGCGTGCACGCGGCGCGCGAACTCCGCATAGGTCAGCGCCACTTCGCGCCGGCCGCCCTGCGGTTCGTCCACCACCGTCAGCCAGACAGCGTCCGGCCGCTCCCCGGCCAGCGTGCGCAGCCGCTCGACGAAATTGCGCGGCGCCGCCGCCTCCGCATCCAGGGCCGCGGACAGTGCGAGATCCTTCGCGTTCATGCGCCCGCTCCCAGGTTGCCGTGGGGCCGTGCCATGGCCACCACCACCTTGCGCGGCCCCTTGAAGGGCGCGCGCGCATGGGCCGCCAGCATGTTGTCCAGCATCACCACGTCGCCCTTCTCCCAGGGGAAGGACACGGTCTCTGCGTCCAGCACCGCGCACACCTCGTCCATCAGTGCATCGGGCATGGGCGATCCATCGGCGAAGAAGGTATTGCGCGGCACGTTGTCGATGCCCAGCACCTCCTCCAGCACCTCGCGCTCTTCCGCGTCACGCGCGGAGATATGGAACAGGTGGGCCTGGTTGAACCACACGGTCTCGCCCGTAACGGGGTGGACCTCGATGCCCTGGCACAGCTGCCGCGTGCGCAGCCCGCCGTCGTCCTTCCACTCCCACGCGATGCCCGCTTTCGCGCAGAACGCCTCCACCGCATCGCGGCGGTCCGTGTTGAACACCTTCTGCCAGGGCACGTCCATCTCGCCGAAATTGCGCACGTACAGCACGCCGGGCTCGAAGAGGCGGCGGATGCGCTCCGGCATGCGCCGATAAATCGCCCGGCTGTCCGCGATCGGCGTCTCGCCCCCTTCCGGTGCCGCCGTCACGCAGTGGAACCAGATGCGCATGGGCCACTCGCGGGTGTAGGCCTGCTCGTTGTGCAGCGGAATGGTCTGGTGCGCGGGATACTCCGTGGAGGTATAGACACCGGCCCCGGTGGAGGCCTCCACGGCCGAGCGCGGCGTCGAGGCGAACTCGTACTTCAGCAGCGGATCGCCGAAGGCCGCCGCGAACTGCTGGAAGGTCTCTACGGCCGGCACGTCGAAACCGCGCAGCAGCACCCCGCCCACGGCCGGCAGCGCCTCCTCGATGCGCGGACGCAGGCGGCCGAAGGCATCGAGCAACCCCTCCCCGGGCCGGTTCGGCGTGATCAGCAGGGGCAGTTCGGACCCTTCGGGCGCCTGGCGCCTGAATTGCATCGGCATTTCATTCATGTGGAACTCCTCGTGCGCGCAAAGGCGCTGCCAGCCCGCGGCGCCAGCGGCAGCGCGGGAAACCAGAAAAGGAAGCAGGAAAAAAAGGGTGGCCGCGGTCAGGCGGTGGCCGCCAGGGGCTGCGCGCCGCGCGCCGCCCCCGGAGCCGTCATGCGCGCGGCCAGGGTCCGCAGGAAGCGGTCCTCCTCCTCGCGCAGGAAAAAGTGCCCGCCGCCAAACCAGTCCAGGGTCGAAGGGCCGCGCGTCTCGCGCGCCCAGGCCTGCAGTTCGGCCGCGGCGATGCGGTCAGCCCGCCCGCCGAAAATGTGGACGGGGCAGGACAGCGGCGCCGCGCCCTCCACGCACTCCGGCCGGCGGAAGCCGTGGCACAGGCGGTAGTCCGCCCGCAGCACGTCGAGCGTGATGCGCAGCAGCTCAGGCTCGGCGAACACCGCCTCCGGCGTGCCGCCCTGCTCGCGCAGGTCCGACATCAGGCGCGCATCGTCCAGCGGCTCCGCGTAGCGCTCGCCGCTGCGCAGCGCGGGCGCGGCGCAGGCCGACACGGCCAGTGCCGCGGGCACGGCACCGCCCAGGGCCTCCATGCGGCAGGCGACGCCATAGGCGAGCAGCGCCCCCATGCTGTGGCCGAAAAGCGCGAACGCGGCACCACCGGCGGCACGCAGGCAGCCCTCCGCCAGCGGGCCGACGAGATCGGCGTACGACCGCGCGAACGGCTCGCCCATGCGCGCGCCGCGGCCGGGCAGCTCCACCGGCACCACCCGCAACCCGGGGGGCAGGCGCCGCTGCCAGCGCAGGTACATCGTCGCGCTCGCGCCCGCGCAGGGCAGGCACAGCAGCACCAGGTCCGCGTCGCTCGCCATGGCCATCGCCGTCAGGCCGCCGCGGCGGTGGAACCTTCTGCCGCGGCCCCGGCGTCCTGCTGCGCCATCCAGTCGCGCAGCGACTTCGGCCGCATGTCGGTCCAGGCGCCGTCCACGTAGGCCACCACGGTCTTCTTGTCGCCGCGCACGCCGTCCACGGCCTTCCAGCCTTCGGGCACGGCCTTCCAGTGCGGCCAGATCGAATACTGTTCCTCGTGGTTGATCAGGACGATGAAGGTTTCGTCCTCGCGGTCGAAGCAGCTCGTAGACATCGGTGCATCCCTTGTGCGGTTGAACATCCAGCCCCGCCGCGCGGCTCCCGACAGGGAGAGCGCATCCGGACGGGCCTGCCTTCACAAGACGGTTGGCGGGGCCATCTGTTCATCGCGGCCTGCACCCGGGGCCGTTGCGGCACGTTTCAGGAATGCCCGCCGCCATCGTCCGTGCGGCGCGGCACCATGCCGGCCAGCCGCCACAGCTGCGCGGCCTCCTCGTAGCGCTGGCGGTGCAGGGGGTCCGCCTGCAGCCACGCGGCCAGCTCCGCGCGCGCGGCCTCGTCGAACGTCTCTCGGTCGAATTCGCGCTGGACCCAGGTCCAGGCCGCGTCCCAGGCGGGATCCTCATCGTGGGGGGCAGTCATGCACCGAGCCTAGCGCATCCCGACAGTAACGCCGCCGCCACGGGCGGCCTGCATGCACCCGCCGGCCGCCCCGTCAGCCCGCCGCGCAGGCTCGGACCGGGGTCACTGCCCCGCCATCATGTGGACGCGGCAGCGCGCCACCGCCTTCGCAGCCTCCGCGATCAGGCCGTTCACCAGCCCCAGCGCACAGCCCAGGCGTTCGGCGATCTGCCGCTGCGTGAGGCCCTCGATGCGGTAGAGCTCGAACACCATGCGCGTGCGCGGCGGCAGCTGCGAGAGCACCTCGTCGATCGCGTGGATCACCTGCTGCTCGCACATGTGGCGGTCGGGGGAGCGATGGCACGGCACATCGATGGCTTCCACGTCCACGTCGAAGGTGCGGTAGCTCGCCTCCACGCGGTGCCGGCGGCAATAGTCCAGCGCCAGGTTGCGCACCACCTGGCAGCAGTAGCCGATGGGCCGCTCCGCCACGCGCCCGGGCCCTTCGGCGAGCTTCAGGTAGGCGTCCTGCACCACATCGTCCGCCAGGTCCTCGGTATTGACGATCTGCCGCGCCACACGCCACAGCTGCGCACGGTGGGCAACGAACACATCGGCCAGGGAAGGTTCGGACAACGGCATGAAGGACATAAGCATCGCTTTCCTGGAATGGGCGGCGGCGGTTCCGTCGCGCGGAAAGCGATGATACAAACAAAATAAGTAATGCGAATTATTTGTATTTATAAAGTTGCGGCGCTTGCGTAAAAAATGTTTCGGTTCCCCTCCGCATGGGGTCGCAGGACATCTGGACCCCTCGTGCACAACCAGCGTTTCTACTGATTTTTCTGAAAAAACTACAGTAAAAATGATAAAAAATTTAACTATGGGAAAATCCGCAAACACTTTGTTACCCGCGCTTTGGCCGCCTCTCTCCCATGAAGCTCTCCACCCGCCTCGTCGTCCTCCTGTCAGTGCTCTGCGCCGCCTTGGCCATCCTCGGTGCGCTGGGCCTGTACGGCATGGGCAAATCCAACGAGGGCCTGCACTCGGTCTATGAGGACCGCGTCATTCCGCTGACCTACCTGAAGGCGGTTTCCGACCTGTACGCGGTCAGCGTGGTGGATGCCGCGCACAAGGTCCGGGACGGTGCCCTCACCGGATCGCAGGGTGCGGAGCAGATCCGCAAGGCGGCAGAGTCGATCCGCGCCCAGCTCGAGGCCTTCGGCAGGACACGTCTGCTGCCCGAGGAGGAACGCCTGCTGCAGGAGATGAAGCCGCGCCTCGCGGTGGCCGACGCCGCGGCGTCGCGCCTCGCGGCCCTCATGGTCTCCGGAGACCGGCAGCCGCTGGCCGACTATGCGGCCCGCGAGATGTACCCGGCCATCGATCCCCTGCAGGATGTGGTCGGCAAGCTGATCGACGCGCAGGTGCAGGGCGCCCGCACCGAATACGACAGTGCCAACGCGCTGTACGAACGGCTGCGCCTCGCCATGGTGGCGGCCATCGTGGCCTGCATGCTGCTGGCGCTGGCCATGGGCTGCTCCCTGGTGCTGCGCCTGCGCCGGTCGCTGGCACTGGCCAGCGGCGTGCTGGAGGAAGTCGCCGCGGGAAACCTCGCCATCCACATCGACACCCATGGCAGTGACGAGGTCGGCCTGCTCATCCGCAGCCTGGCGGGCATGCGCGACAGTCTGGCCCGGGTGGTCGGCAGCGTGCGCACGAGCGCCGAGAGCGTGGCCGCCGCCAGCACGCAGATCGCCCAGGGCAACAACGACCTGTCGGCACGCACCGAGCAGCAGGCCTCCTCCCTCGAGGAAACCGCGGCCTCCATGGAGGAACTCAACGCCACCGTGCGCCGCAATGCGGACAACGCGCGGCAGGCCAACGAACTGGCGATCAGCGCCTCCCGGGTGGCCGAGCAGGGAGGCGGTGCGGTCGGCGAGGTGGTGCAGACCATGAAGGGCATCACCGAGAGTTCGCGGCGCATCGCGGACATCATCGGCACGATCGACGGCATCGCCTTCCAGACCAACATCCTGGCCCTGAACGCCGCGGTGGAAGCCGCCCGCGCGGGGGAACAGGGCCGGGGCTTCGCCGTGGTGGCGAGCGAGGTGCGCAGCCTGGCCCAGCGCAGCGCCTCCGCGGCCAGGGAAATCAAGGAACTGATCTCCACGAGCGTGGAGCGCGTCGAGCAGGGAACGGTCCTGGTCGATCGCGCCGGCGAGACGATGACGCAGGTCGTGGACTCGATCCGGCAGGTGACCGGCATCATGGCGGAGATCAGCACGGCCAGCCAGGAACAGAGCCAGGGCGTCTCCCAGGTCGGCGAGGCCGTGGCGCAGATGGACCAGGTCACCCAGCAGAACGCGGCGCTGGTGGAAGAGTCCGCCGCCGCGGCCGGCAGCCTCCATGGCCAGGCCCGGAGGCTCGTCGAATCCGTCGCCTTCTTCCGGCTCGGCGCGGCCCGTGCCGGTGCGGTGGCCGCCGTCCCGGCCCTGCCGTCCGCCGCGGGCCGGCGCACGTAGGGCGTCGTCCCCGCCTTCCAGGTTGCCCGGCACGCCCGGGGCATCGCGGGAGCCGGCGGGCTGCCGCCAGGCTGCGCGCCGGGTGCGGGCCACATGCGGGAACGGGGTGATGACAGGCGCCCCGGGCGCGCCACGTCGCAAATGCGTATATTGCGATCTCGACAGTGCGCTCCATCCACGGGGTGCAGGCATGCCTTCCACCCCCTACCGCACAGGCCATCGCATGAGCACCAGGAACAGGACGCCCCGTTCGCCCGCGCCCCCCCCTTCCCACCCCCTGCCGGGTACCCGGCTGCCTGCGGGCGGCGTGGACATGCAGTCCGCGGACCGCGCGCTCGTCCTCCAGGGCGGCGGCGCGCTGGGCTCCTACCAGGCAGGGGTGTACGAAGCACTGTTCGAAGCGCATCCGGCCCTCGACTGGGTCGCGGGCGTCTCGATCGGCGCCATCAACGCGGCACTCATCGCGGGCAACGCGCCGGAACACCGCGTCGCGCGCCTGCGGGAGTTCTGGAACCTCGTCTCCTCGGGCTTCGGGCAGCAGGTGCCGCAGTACCTGGGCGACCGCGCACTGCTCAATCAGTGGAGCGCCACCACCGGAGCGCTGTTCGGCATTCCCGGCTTCTTCAAGCCGCGCCTGGACCCCGCCCTGCTGCTGGGCGCCTCCGCGCCCGTGACCAGCTACTACGACACCAGCCCCCTCAAGGGCACCCTGGAGCGGCTGGTCGATTTCGACCGCATCAACCACGGCGGGATGCGGCTCAGCGTGGGCGCCGTCAACGTGCGCACCGGCAATTCGGTGTATTTCGACAGCACCGAGCAGGCGATCGGCCCCGAGCACATCATGGCCAGCGGCGCCCTGCCACCGGGCTTCCCGGCGGTCCACATCGACG
Source organism: Paracidovorax avenae (assembly GCF_040892545.1). Lineage (NCBI taxonomy): Bacteria > Pseudomonadati > Pseudomonadota > Betaproteobacteria > Burkholderiales > Comamonadaceae > Paracidovorax > Paracidovorax avenae. Next base: position 4,374,451 of record NZ_CP156079.1, read on the forward strand.
GCGAAGACTACTGGGACGGCGGCGTGGTGTCCAACACGCCGCTGCAGTACGTGCTCGACGTGCATCCCCGCACGCGCCCGCTGCTGGTGCTGCAGGTGGACCTGTTCAGCGCCCGCGGCGCCGTGCCCGCCACGCTTTCGGAAGTGGCGCAGCGGCAAAAGGACATCATGTACTCCAGCCGCACGCGCATGAACACCGATGCACTGTCGGCCAATGTCAACCTGCAGCAGGCCCTCGCCGACCTGATGGACAAGCTGTCGCCCGAACTGCGCCATGACCCGAGCGTGGAAGCCCTGCGCGCGCAGTTCACGCACGCGCCGATCGACATCGTCCACCTGATCTACCGCGGCCGGTCCTACGAGCGCGACTCCAAGGACTACGAATTCTCGCGCGCCACGGTGCTCGAGCACTGGCAGGCCGGCATGCGCGACATGCAGGCCACGCTGGCGCACCCGGAATGGCTGCGCAGCGAGGCCCGCAACGGCGTGACCACCTTCGACCTGAGCGAACCCGGCGCCGCGCGGGTGCGACACCCGGTGGGCGAACCCGACGGCCTGTAGGACGCGGCCCCGTCACGCCGCCGCTTAAGCCGTTTCTAAGCGGCACTGGCAAGACTGGCGGCGAAGATCCCACCCGCCCTCTCCCCTTCCATCCGAAAGTGCCCGCATGAAGATCGAAGACGTCCGCCAGCAGGCTTTTGCCATGCCCCTGACCAGCCCCGCCTTTCCCCCGGGGCCCTACCGCTTCATGCGGCGCGAGTTCATGGTCATCACCTACCGCACCGACCTGGACGCCCTGCGCGCCGTGGTGCCCGAGCCGCTCGAAGTGACCGAGCCGCTCGTGAAGTACGAATTCATCCGCATGCCCGACTCCACCGGCTTCGGCGACTACACCGAGTCGGGCCAGGTGATTCCCGTGCAGCTGCGCACCGAACGCGGCGTGGAACAAGGCGCCTACGTGCATGCGATGTACCTCGACGACCATCCCCCCATCGCCGGCGGGCGCGAGCTGTGGGGCTTTCCCAAGAAGCTCGCCAACCCCGCGTTCAGCTACGAGACCGACGTGATCGTCGGCACGCTGGACTACGGCCGCGTGCGCGTGGCCAGCGCCACCATGGGCTTCAAGCACCGGCAACTCGACCCCGGCCCCGTGCTCGCCGGCATCGCGCAGCCCAATTTCCTGCTCAAGATCATTCCCCACGTCGATGGCACGCCGCGCATCTGCGAACTGGTGCGCTACCACATGGTCGATGTGACCCTGCACGGCGCCTGGACGGCCCCGGCCTCGCTGGAGCTGCATCCGCACGCGCTGGCGCCCGTGGCCGACCTGCCGGTGCGCAAGGTGGAATCCGCCGTGCACTACATCGCCGACATGACGCTGGCCCTGGGCACCGTGGAACACGACTACCTCGCCTGACCGGCCCGCCTTCCCCGCTTCCATTCATCCATCCGCACATCCAACCCAACCCCGAGGACATTCCCATGCAACTCAAGGACAAGGTCGCTTTCATCACCGGCTCGGCCAGCGGCATCGGCAAGGAAATCGCCACCCTCTTCGCGAAGGAAGGCGCCAAGGTCGTCATCGCCGACCTGAACAAGGACGCCGCCACCGCCACCGCGGATGAACTCAAGGCCACCGGCGCACAGGCCCTGGGCGTGGCCGTCGATGTGACGGACGAGGCCCAGGTGGACGCCGCTGTCGAGGAGGCCGCCAAGGCCTTCGGCGGCATCGACATCCTGGTCAGCAACGCCGGCATCCAGATCGTGCACCCGGTCGAGGAATTCAGCTTCGCCGACTGGAAGAAGATGCTCGCCATCCACCTGGACGGCGCCTTCCTCACCACGCGCGCCTGCCTCAAGCACATGTATGCGCAGGGCCGCGGCGGCAGCGTGATCTACATGGGCTCGGTGCACTCCAAGGAAGCCTCCAAGCTCAAGGCCCCCTACGTGACGGCCAAGCACGGCCTGATCGGCCTGTGCAAGACCGTGGCCAAGGAAGGCGCTGCCAAGGGCGTGCGCGCCAACGTGATCTGCCCCGGCTTCGTGCGCACGCCCCTCGTGGAAAAGCAGATCCCCGAGCAGGCGAAGACGCTGGGCATCACCGAGGACGAAGTCGTGAAGAACGTCATGCTCAAGGAAACGGTGGACGGCGAATTCACCACCACCGACGACGTCGCGCGCGCCGCCCTGCTGTTCGCCGCGTTCCCCACGAATGCGCTCACCGGCCAGTCGCTGGTGGTGAGCCACGGCTGGTTCATGCAGTAAAGCGCCGGGGCCGGGGCGTCACGCGGGCTCCAGCGGACAGGCGAGCGCGATGCGCCCGGCCAGCACGGCCCGCAACTCCGTGAGCGCAGCGATGCGCGCGTCGATCTCGGTCAGCTTGTGCGCCAGCACCGCCGCCAGCGCGGGCGCGGGATCCGGCGCATCCCACAGCTGCGGCAGGCGCTCGCCGATCTCCGCCAGCGTGAAGCCGAGCTGCTGCGCGGTGCGGATGTACTGCACCAGCATCACCGCCTCCGGGGGATAGTCCCGATAGCCGTTGTCCTGGCGGCGGGCCCGGATGAGCCCCCGCTGCTCGTAGAAGCGCAGTGCCTCCCGGCTGAGGCCCGACAGTTCGGCCAGTTCTCCGATGCGCATGCGTGCAGCCGCCCCGCAGCGCGTGCGGAACGAAAAAAGTGGTTGACCCTGAAGCTTACTTCAGGGTGGAAGCTCGCGCCCTCTTCCACCACCTGCGAATGCACCGATGACTCCCTCCTCCTATCTCCGGATCGTGCGCGCCAGCGCCTGGTACGACCTGCTGGTCACCTGGCCCTTCGCCCTGCCCTGGACCTTCGCCTGGCTGTACGCGCAACTGGCCGCCCTCGCGCTCTACTGGCAGCTGCCCGGCACCGTCCACCCGCTGGACGCCACGCACATGCTCTTGGCCAACCTGCTGGGCGCCGTCGTGGTGTCTTGGTCCCTGGCAAGGCTGCTGTCGCCCTCCGTCCTGCTGGGCCGCCTCGACGCCCTGGCCCGGCTGCTGTTCGCCGCCGCACAGATCCATGCCGTGGTGCAAGGCACCAGCGCGATCGTGCTGGGATTCACGGTGTTCGAGCTGGTCTTCGGCGTGCTGCAATGCCTGCCCGTCACCCGGCAGCGCCCCGCGGAATCCTCGGGTTTTACAACTGCTTTCCAGCATTGAAGACAATAGCGGTCACAAGGCCCGGCGCCAGGCCGGCCCACCTGCTGCCCGTCGCGCCCCCTGGCGCCACCACAGACCCATGACCGAACCCCAAGAACTCCCCTTCCTCTCCCGCCTCTCCCTGGCCATCGGCAGCTTCTTCGCCCTGCTGGGCGACGGCCGCCTGGCCGCGCGCGTGCAGGCGTTGCGCAGCGGTGCGCCGCTGGCCAGCGAAGTGCCGCCGCCCGCGCCCGCGCCGGCCCCCGTGCAGGCGCCCCCGCCGCCCGCCCCGGTGCCGGCCCCCGCCCCCGTACGCGCCACGGCCGACGTCGATGCCGCCCTGCAACTGCTGGCCCTGCTGCAGCGCGAATCGCGCTTCGTCGATTTCCTGCAGGAAGACATCGGCGCCTACTCCGATGCCGACGTCGGCGGCGCAGCGCGCCTGCTGCACGGCGGCGCCCGCAAGGTGCTGCAGGACGCCTTCGACCTCGAACCCGTGCGCACCGAAGCCGAAGGCAGCCGCCTGACCCTGCCGGCCGGCTTCGATGCCGCCGCCGTGCGCGTCACCGGCAACGTGGTCGGCCAGCCGCCGTTCACCGGCACCCTGCAGCACAAGGGCTGGCGCGCCACCGCCGTGCGCCTGCCCGCCCTCACCGAAGGGCACGACACCCGCGTGATCGCCCCCGCGGAGGTCGAACTGTGAGCGAAGCGAAATACGCCATCGGCATCGACCTCGGCACCACGCACAGCGCGCTCTCCTGGATCGATCTGCACAGCGAGGGCGCCGCGCCCGACATCCTGCCCGTCGCCCAGCAAAGCGGCCCCGGCGCCGTGCAGGACTATTCCCTGCTGCCCTCCTTCCTCTACGTGCCGCACGACAGCGAATTCGCGCCCGGCGACCTGGCCCTGCCGTGGAACGCCGCGCCCGGCCGCATCACCGGCGAGTGGGCGCGCAGCCACGGCGCGCTGACGCCGATCCGCCTCGTCTCCAGCGCCAAGAGCTGGCTCGGCCATGCCGGCGTGGACCGCCGCGCCGGCATCCTGCCGGCCGACGCACCGCCCGAGGTCGAACGCATCTCGCCGCTGGCCGCCAGCACCCACTACCTGCAGCACCTGCGCGACGCCTGGAACCACCGCCACCCCGAGGCGCCGTTCGACCAGCAATCCGTCACCGTCACCATCCCCGCATCGTTCGACCCGGCCGCGCGCGAGCTCACGGCCGAAGCCGCCCAGGCCGCCGGCTACCACGGCATCACCCTGCTGGAAGAACCCCAGGCCGCGCTCTACAGCTGGATCGCCGCAAGCGCGGGCGACTGGCGCAAGCAGGTACAGGTGGGCGACGTGATCCTCGTCGTCGATGTCGGCGGCGGCACCAGCGACTTCTCGCTCATCGCCGTCACCGAAGACGCCGGCAACCTGCAACTGAACCGCGTGGCCGTGGGCGAACACATCCTGCTCGGCGGCGACAACATGGACCTGGCCCTGGCCCACGGCGTAGCGCGCGGCCTGGCCGCCGAAGGCAAACAGCTCGACCCCTGGCAGATGCGCGCGCTCACCTATGCGTGCCGCCTGGCCAAGGAACAGCTTCTCAGCGACCCGGGCCTGCAGAGCGTGCCCCTGGTCGTGCCCAGCCGCGGCTCCAAGCTCATCGGCGGCTCCATCCGCACGGAGCTGCAGCGCGAGTTGCTTTCCACCATCCTGCTCGAAGGCTTCTTCCCGGCCGTCGAGAGCAGCGCCCGGCCCATCACCCGCCCGCGCGCCGGCCTCACGCAGATCGGCCTGCCCTACGCGCAGGATGCCGCCGTCACCCGCCACCTCGCCGCGCTGCTGGGCCGCCAGGCCGGTGCCACCGCGCAGCTGCCGGGCTTCGCCCAGCCCGAGGGCGCGACCTTCCTGCACCCCACGGCCGTGCTGTTCAACGGCGGCGTGTTCAAGTCCGGACTGCTGGCCGACCGCGTGCTCTCCACGCTCAACGCCTGGCTCGCCGCCGACGGCGCGCCCCCCGCCCGCCTGCTGCAGGGCGCCGACATGGACCACGCCGTAGCGCGCGGCGCCGCCTACTACGGCCAGGTGCGCCAGGGCCGCGGCATCCGCATCCGCGGCGGCACGGCCCAGGCCTATTACGTCGGCATCGAATCCAGCATGCCCGCCGTGCCCGGCCTGGAGCCGCCCGTGCAGGCCCTGTGCGTCGCGCCCTTCGGCATGGAAGAAGGCTCCGAGGCGCCGCTGCCGCCGCAGCAACTGGGCCTCGTGGTCGGCGAATCCGTGCGCTTCCGCTTCTTCGGGTCGTCCGTGCGGCGGGGCGACCAGCCCGGCACGCTGCTGGAATTCTGGTCGCCCGAAGAACTGCAGGAACTCGCGCAGATCGAGGCCACGCTGCCCGCCGAAGGCCGCGCCGCGGGCGAGGTCGTGCCCGTGCAGCTGCGCGCGCGCGTGACCGACATCGGCACGCTGGAGCTGCTGGCACAAGCAAGTGTTGGTGCATCCGGCGGCGCGCAGTGGAAGGTGGAGTTCGACGTCCGCGACGCGTGATGGCCGCCGCCTTCCGCATCGGCATCGACCTGGGCACGACCCACACCGTGCTCGCGTTCGCGCCCCTGGGCGCGGACGACATCCAGGTCTTCCCCATCCCGCAGAGCATCGCGGCCGGCGAGGTCGCGCCGCGGCCCCTGCTGCCCTCGCTGCGCTTCCATCCGGCCGAAGGCGCGCTCGCGGCGGCCGACCTGCCCCTGCCCTGGCCATCGCAGGAGCCCGCCATCCTCGGCGCCTTCGCGCGCGAACTCGGCCAGCAGACGCCCGGCCGGCTCGTCGCCAGCGCCAAGAGCTGGCTGTCGCACCCCGCCGTGGACCGCACCGCCGCCATCCTGCCCTGGGGCGCGCCGGATGAGGTGCCCAAGGTCTCCCCGCTGGAGGCCAGCGCCAGCTACCTGCGCCACCTGCGCCACGCCTGGGACCACGCCCATCCCGAGGCCCCCCTCGCGCAGCAGCCCACCGTGCTCACCGTACCCGCCTCGTTCGACGAAGGCGCGCGCCAGCTCACCCTGCAGGCCGCCGCACTCGCCGGCCTGGGAGCCGTCCACCTCATCGAAGAACCGCAGGCCGCGTTCTACGACTGGGTCTTTGCCCACCGCGCCGGCCTCGCCAGCCAGCTGGCCCACACGCGCCGCCTGCTCGTGGTCGATGTGGGCGGCGGCACTACCGACCTCACGCTCATCGACGTCACGCTGGACGCCGCCGGCCAGCCCCAGCTTGCCCGCACCGGCGTGGGCGACCACCTCGTGCTCGGCGGCGACAACATGGACCTCGCGCTCGCCCGCTGGATCGAGCCGCGGCTGTCGGGCGGGCCCACGGGCCAACCAGGCCACCCCGGTCAGCCAGCGCATGCCCCGCTCTCGGCCATCCAGCTCGCGCAACTCACCCAGCGCTGCCGCAGCGCCAAGGAGCGCCTGCTCGCCCCGAGCGGCCCCGCGGAGACCACCGTCACGCTCCAGGGCAGCGGCAGCCGGCTGATCGGCGGCGCGCGCTCCGCCACCCTCACGCGCGCCGACGTGGACCGGCTGCTGGTCGAAGGATTTTTCCCGCAGGTCGCGGCGGATGCGCAGCCCCTGCGTGCCCGTGGCGCCCTCGTCGAATTCGGCCTGCCCTACGCCCACGACGCCGCCATCACCCGCCACATCGCCGCCTTCCTGCAGCGCCAGGGCGGCGCCCTGCCCGACACCGTGCTGCTCAACGGCGGCGTGTTCCACGCCCGGGCCCTGCGCGATCGCCTGCTCGCCACCCTGCGCGCCTGGCAACCGGCCGGCGCCCCGCCCATCCGCCTACTGGAGGTCGATGCCCCCCGCCTCGACGCCGCCGTCGCACGCGGCGCCGTCGCCTACGCCATGGCCCGCGCCGGCAGCGCGCCGCGCATCCGCAGCAGCGCGGCCCGCGCCTACTACCTCGCGCTCGACGGCGGCCAGGGCGTCTGCGTGCTGCCGCACGGCACGCCCGAGGGCGACACCGTGCGGCTCGCGGACCGGCGCTTCCGCCTGCGCCTGGGCCGGCCCGTGCGCTTCAACCTGGTCACCAGCGCCACCGATCGCCACCACGGTGCGGGGGACCTCGTGGACTTGCAGGACGGCGACGAAGGCCTGCAGCGCCTGCCCCCCATCGCCACCGTGCTGCCAAAAACGCAGGCGCGCGGTGCGGCACAGGTCGAGGTACAGCTCGAGGCCCGCATCACCGACGTCGGCACGCTGGAAATGCACTGCGTCGCCGTGAACGCCCCGCAGCCTCAGCGCTGGCAGCTCGAATTCCAGCTGCGCGGCGATGCGGCCACGCAGGATGCGCATGACGACGGGGACGCAGGTGCCGACGCGAATACCGGCGCCAGGACCGCTTCCGCCGCATCCCCATCCAAGGCCACGGCCACAACCCACCCCCGCCTGCCCGAAGCCCTCGCCGCCATCGACCGCGTCTATGGCGGCAAGAAGCAACAGGGCGTAGATGCGAAAGAGGTCCGCCAGCTGCGTGCCACCCTGGAGCGCCTGCTCGGCGACCGCGCCGCCTGGCCCACCCCTTTGCTGCGCACCCTGTTCGGCGCCCTGCTGCAGGGCGCCAAGCGCCGCCGCCGCTCCGCCCAGCACGAACGCACCTGGTTCAACCTCGTCGGCTTCACCCTGCGCCCCGGCTTCGGCGACCCGCTCGACGGCTGGCGCATGCAGCAGATGTGGGAGTTGTTCGGCCCCGGCATCGCCCACAGCGACGACAGCCAGCAATGGTCCGAATGGTGGACCCTCTGGCGCCGCATCGCGGGCGGCCTGGACGCCGAAGCACAGCAGATGGTGTACGACGTCATCGCCTACTACCTGCAGCCCGCGGGCGGCACCGACATCCCTGCCCCCGAAGGTCCGCGCATGCAGGCCCCCGACGAACTGCTGCGCATGGCCGCCTCGTTCGAGCGCATCCAGCCAGCCGACAAAATGCAGTTCGGCGGCTGGCTGCTGCAGCGGCTGAAGCAACAACAGCAACAGCAGCAACCGCAACGCTCCACGGCCGAACTCTGGTGGGCCCTGGGCCGCCTGGGCGCGCGCCAGCCGATGTATGCCAGCGTGCACCATGTGCTGCCGCCTGACACCGTGCAGGGCTGGCTCGCGCGCATCGAGGCCGACATCGCGCCGGACTGGGCGCGGCACGAGGCTTCAGCTTTCGCCATGGCCCAGATCGCGCAGGCCACGGGGGACCGGGCGCGGGATCTGCCGGAAGAGGTTCGCCTGCGGATCGCCGGGCAGTTGGAGGCCGCACATGCCGCGCCAGGCTGGGTGGCGATGGTGCGGGAAGTGACGGTGCTGGACGAGGCGGACCAGCGGCGGGTGTTCGGGGAGGCGTTGCCGCCGGGGCTGGTGTTGGTGCGAGGGTGAACCGAACTCTTTCTCGTAGATTTCAGTTGCATGGCAGGGCTCAGCGAGGACGCACCGCTCTAACTCAAAAAGAGGCTGGTACCCCAGCGCGGAGTGGCGTCGGTGGGGAGGGGCCAGCCCTCAACGTAGCTGAACAGTACGGCCTCCGCCTTTTATGGGAGGCTGCTACGCTCAATCAAGTCGCACTCTAGCGTAACGAAGATGCTCCCGAAAATGGCGTTGTGGCACGCGCCACCCACAACTGGCTGCCCAGGTCCGTGTGCTGAATAACGTCGTGGGGCTTGCATTGGGCCTGCGCCAGTCCCTCAAGCAAGAGCCCGCCGTCATCCGCTCGCTCATCAAGCAGCAAAGATACGCCTGCTGAAGGCGTCCAGGTAGATGAAGTCGCCCATCTCGGCACCTATGCCATGCCGGCCAGATCGTTCGATCCTAACTCTGCGATCCTCGCCCCAATACACGGTAGGTGGCTGATGAGAGTGTGTTGTTGCAAAAAACAGCACAAGCCTCATACTGTTGTTTTGTACATAAAAATAAATAAATTAAAACATAAATTCAATAGAAAAAAACAATCAAATGGTGCAAGGGCAGAGTCTGAAGGGGCAACGTCCACATAGCCGGGCTGGCGATGTCGTCCAGTTAAACTACCTAGAAATGATTCAGCTACCGTCCGAAGCCCCACCGCAGTTTTCAGGGCATGAAACTTTTCCGTTGCGTCAGCTCTGGCTCCGCAAGGCGTATGACGCCGTCACGCAGTCTAACGAGCCCGCCTCTCGTTCGGTCTTCGCTGACGAAGAGGCCATCGTGCGCTTTGGTGTAGGTAAAAACATGGCAATGTCCATAAGGTTTTGGGCGACTGCCTGCGGGATCATCGAAGATGCAGGTGGGTATAGCCCAACGCGGCTCGGCAACCTCCTGTTCAACAGCAAAAACGGCCTAGACGAGTACTGCGAACGCACGGCAACGACTTGGCTGATGCATTGGCAAGCAGCAAGCACGCATGAGAAGACCACAACATGGTGGTTCCTCTTTAACCATGTCGCTCAGCAAGTGTTCGATCGCGATTTCATCGTGACGTCGCTGTCGGGCTTGGTTACCGAACACAAGCTTCGCATATCAATGGCCACGCTCAAGAGGGACGTTGAGTGCTGCATTCGCAGTTATGTGCCGCGCCTTGGCGGTGACTCGCCTGAAGAGATGAGCGAACCACTCCTTGGTGAACTTGGGCTCATTCAGCAGAACGCCAAGGGGACCTTCGAGTTCCGTCGTGGATCGAAGCGCTCGTTGCCGGACGGTGTGTTTGCATACGCGCTGCTCGACTACTGGGAGCGCATGCCTCACGCCGGGTCGGTTATGGCATTCGACCGTGTGGCGTACGACTACGGGTCGCCCGGCCGCGTATTCAAACTCGATGAGAACGCCGTTGCCGACAGATTGATGGCATTAGAGGATCTAACGCGCGGACAGATTCAATGGACTGAGCAGGCCGGCATTCGGCAGGTTACGCGACGGGAGTCTGCCCTGAATAGCCTGAGCGACTACAAGTACAAGCTCCTGGAAAGCGCCTATGCGTAAGTCTCTCCGTTCGTCCAGTACCGACAAGCGCATGCTGTCGGATGTCGTCACCATCTCCCGACAGTTTCTCCGCTCGGTCCGCATCGACACCGACGTGGGGAGGGATGACGCCCTGTCGGGCTACATTTGCCAGGGCACAGCAAGCTCCTTGCTCGAGAGCATGGCTCGGCAGATCACTGAAACTAGACAACGTGCCTTTACTTGGACCGGCCCGTACGGTGGGGGTAAGTCTTCTCTTGCCTTGATGCTCTGTTCGCTGGTGGGCGCGCAGCCAAAGGTCCGAGCGAAGGCTCGAAAGCTGTTGGACATTCCCGAAGGTAGCTTAGTTCATAAGGCATTCGAAGCGAAGGGTGATGGTTGGCTTGTCGTGCCAGTGGTCGGTAAGCGGGCTGATGTAGTTCAGGAGCTTGGTGCAGCGCTTGCGAAGGCCCAAGGATTGTCGCCAAGCCGGAAGAAGCAGCCCGACGTTGTTGGTGAACTCGTCGAAGCCGCAGAGCGTCATCCGCAGGGAGTGCTGGTCGTCATTGACGAACTTGGTAAGCTGTTAGAGGCCTTTGCACAGGACGGCGGCGACATCTACTTCTTCCAGGAGCTTGCAGAAGCGGCAAGCCGCTGTTCCGGCAAGTTAGTCATCGTTGGTATCCTTCATCAAGCTTTCGAGGCTTACGCTTCGCGCTTGGGGCGTCAGTCTCGCGACGAGTGGTCCAAGGTTCAGGGCCGCTTTGTCGACATTCCGTTGGTCGCTGCGGCGGACGAGGTCATTGAGCTTGTCGGCAAAGCCATCAATGTCGAGGACTCGACGCTACCGGCCGAGGCGTCGCACCTTGCAGAGAAGATCGCTGCGGCGATACGCACCCGTCGTCCCGGTACACCCGCGACACTCGCCGGTTCGCTGCGTGCGTGCTGGCCGCTCCATCCGGTCACCGCAGCCTTGCTGGGTCCCATCTCAAGGCGTCGCTTCGGTCAGAACGAACGGAGCACCTTCGGGTTCTTGGCCTCGCGTGAACCTTTGGGCTTCGTCGAGTTCCTCAACGGCTACCAAGCGCAGTGGTTCACCATGTATGGCCCAGCGGCTTACTGGGACTACCTACGAGCCAACCTCGAACCGGCAATCATCGCCTCACCAGACGGCCATCGCTGGGCGCAGTGCTGCGACGCCGTCGAGCGTGCGGAAGCCAAGGGCGCGGACATTCATGTCAAGCTGACGAAGACAATTGCGCTCATCGAGATGTTCCGCAACGGTTCGGGTCTCGTCGCGGAAGAGCCTGTCCTTGCCGTATCTACACCGGGCGTGGTTGAAGACCAGATTCGCAAAGCACTCGAGGAGCTCGCCGACTGGAAGGTGCTCATCGAACGCAAGCACCTAGGTGCATGGGGCATCTATGCGGGTTCGGACTTCGACATTGAGGGTGCAGTGAATAGCGCCCGCAGTGAAATCGGTGAACCTGACCTCAGCCACATCTCTACGCTGAGCGACCTGCAGCCGGTCCTGGCCAAGCGGCACTACCAGAAGACCGGAACCATGCGGTGGTTCACTCGAGGGATCATCCGGCTAGGCGATGTCGAAACCGTAGTTGAGAAGTTTGACCTTAAAGGCGCAAGCGCTGGCGCATTCCTTCTCTGCCTGCCCCCTCCGGGACAAACCGTCCGCTCCTCGGAGCATCGGGTGCGCCACGCGAGCGCATCCGCCAGCGTGGAGACCCTACTCCTCGGTACGCCTAAGAACGCCGAACGCATCGTCGAGTTGAGTCTCGAATTGGCAGCGTCTCAGCGAGTGATGAACACCAGGCCGGAGCTGCAAGGGGATTCCGTCGCGCGCCGTGAAGTGGTTGGTCGCATCGAGGCGGTGCGTGCTTCGCTGGAAGAGGAACTGGCAGACGCCTTCGAACTTTCGAAGTGGTACATACAAGGCGAAGCCATCGAGACCAAGGGTGGTAATGCTCTATCCACCATCGCCTCGGACATTGTCGAGCAGGTCTATGATAAAGCGCCGTTTATCTTCAGCGAGCTCATCAATCGCGAAGACCCGTCGAGCAACTCCGTCAAAGCTCGTAAGGAGTTGATGAACCGCATGGTCACTCATGCGCATTTGCCCAAGCTCGGCTACGAAGGGTTCCCTGCAGACGCAGGTCTTTATTACACAGTGCTACACGACCCCGGTTTACATCGGGGTCGCGATGACGGTGAGTGGGGCTTTGGCGATCCAAACCTTAATACCCGCGGAAGGTCATATGAAACTTTCTGGTGGCGTACAAAAGGTGAGTTCCTCAAAGAAGGCAAATCGGTTACGTTAAAGGACCTCTACGCAGCCTGGACCCAACCGCCGTTTGGTGTCCGCGCAGGCATCATGCCGGTGCTCTCGTTGGCGTTCTACTTGGCCAACCGATCATCGTTGGCTCTGTACGTTAATGGCGTTTTCACGCCCGATCTGACTGACGCGGTGGTTGACGAGTGGACGCTAGACCCCGGTCGCATTCGCTTCCAACACGTCGAGGCATCGAAGGACCAAGCTAAGCTGGTCAACGCCCTCGCTAAGACTGTGTCCGACAGGTCGAACATAGACATTGGCGCTGCGCCACTTGAGGTGGCGCGTGGCCTAGTTGGGCTCGTCGTCGGCCTTCCTGGCTGGACAAAGCGGACCACCACGGTGTCATCTCGGGCACAGCAGGTGCGCGCCATGCTTCTGAAAGCCAGCGATCCGCTACGAGTGCTCTTCTCAGACCTACCTACACTGCTCGAAGCACAAGACCCGGACACGTTGAATACGAGGCTGCAGGCCGTGACGGATGAGCTGACTGGTGCGTACCGACTCATGCTCGGCAATGTGCATGCTCATCTGCTTGACGCGCTCGACCATGGGGCACGACCGCTCGAGGAGTTGCGCAAGCGAGCAAGCACCGTGAAAGGGATGTCCGGCGACTTCAAGCTTGACGCCTTCTCGACGCGTTTGGAAACCTACGACCAAACCGACGATAACGTCGAGTCCCTCATCAGCCTAGCCATCGACAAGCCACAGACAGCGTGGGTGGACCGAGACATCGATGCCGCCATGGCGAAGCTCGCGGAATGGGCAGTGGAGTTCCGCAAAGCAGAAACCATGGCGCCGCTGCGTGGCCGGCCTTCAACCCGACGCGTTATCGGCGTTGTGTTCGGCGCGAGCCACGGCCAGGACGCTACCGGTTTCGTGGACATCTCCGACACGGATACACCAGCGGTTGACCGCTTGGTCAAGCAGTTCTTGGCCGAAGCCCAGGGAGAACGCAGAGAGGTCATTCTGGCGGCACTCGCGGAGGCGGGAGCCATGATGGTCAAGCAACAGGTTAAAGGAAACAGGAATGGCTGAACGTCATGTATTGGGTCTGTCCGGTGGCAAGGACAGCGCCGCGCTTGCGGTGTACATGAGCTTGCATCATCCAGAGATACCCCTGGAATATTTCTTCACGGACACCGGCAAGGAATTGCCTGAGGTATACGAATTCCTAGGTAAGTTAGAAGGGTTTGTTGGTCGCAAGATTCATTTTTTGAATCCGCACCGCGACTTCGACTTTTGGTTAAGAACCTACAACAACTACCTCCCGTCGCCCAAGACCCGCTGGTGCACCCGCAAGCTCAAACTGGAGCCGTTCAAGCAATGGATTAAGCCGTCCTTGGATGCTGGTGACAAGGTATACAGCTACGTGGCGATCCGTGCAGACGAAGAGCATCGCGAAGGCATGATCGCCCAGCACGAGAACCTCATCGTTCGGATGCCGTTCCGTGAACACGGCATCGACAAAGCAGGTGTGTTTGACTTGCTGGAAGGCTCGGGACTAGGGTTACCCAAGTATTACGATTGGCGGTCGCGCTCAGGGTGCACCTTCTGCTTCTTCCAGCAGAAGATCGAATGGGTTCGCCTCAAAGAGAACCATCCTGAGGCTTTCGAGGCTGCGAAGGCCTACGAGAAGAATGCGCTCGAGCACGGCTCGCCATTCACGTGGAGCCAAGGTGAACCGCTCACCGACCTCGAGCAACCCGAGCGCGTCGCGGAAATCATGGCGGACTTCGAAAATCGAAAACAGCGAGAACTCGCCCGTCGCAAGCCCAATCCACTTCGCGTAATCCCTATCGAGCCGGTCGACATCGACGACCTCTACCTCGAAGATGAGGGTGCCGGAGCCTGCCTTGTGTGTCACAAATGAAGGTACCACTAAGACGCGCCCTGACTTGGTCTGAGATTGACTTGGCACCTGAAACGCCGGGCGTGTACGCGTGGTACTCCCGCCTTGTCATTTCCAAGGCGGATATCGACGACATCATCAAGCGTGTACAGATAGCGCGGCAAGAGAGCGAGGCCAAGGCACGCATAGAAGTTGAAGAGGCGCTGGACCGCTTCATCTTCAGCCCATACCGTGAGACGCCTTACCAGGTCGCGCTGCGCGGTCAGCTCAAGCCCAAATTCAGCGGCGAAGTGCTGCATGAGCCGAGCAAATCGGATTCGCTAATTGGTCGCTTGGCCTCGAAGCCAGAACGGTTCCGTACAGTCTCCGAAGTATTGAGGTCGGCAGCCCCCTGGTTCACTGCGCCGCTCTACATCGGCATGGCCATCAACCTGCGCAGTAGGCTCAAGCAACATCGAAACAAGATCGTTGAGCTGCGGGACCTCCAGGGGCTCGCCTCTATCGACGATGCCGCAGAGGCCGGCTTCGCGAATCAGGTGGTTGCACGCAATTTCGATCCCACTAACTTGTTCGTTCACATCGCCGAGGTCAACGTCGACACTGGTGAGCACAACGACCTTGAGAATATTCTCAATCGAATCAACTACCCCATCTTCGGAAGGAATTGACCATGGCCACCTTGATTAGTGGAGGCAAAAGCGCGCTCGACGTACACCTAAATGGAACCATCGGTACCTTCCGTGTGAGTACAGAGGACGGGAAGTCGGCAGGCGTCGAGGTGCGGTATCTACTCACGCATGTCACCCTCTCCGAAAGACCGGGCCAAGCGCAGTTGCTGAGCATGCTGGCTCCAGTTCGCGAAGTCTTCGACTTAAAGCAACTCGGCTTTGACGAAATCATGCAGCGCGACATCGACGACGCGCGGGTGTCACTCGAACTAATTCCATACCTGCTTGACACCTCGACCTCAGGGCTTATCAAGCTCTTCCCCCCCATCGTCGCTGTGGCGCTACCGCTGAAGCCCAACAGCCGGGTACCTGCTGCCAACTACCGCACGGTGGAACGCACGCGGATCGACTCACCGGAGCACAAGGGCATCAAAGATGACCGCATCACGGCAGGCTTTGTAGGTGAGGAGCAATTCGAATTCTTCCAGCACTATCGCAATGACACACCGCTCACTGAGGGTGCACGCCTCAGCTTGGCACGCGACAACTGTACGCTGGCAATTGTCGACGGGCAGCATCGGGCCATGGCATTGCTCGCCCTGTACCGCAACCTCACCGGCGGCTGGTCAGATGCTCGTCGCAGCCCGTACGAGGGCTATTACAAGGTCTGGCCCGAAAAAGAAATTCGCACTTACAACCTCAGCGAACTGCAATTACCGGTCCTCATCTGCGCGTTCCCGCAACTCGATGGATCTTTGGCGCAGGACATCGACGTGGTGAGAGCGGCGCGACGAGTTTTCCTCACCTTGAACAAGACAGCGAAGAAGGTTTCCGACTCGCGAAACAAGCTTCTCAACGACCAGGACATCGTTGCCGAGTGCCTGAGAACGACGCTGTCGTATATCAAGGCGCTGGACGCCAAGGACGACACTGGGCTGCGCATCTGGAACATCGAGTTAGACCAAGAAGGTGACCGCGTCAAGATCGTCAGCGATGCGGCATTCAGCGGGGTCAGCCACCTGTATCACGTAACGGAGCAGTTGCTGATGCTTGGTCACGCACGCGGCATAGAGGCACGCGGAAAGGTCGGAGCACCTCGCAAGCGTTTGGATGACGCCTACGACCGCCTCGGGTTGAAGGACGAACTAACCTCGGACCAGCGCACGGTCAACACCCGCACTAACTACTCCGATGAGATAGCTGAAGTTTTCCGAAAGAAGTGGACAGAACTTTACGTCCCGATCATCGACCGTGTCTTCGGTAAGGTCCATCCGTACGCAGCGTTTGCGCGCGCCACCATTAACCTTAAGGAAGCGCTCGAAAGCAGACGCGACGCCGAACTTGAGAAGATGCTATTCGATGGTCAAGCCACCGCTCGTACGTTCGACGATTTTCGCGAGGGGCTCAACCGCCGTGTGCAGGACAAGGAGCCCAGCTGGACGACCCCCGAAATTCGCGAAACACTGAACCGATTCAATGGTGTATTGGCTAGCCGAAAGGCTACCGTGGAATCCATGAAGGCAACCCGTGCACTCTTCATGCTGGATGCCATGTCGAGCGGGGCGAAAAAGCAGGTCATCAATGATGGGGTAGTAGCGAAGCCGGTGCGTGATGCCATCGACCGCCTCTTCAGCGATGTGTTCTCCACGGTGGCATTCCAGACAGCTGTGGTATGCACGTACGCAGAGGCTATCCAAATCGCTTTCGGTGGCGTGCAGCATTCGACCGCAGAGCTACTCAACGAGTATGTCGAGGCCGTAAACGGCCTCCTAAAGCCCAAGAACATCAGCGAGCTGAAAGCATTGCTGCACGCCTTCGAGGGTGAGTTGTTGGTTGAGCCGGAAGTGAAGCTCAAGGCCGGCGGACCGACGTTCCGAGAGGTCGTCCTTCCAGGTGAGCTACAGCCGGCAGAATGGCCCAAGTACCGCTATCTGATTCTTGAGTTGTGGAAATCCGCCACGCCCGAGCTAAAGGCGCTTATCGACGAAGACAGGGCTCGATCCCGATCTTTGGTGGCCCAATCGCTTTACCGCCGTAGGCTGGCGGCGTTCTGCCTTGAAAACCGTGTTGACGAGGTAGATCTCACCAAAGATGTAAAGGCCGAGGTGCTCGGGAAGTCGAAGGCAATGTACGAAGAGTTCTTGAGCGCCGTGATCGGAAAGAAAACGGTCCTGGACAAGTCCTTGTTCGAGCTTTCTACGCCAGTGCCTGAAGTCTCGGCAATAGAGCCAACCGAAGACGAGCCCACGGCATAACACCAAGGCATTGGCGCTGCTCAAGATGCCCCGTGATAGCGGCGCAAGACAGTGCGCCGCGCTCGACCATGGCGCGGAAGTCAACCTGCGTGGCGCTAACTAGCCTCAATGCTTCACTGCAACTTTGTAGGCCTACTGCGCACCACACAACCGGCCCCGCTCCAGCCCTCACCGCCCCGCCTCAATCGGATTCCCATACAACGGCCGCCCCCCGAACTGCGTGCTCACCGCATACGCCACCGCGCAGGCCAGCATCACCGGCACCGTCATCTGGAACTGGTTCGTCATCTCCAGCACCATCACGATGGCCATCAGCGAGGCATGGGTCACGGCCGCGAGCACGGCGGCCATGCCGATGATGGCCAGCGCGCGCGGGTCGCCCACCCAGGCGGCCGGCAGCGTCATGGCCGCGAGCTGGGCGAGCATGCTGTCGGCCGTGGTGCCGACGAACAGCGAGGGCGTGAACACGCCGCCGATCGCGCCGCTGCCCGAACTCAGCGCCGTCGCCACGATCTGGTCAGCATCACCACCACGATCCACTGCCACAGGTGCCCGCCCTGCAGCACCGACGACACCACGCTGTAGCCATTGCCCCAGACCTCGGGCACGCAGGCCGATAGCGCGCCCACCAGCGGCCCGCCCAGGCCCAGGCGGGTCGGCCCCACGTCAACCGCCGGCACGTCGTAGAGAGGTCTGGGTCCACTAGCAGTTGGATGAGCGCGCTGGCGGTTCCCGCGGCGATGCCGCACACCATGGGGCGCTGCGCGGCTCGGCGCTTTTCCTACCGCGCTCTCCGCCGGGGGGAGAGTAGTGCGGGCTGCAAGATCCGTTGCGTAGCGGTTCTCAAGCATCAGTAAACATCAGGCTTTTTCCAACGCCTTGGAGATAGCGAAAATCCCGCGCAATTCAGACAAACTGGAGGCTGCACTCCAATCGCCATCCATTGGATTGACCCGCTATGCCCGCTTGGCTAGGCTGGCCTCCAAATAACCACGAGGAGCGAGGAACATGGCCTATAGCGAAGTTGTCTACTGGTCTCAGGAAGAATTGCAGCAAGTCCCCGCGAACGCGACGATTCTCGCTTTCGGGGATTCGTGGTTCCACTATCCGATGTACGGCGGCTCGCTGGTGAACTCGATCGGCGACCTGGTGAAAAGCTCCGGACGCAGGATCCTGGTGACGGGCAAGAACGGCCTGGAGATTCGCCAGTTTTCCCAAGGCTTCTGGCAAAAGCGGTTCAGGAACGTCATCAGGCTCTATGGCTCCACCTGCGAAGCCATCCTGATCAGTGGGGGAGGGAACGATTTCGCCGGGTTCGATGACCTGCGCCCCCTGTTGAACGGCAACTGCAAAACTGCGCAGACCGCCCAGGAATGCTTCCGGCCGGGGGATGGGGAATTCACCCTCAAGGATCTCGAATACAAGGTGTACCGGTCATATGCCCAGTTCATCACGGAAGCATCCTTGACCATTCCTGCGTCAGCGAAGTTCTTTGTTCACAACTACGACTATGCGCCGGTAACCGGCAAAGGGGTTTTCGGGAAGGAGGGATGGATCCGGCCGGCCCTCGAGGATGCGCAGGTACCGCCCGGTCTCTACGATGCGTGCGTCAAGCTGATCATCGACGGGCACTCCAGAACGCTCGATACCTTGCAGAAAGCATTGCCTGATCGCGTGGTCTTCATTGATGGACGAGGCACGCTTCAACCCGAAGACTGGGCCAACGAGTTGCATCCCACAGGCCAGGGTTTCGCCAAGATGGTCCAGGTGCGCTGGAAGGCGCCGCTGGATCAAGCGGGCCTCACGACCTGAATATCCCGGGCCTGCCAGCAGGGAGAGAATTCAAAGCGCCCGAGCAAGCCTCCAGGGAAAAGCCCTTGATGAACCATCAAGGGCTTTTTCTGTTTCGGCGCATGGCGGGTGCGACGAAGGTGCACGCCGCTGGAAGGATGCTGACCGGAAATCCCCGGGTACCAGCGAGGCCTTGGGCACTGCGCGATCCTGCGATCATTGCCTGATACCCACTGCCCGGAAACGCTGCCCGAGATCCTGGTGGCAAAGCCCCTCTTCCCACATGCTCCACACACTCCCCAACGGCGTCCGCCTCCTCGCCCTCCCCATGCCCCACGTGCAGAGCGCCAGCGTCGGCGTGTTCCTGCGCGTGGGCTCGCGCGACGAGACGCCGGAGACCAACGGCATCAGTCACGTGCTGGAGCACATGGCGTTCAAGGGCACGGCCACGCGCTCGGTGCAGGCGATCAACCTCGATGCGGAGCGGCTGGGCGCGGACGTGAACGCGTACACGGGCAAGGACAGCACGGGCTATTTCATGACCGGGCTGGGGCAGCATGCGCTGCAGCTGCTGGGCATGACGGCGGACATCGTGCTGCACAGCACGTTCCCCGAGGCCGAGCTGCAGCGCGAGCTGGAGGTGATCCGGCAGGAGGCGATCGAGTACGACGAGGACCCGGAGGACAGCTCCAGCGACCTGCTGGACCGCGCGCTGTGGGGCGATGATCCGATGGGCATGCCGGTGATCGGCACCGTGGAGAACATCGAGGGCTTCACGCGCGATGACCTGGTGCGGCACGTGCAGCGGCACTACGTGGCCGGCAAGACCATCGTGGCGGCCGCGGGGAATTTCGACGTCGGTGCGTGGATGCGGCGCGCAGGGGAGCTTTTCTCGGAGATGCCCGCGTCGCCGGCCGGCGGCGCCGGGTCCCTGCCGCCCGCGCCGGCTCCGCATGTCGGCCAGGCCGTGGCGCGCCGCTTCACGCAGGTGTCGCAGGTGTTCCTGAACATCGCCTATCCGCTGGGGCCCGCGGGGCCTGAAGGCATGGGCACGGCCATGCCGCCGCAGCGCTGGCGCCTGGCCGCGGCGCTGGCGGCCAACCTGTTCGGCGGCGGGATGTCGGCACCGCTGGTGGACACGGTGCGCGAGCGGCTGGGCTTGGCCTATAACGCCGATGCCACGATCGACAGCGGCGACGCATGGCTCAATTTCGTGGTGCATGCCGTCACCACGCCGGACAAGGTCGGGGAATTGGTCCGTGCCACAGGCGGGCTGCTGCATGCGCAGGCCGCCGCCATCGACCCGGTGCACCTGGAGCGCGCGAAGAACCAGCTCACGGTCTCGCGCGTGCGCGGCAGCGAGCGGCCCTTCGCGACGATGGAACGGGCCGTGGAAGAGGTGTTCGCGCACGGCACCGTGACGCCGCTGGCCGAGACGATCGCGCTGATCAGCGACATCCGTGCGGACGAAGTGCAGCAGGTGTTTGCGCGCATGCTCGCCCATCCGCCGGCGCTGTCGATCACGGGCAAGGGCGTGAGCGCCAAGTCCGCGCGGCAGCTGGCGGCATCGCTGGCCGCAAGTGGCCGCCAGGCCGCCTGACCGCTCTTGCGAAAGACATCGCGGCAGGCGGCCCCCTCCATCGCCCGGTTCACTCCATCTCCAGCGCCTTCCGTCGCATCGCGCTGGCGCCGCCGCGCGCACACCTCTAGATTGGCGGCATGGATGTCCTGTACACGATCCTGAAGTTCGCGGTGTTGACCGTGCTGGTCGCATCCGCCGCGGAGGCCGCCGTGCTGTCGCTGCGCGCGGCCGGGCCCCGGTACGACTGGCGCGCGAGCGGGGTGTCGCTTGTCGACTTCCTGGTGCGCGAATACCCCCTGCGCTGGCTGCTGCCGCTCGCGTTCTGGAGCCAGGCGATGGACTGGCTCTACCAGCACCGGCTCTGGACGCTGCCCATGGACCACTGGACCGGCTGGGCCGCATGCTTCATCGCCCAGGAGTTCTGCTACTACTGGTACCACCGCGCCGCGCACCGCGTGCGCTGGTTCTGGTGCACCCACGCGATCCACCACTCGCCGAACGACCTGAACCTGTCGGCCGCATACCGCTTTGGCTGGACGGGCAAGCTCACCGGGACGCTGCTGTTTTTCATGGCCGCGCCCCTGCTCGGCATGCCGCCGAAGGTGATCCTGGTGATGCTGTCGCTGAACCTGCTCTACCAGTTCTGGATCCACGCGACCTGGATCCCACGGCTGGGCCCGCTCGAATGGTTACTGAACACGCCCTCGGCGCACCGCGTGCACCACGCGTCCAACCTCGAATACCTGGACGGCAACTACGGCGGCGTGCTGATCGTCTTCGACCGGCTGTTCGGCACCTACATCGCCGAACGGCCCGACCTGCCGTGCCGCTATGGCCTCGTCCGGCCGGTCACGGGCTACAACCTGTTGAAAATCGAGTTCGACCAGTGGCACTGCCTGTGGCTGGACCTGCGCCGCGCCGCGCTCAATGCACCGGCCGCCCCAGCCGCCGGCTCGCCCGCGAAATCGCGTAGTTCACCAGGCAGTACAGCGCCGCCACGATGAGGTACACCGGTACCAGCGAGTGGTAGTTGGCGATGAGCACGCGGGCGTTCTGCATCAGCTCGCCATAGGTGACGACATAGCCGAAGGTGGTGTCCTTCACCACGATCACCAGCTGCGCGACCAGGGCCGGCACGATGTAGCGCAGCGCCTGGGGGAACACGATGGAGAAGAACACCTGGGTTTCCTTCATGCCCAGGCTGCGCGCGGCATCGGTCTGGCCGCGGGGCACGGCGAGCACGCCTGAGCGATAGACCTCGGCCACCACGGCTGCCGTGCTGAGGCCGATGGGCAGGGTCAGCATCCAGTAGGTACTGAGCTTGATGCCAGCCGAGGGCAGCACCAGGAAGCACACGTAGATGAGCAACAGCGTCGGCGTGCCGCGCAGGAACTCGATGGCCGCGACGGCCGGCCAGCGCACGAACCGGTACCGCGCCAGGCGCCCTGCCAGCAGCACCAGGCCCAGGGAGAGCGCGATGGCCGCGGCCATCGCCGCCGAGGCCAGCGTGCCGAGCAGGCCCTTGGCCAGGAAGGTCCAGGTCGTCGGCCAGGCGAAGAATTTCCAGTAGCGGGCATCGAGCTGCCCGGCGGCATGGAAGCGGAACGCGATGCCGACCGCCAGCAGGAGCAGCACGCCTGCCGCGACCACGCTCGCCACGCGGGTGAGGGTGCGGGCGCGGGGGTTCGGCGCGCCGAACAGGATGTCTTCGAGGGATCGGTTCATCGCAGGATCCGCAGCTTCCTGTCCAGGGCGGCTCCGGCCCAGGCGATGAGCAGGCCGCTGGCCACGTACATCGCGGCCGCGACGGCGAAGGCGGCCATGCCGGCCGCGGAGTCGGTCGCGATCTTGGAGACCAGCGTGGTGAGCTCCCGGCCCGGGAACGGCACCTGCGACGCGAGCGAGGTGGACAGCATCAGCGCGATGAGCAGCGACGTCATCGGCTGCACCACGGAGCGCATCGCCTGGGGCAGCACCACCGACCAGATGATCCGCGCGGGCCGCATCCCTAAGCTGAGCGCGGCCTCGATCTGGCCGCCGGGAATGGTGTTGATGCCCGAGCGGACATAGTCCGCCGTGAACGCGGAGCACACCAGCACCAGGGTCAGCACCACGCTGGGTTCGTAGTCGATCACGAACTCGAGATCGGGCAGCGCGAACACGATGAAGATCAGCAGCGCCACGCTGGGGATGTTGCGGAAGGTCTCGACGTAGAGGGTGAGCACCCAGCGCAGCGGCGGCAGCGGGAAGAGCCGCAGCATCGCCACCGCCATGCCCAGCAGCACGCCCGGCACGAACGACAGCGCGGTGAGCTTCCAGGTCAGCAAAAGGGCCTGCCCGAAGGCAGGCCCGTGGTCGGCCAGGAGCCTGGAAACCTCGCCCATCGTTCAGGGCAGCGCGGGCGGCGTGGGGACGGCCGTGCTGCCCGTGCGCTGGCCGATGGCGATCGTCCAGAGCTTGGCCCAGGTGCCGTCGGCTTCGATCTTCTTCAGGAACGCGTTCACGAAGGCCACGCCGTCCGAGCCCTTGGGCAGGCCGATGCCGTACGGGTCCTGCGCGCCGAACGGTGCGCCCGCGAGCTTCGCGTCGCCGGTGCCGAGGCTCAGGGTGTTGAGCAGCAGCGTGTAATCGGTCACGTAGGCATCCACGCGCCCCTGGCGCAGCCCGTCCAGGGCCTCCTGGTGCGTCTGGAACTCCTGCACGGTGCTCTTGGGCGCGAACTGCGCGAGGATCGCCGGCCCCGTGGAGCCGGCCTGCGTGGCAACCTTCCTGCCGCCCAGGTCGTTGACCGACTGGATCGCCTTGTTGTTCGCCTTGACCAGCACCCCGGCCTGCGAGGTGTAGTACGGGCCCGCGAAGGAGATCTTCTCGGCGCGGGCGGGGGTGATGGAATAGGTGGCGATGACCGTGTCCACCTGGCCATTGATGAGGACCTGCTCGCGCGTGGACGAGGTCACCTGCGTGAACTGGACCTTGGAGGCGTCGCCCAGGATGTAGCGCGTCAGGAGCTGGGCGATGCCGGCGTCGAAACCGCGCATCCGGCCGTCCTTCTCGTTCAGCAGCGAGAACAGGTTCGAGGTCTGGGTGCCGCCCAGGCGCAGGGTGCCGGCCTGTTTGATCTTGCTGGCCCAGGGGCTCGCCGCGATGGCCTCGGCGCTGGCGACGGGGCCCTGCGCGACCAGCGCATCGAACGCCGCGGCATCGATGGGCGTGCCCTGGGCGCAGGCTGCGCCGCCGCCGGCGATCGCCAGCGCCGCGACGGAGGATTTCAGGAGGGATTTGATCGTCATGGGCATGCGGTCCTCTCGGATGGTGGATTGCTCGGGGCAATGTATAGCACGCGCCGCTAGCTGCGGCGGGAGCGCACGAACCGGCGGTGCGAGATCTGCAGGTGCAGCTGCATCACCTGCTTGGCCAGCTCTCCGTCCCGCGCCGAGACGGCCAGGGTCAGGTCCTGGTGGTGATGGAGGCTCTGCTCCATGTCCGAGCGGGCATACAGCTGGAACGAGCCGGTGATGACGGGCATGTCGATCATGGTGCCGAGCATGTTCATGAGGCGGTGCGACCCGCTGGCCTGCAGCAGCGTGTGGTGGAAGTCCCGGTTGGCGTCCTGCACCAGCGAGGCCATGTTGGACTTGTTCGCGGCGATGGCTGCGCCCATCCTCGCGTTGCTGTCCTCGAGGCGCTGGAGGACTTCGGGAGTGCAGCGCTCCGCGGCCAGCTGCGCGGCATACGGTTCGAGCAGAAGCCGCAGCTGGAACACCTCGGCGATGTCCCATTCCGTCCAGGCCGCGACCTGTATGCCGCGCCCGCCATCGGACGTGGCCAGCCCGTCTTCCACGAGCCGGCGCAGCGCGGCCCGCACGGGTGTCCGGCTGATCCCGAATTCCTCCGCGAGCGGTTCTTCCTTGAGTTGCGTTCCCGGCTGGTAGTGGCCCGCCACGAGCCGGTGCTTGAGCTCTTCGTATGCCTTCCTCGTTCCGGTGGCCATGCCGCGTCCTTCCATGTGATCCATGGATTCTAGGGACGGCACCGCACCCCGCCTCATACGCGACAAACAGTACATAAAAAATACCAAATAGCCCTGATTCCAGCACGCATAGGTGTTTTCCCTGCGGATTATGGTCTTCAATGTTTTTTATTTGTACTATTCCCGGCAAAGGAACACCGCATATGAAGATTGCAATCATCGGACTCGGGGAGGTGGGACGCACGTTCGCCGCCCCCCTCCACCGGCAAGGACACGGACTGCTGGTGTGCGAACGCCAGCCGTCCGCCGCGGCCGCCGCGCTGGCCGAAGGCATGGGAGCGCACATGCACGCCGAGCCGGGCCCCTGGCTCGAAGAGGCCGACTGGACCTTCTCCTGCGTCATCGGCAGCCAGGCCCGGGCGGTCGCATCCGCCTGCGCCCGCCACCAGCGCCGCGGATCGGCGATCGCGGACTTCACCACCGCGTCCCCGGAGGACAAGCGCGATGCCGCCGCATCCGCGGCACAGTCCGGGGTGGGCTACATCGACACGGCGATCATGGGCGCCGTCTCCCTCGCCCGCGAGCGGACGCCCCTGCTGGCATCCGGCGACCGGGCCGATGAACTGAAGGCCATCTTCGACGGCATCCAGGGGCGCATGGAGGTCATCGAGGGCGGCCGGCCCGGCGATGCCATCGCGCTGAAGATCCTGCGCAGCGTGTTCACCAAGGGCATGGAGGCCCTCAGCGTGGAACTGCTGATGGCTGCCGAACGCCAGGGCGTCCGCGGCAAGCTCCCCGGCGTGCTGGCGGACATCGACCGCACGCCGCTGCGCGACTTCATCGACATGCTCGTGCGCACGCACGTCGTACACGCCGCCCGCCGCGCCCATGAAGTGGAGCAGGCCGCGGAGGAGCTGGCGTCCCACGGCCTGCCGTCGCGAGTGCTGGGCGGCGTCGGCGACCGGTTCCGCGCCACGGCCTCGCAGCTCCAGGCATCGCCGCTTCCCCAGGCCGAACCGACCACCGACCAGGCCGTGCAATGGCTGCTGGCCCAGGAGGCCCGGCACGCCGCGCCCCGCTGACTTTCCTCCTGCCTCCGCCCCACTCCTCCTTGACGGCAACACCATGACCATCACTCCGGAAAAGCTCCAGGCCCTCCGCGACCTCGGCACCGCCACCATCTACGAAGCGCAAGGCGCCAAGGGCGCCTTCGACCACGGGATGAAACCGATCGACCCGTCCCTGCGCATCGCCGGTCCCGCGCTCACCGTCGATGCCCGCCCTGCGGACAACCTCATCCTGCACTACGCGGTCCAGAAGGCACGACCCGGCGACGTGCTGGTCGTGGATGCCAAGGGCTTCATGGAAGCAGGCCCCTGGGGCGATGTCCTGACGCTGCAGGCGATGAAGAAGGGCATCGTCGCCCTGGTGATCAGCGGATGCGTGCGCGACGCCGATCTCATCATCGACCTGAAGTTTCCCGTCTTCTGCCGCGGCCTGTCCATCAAGGGCACCGGCAAGACCCAGCCCGGCAAGGTCAACGTTCCCATCACCATCGGCGACGTCGTCATCCGCCCGGGCGACATCGTCGTGGGCGACCGCGACGGCCTGGTGCTGGTGCTCCAGGAAGAAGTGGACATGGCCATCGAGAAGAGCAATGCCCGCGAGGCCAAGGAAGCCGGCCAGCGCGAAGCGATCGAACAAGGCGTATCCACCGTGGAACTGCTCGGCCTGGGCGACACGCTCAAGCGCCTGGGCCTGGCCTGAATCCCGGAAATGCGAGGAGACAACATGCAACGCCGCCAATTCCACCTGATGGCCCTATCTGCCGCAGCGCTCGGCCTCGTGCCCGCCGCCGCCCGGGCCGCCGACGCCTACCCTTCCCGGCCCGTGCGCCTCGTCGTGGGCTTTCCCCCGGGCGGGTCCGCGGACATCAATGCCCGGCTGGTCGGCCAGCAGCTGGCGAAAGAACTGGGCGGCACTCTGGTGATCGAGAACAAGGGCGGCGCCGGAGGGAACCTGGCCGCCATGGACATCAAGCGCTCCCCTGCCGACGGGTACAACCTGTTCTACGGCACCTCGGCCGTCGTGCTGGCGCCTTCGCTCTACAGCAAGCCCGGCTTCGACCCGTACACCGACTTCATCCCGGTGTCGCTGACCGCCACGATCCCGCTGCTGCTGGTGGCCTCTCCGCAGTTGCCGGCCAGGACCGTCGCGGAACTGGTGAGCTACAGCAAGGAGAACCCGGGCAAGCTGAACTACGCATCGTCCGGCGCGGGCGCGCTGCTGCACCTGGGCGGCGCGCTGTTCACCGATGCCATGGGCATCAAGGCGGAACACGTCGCGTACAAGGGCAGCGCGCCGGCCGTGGCGGACCTGCTCGCAGGCAACGTGCAGTTCATGCTGCTGCCCATCAACGAAGCGATGCCGCATGTGCGCGTCGGTTCGATCCGACCACTGGCCATCACGAGCGACAGGCGCTCCCCGCTCGTTCCCGACGTGCCCACGATGCAGGAGGCGACCGGCCGCAAGGACATGGAAATGGGTGCCTGG